>NZ_JBJURI010000002.1:0-310657 GCF_046098255.1 Paenibacillus jiangxiensis
AAAAAAGAGCGGGCTATCTTTTCGATAACCTGCTCTTTTTTTGATTTTTGGCCCTGCGCCTTAACTAAATGACATTGCCCGAGAGGGAGCCTTTTTCAATAAAAATAGTTTGAATCCAAGGCGCGCCAAAAAAAGGCGTGCTTTTTGCTGCACCCATTTGTTATTTTTTGGATTTAAATTAGGCTGCAGCAAAGGCAATGGGGATTTGAATGAATACAATAACTACGAGCATAGCTCAATAAAATCATAGAAGACAAGCCGGGGCTGCTTCGGCTGAGGAGGGGACGATCATGATTGATTGGAAGAAAAAAGTGGCGAGCCGGAAGTTCTGGGCGCTTCTCGCCGGTCTTGCAACTGCCGCGCTAACGGTTTTTGGTTACGCTAGTGATTCAGAAGTGACAGTGAAAATCGTCGGACTGATCGGCGCTTTCGGCTCAATCGCGATTTACATGCTGTCCGAAGCCTATGTAGACGGTCAGTCTACCAAGTCCGCAGGAACCAAGCCAGACGAGGTCACGAAGTCATAATTTCTAAGTGTCTGGAATTTTTCATGAATAGATCTTAGCCGTAGAAATGAAGTGTACCCCTTAGAATAAACATTTGCCAAAACCCTTCGAGGGATTTCGCAATGGTCTAAGGGGTACACTTTTAGAAGCGAATTTCGGGAACGATCTATCAGGAACTGATCCCTTTTCCTCCAAGGGGTTTTAATTCTATAGCTTCTACTCCATCGATTAAAGGTTTTGCACGTTGAATTGCAGCTTTTGTTTCCTCCAGAGAAAGGGACGCCTTGTGAGCTTCAGAGCTGCTCCATACCTCCGTTACCCATACCGCGTATGGATCCGTTTCAGGCGCACTAACGATGTATAGTTCACAGTCTTTTATAGACCGCAGGCCAGCGGCTGCTTCCAATAACATGTTAGCCAGCACATCCCTTTGACCGGGCTTGGCGGTGAATTTGGCTTGCATTCCATATTTATTCATATGTATCGGCTCCTTTACTATTTAGCTAGATTATATAAGACGTTATCCTTGTTTTAATAGTATTTCCACATGTACTGAATAAAATAAGAGATTTGGTCTTGGTTTTTATCCTCATGAAATAACAGAATGTACACTCAGGCTAAAAAAACTTGATTAATTACATAATGGATGATGCCAATCCCCACCGGAATAAGGATGGCTGCTCTTAAGCTGGTGCCACCCTGATCGTAGAATTCCGAAATACGCGTAGAATCGTCGGCATATGTCTCGCAGATTCGGATGATCTTCTTTTCCGCATATTTGAGATACATAGCATTGCCGAACATGCCAAACAAAATGGAAACTGTCCAGTTCATTATAATTACGGTCCAGGAGGATGGAATAAGATACTGAACGAGTATCGTAAAAATTGAATAGACGAAGCCTAACAGATACATTTTCCTATAAAACAACCAGAAGGAAGTCAGAAAAAATGCTGCCCAGTTCCAATGAACTTTTTTGTGCCTGGAATCAACAAAATAATTTTTCATGGTAAAGACTCTCAGATTTTCATCCGTAACGAATTGCTCTCTTTCACTCACAAGAAACACCTCCTCTTTACATTCCCCATCTGTTGGGAAAAATGATAATAGTACCCTTTTGACACCTCTATATTATACACTTTATAAAGCATAGAGGTTCATAGTCATGTATCCGCTTCCTTATTGACTTTGTCCAAAATAGTTGTTAGAGTTATAGCTAAGCGAACATAATTTCATGGAATGTTACCGAGAGGGCATAACCTGGACCGACTTGATTACACTACACGTGTATTCAATTTCGGCTCAGGTTTTTTCATTATCCGGCCCTGCCAATTTGGCAAATACTTAGCAAAGGAGTTTTTACCATGTCCAACAGTGTCTTTCCCAGTGATTTTCTATGGGGCGGAGCCATCGCCGCCAATCAGGCGGAAGGAGCTTATCTTGAAGGCGGCAAAGGGCTGACCATCGTTGATTTATTGCCTACGGGCGAGCACAGAAGAGCGATTATGAAGGGCAATGTTCCATCCTTCACCCCTCTGGAAGGGGAATTCTATCCTTCTCATAAAGCGATTGATTTCTATCATCGTTATAAAGAAGATATGGCCTTGTTTGCCGAAATGGGCTTTAAGGCCTTGCGTGTCTCGATCTCCTGGGCGCGTATTTTCCCAACTGGGGAAGATGAGACGCCGAATGAAGCAGGCCTGCAATTTTATGATGATCTGTTTGATGAAATGCTTAAGCACAATATTCAGCCTGTCGTCACCCTCGCCCATTTTGATGTACCGGTGCATCTGATTGAAAAATACGGCAGCTGGAGAAGCCGCAAGCTTGTCTATCTGTTCGAAACCTACTCCAAGACCGTCTTCAACCGGTATAAAGACAAGGTAAAATACTGGATGACCTTCAATGAAATCAATATGCTGCTGCATCTCCCGTTTCTCGGTGCGGGTCTCGTATTTAAAGAAGGGGACAATATCAAGGAAATTCAGTACCAGGCCGCACACCATCAGCTTGTTGCCAGCGCACTGGCCACGAAAGCGTGCCATGAGATCATTCCAGACGGAAAAATTGGCTGTATGCTCGCCGCAGGCAGCTTCTATCCGTATACATGCAATCCGGAAGATGTCTTCCAGGGGATGGAAAAGGATCGCGAGTCCTATTTCTTCATTGATGTACAGTCACGCGGGGAATACCCTGGGTATGCCAAACGTTTCTTCAAGGATCATAACCTCAACATCACCATGGAGCCGGAAGATGAAGCCATTCTGAAAAATCATACGGTGGATTATATTGGCTTCAGCTACTATTCAAGCCGGACGACAAGTACGGATCCGGAGGTCGTGAAGAACATGACCAGCGGCAACGTCTTCGGCTCCGTGGCCAACCCTTATCTGGACAAATCCGAGTGGGGATGGACGATCGATCCGAAGGGCTTCCGCATCACGGCCAACCAGCTGCATGACCGCTATCAAAAACCGCTGTTTGTGGTAGAGAACGGGCTTGGGGCTAACGATGAGGTTTCGCCTGATGGGGAAATCAATGATGACTACAGAATCGACTACCTGAAGCGGCATGTCGCTGAAATGGGCGAGGCCATCAAGGACGGCGTAGAGATTATCGGATACACCAGCTGGGGGCCGATCGATATCGTCAGCGCTTCCTCCGGTGAGATGAAAAAACGGTACGGATATATTTATGTGGACCGGGATAACGAAGGCAAAGGAACACTGGAAAGAAGAAAGAAAAAGAGCTTTAACTGGTACAAGAGTGTAATACAATCTAACGGTGCAAATCTCTAAGGCATGAACAGCACTTTCCAACAGCGGTGAAACTGTGAAAATGAAAACGGAAATCCTTGATTCAAAAGGGTTTTCGTTTTTATTTGCGTATGAATTGAAAGCGTTGACAGACACATGGACCCGCTATATACTTAACTTAGTTAACTGAAAATCATTAGGATTGTTACTGTGCGCAGGCAAAACCTAAGGTGCAAAATGTAAGATCAAGGGGTCTTATTTATTTTGTAATGCTTAGGTTTTTTGTGTGTTTATTTTGTGTGTTTATATAGAAAGAAAGCAGGGCATGATCATAGGATCGGCGACTCTTGCAGGGGCAAAAAACGGGGGCGAAAGATCGTGAAGATAGCAAAGGTCATTAACAACAATGTAATAAGCGTAAATCAGGAGGATGGCGCTGAGCTGGTCGTGATGGGACGAGGGCTTGCTTTTAAGAAAAAGCCTGGCGATGATGTGGAAGAAGACAAGATCGAAAAGGTCTTTGCTTTGAAAAATAAACAAACATCCGACAATTTCAAAATGCTTCTTCGCGAGGTGCCCATCGAGCTGGTCGTCGTTGTTGAAGAAATTATTGATTATACCAAGAACACTTTGGGTAAAAAGCTGAACGAGAATATTTATGTGTCCTTGACGGACCATATCAACTTTGCTATAGAAAGACAACAGCAGGGGCTGGAAATCAAAAATGCCTTGCTGTGGGAAATCAAGCAGTTATATAAAGAAGAATTTCAGGTCGGCAAGAAGGCACTTGAGCAGATTAATCAAAAATTTAATATCGAGCTGCCCGAGGATGAAGCCGGGTTTATTGCCATTCATATCATCAATGCGGAAATGAATGAAGAAGTCGTGAACACCATGAACATTACAAAGTTCATCCAGCAAATCATGACGATTGTGAAATATCATTTCAAGACTGAATTTGATGAAGACTCCTTAAGCTATTTCCGCTTTATCACACACTTGAAGTTTTTTGCCCAGCGCATTTTTAAAGGGACACATTATGATAATAATTATGACTATTTATATAAGATTATCAAAGAGAAGCATCCGGATGCCGCGGAATGCACGGAGAAAATCAAAAAGTTCGTCAAAAAGGAATACAACCACGAGCTGACGAACGAAGAAATGCTCTATTTGACGATCCATCTCGAACGGGTGGTTAACAGATAACAGATTGGCAGATTCAAGATAAAATGGCTTTGGTGCTCGCTCTGCTGAAGCCATTTTTCTTGTAATTACAATGGATTGAGGTTGTATGTAGGGAAGGATGTATAAATTGAATTTTTTACAATATAATGTGTAAGCGCTTCATAAATTACTCGGGAGGTAAGACCATCATGTTGAAACGACTGAAAAAAGCCGCTAAAATGACCATGCTCTGCACACTGGCTGTTGGTACAACGTTTGCCTTCAGCACCGGTGCATGGGCCAAGGATGTAAAAAACCGGCCTGCGTCCTATCGGACAGTTGTGGAGGTTGAGGACTGGGGACCGACCATTACGAAGGTAATCGTGGATTTGGGAAAGCCGGTACCTAAAAATGCAATAACCTGGGATACGTTTAAGGTTCATGTGAAACGAAGCGACAGCAGATTGGCAGATCCTTTTCTAGAGGAGGGGGAACGCAAGGTCACGAAGGCTTATGTTGCGGACAAAGACGGCAATCCCGTAAAGCAAACCGGTAGATACGCCGTGCTGGAAATGGAAATCGGGCCGGCGTTAACGCTGGGCTCAGCCATAAATTATGACTCTGCGGGATCAGGCTTTAATGACTGGAACGACAACCAGTATACCATTACCCAGCAGAAAGCAATTAAAACCGGCGCTGGCACGATTTCCGGTTTGACCGTGAACACATCCGCCGGAGAGGTAAGAGGGCTTGTTGATGAATTCACAACAGGCACAGCCGCTTTTAACGGGGTTACTTTAACCTATGCCGATTATGCCCCGGCAAAAGACAAAGGGAAAAATCCTTTGATCATCTGGCTGCATGGCATGGGAGAGGGGGGGATTGACCCGACGATTGCGATTGCCGGAAACAAAGCCGTCAATTTTGCCTCCAGGGACATTCAATCCTATTTTGGCGGAGCTTACGTACTGGCACCTCAGACACCAACTTACTGGATGGACGGTTTTACAGGCTTTGGGGACGGTACCTCTAAGTATGAGGAAGCGCTGATGGCCCTGATCAAGGATTATGTGGCCAAGAACAAGGATATTGATACGAACCGGATATACATTGGCGGAGACTCCAACGGCGGGTATATGACCATGCTGATGATGCGTGATTATAAGGATTATTTTGCCGGAGCCATGGCCGTGTGCGAGGCCTTGAAGGATACCCTCATTACGGATGAACAAATTCGTGTAATGAAGGATCTGCCGATCTGGTTTGTGGCGGCCAAAACCGATACCGTGGTTCCGCCCAACGAGTATGCGGTTCCAACTTACAACCGTCTGATCGATGCCGGAGCGAAGGACGTTCATCTATCTTTATTCGATAACGTAGTAGATACTTCCGGTTTGTACAAGAATAGCGACGGAACACCGTATGAATACACTGGCCACAGCTCCTGGATTTACGTATATAATAACGAGGTTTCCAACGTAATTAACGGAAAAACAACAACAATTATGGAGTGGCTGGCCTCCAAGTCATTGGATAAGCAATAACCGAATGGGAGGCAAAATGCCGCCGTAGGTACTGGCCGAGAATAGGGGGATTTACTCTGTTCTCGGCCTTTTTTTGCTTTTAAGTAGGGATACGCACGATGCAGGCGCAATGGAGCGTCAATACCGGGTATTTCCCGATTACGGCGGCCACGTATGATGACGTGCTCAAGTAGGATTTGTACGGACCATTTAGACGGTTGTTCTAAAATGCACTTGCAGGCAATTATTGTATTGCTGCGCACTATGAACGTGTCTATAATAGAGCACAGCAGATGAATTTTTGTACTGAACGGTCAGTTCAAAAAAGGAGGTCGTATGAAAAAACAGACGCAGGAGCTCATCTTCAACGGAGCGCTCAAAGCTTTCTCGGAGCGGGGCTACAATGAAACCAATATGGAAGAAATTGCGCGGGTGTGCGGAATTGCCAAGGGAACGCTGTATTACAATTTTAAAAATAAACAGGAGCTGTACATTTATATTCTCAAAATGGGGATGGAGCAGTTCGTCTGCCGCATTCGAGAGGTGATGGACCCGATTCCGCGGGAGCATGTGATTGAGCGGGTCGAGCAGCTGATCAAAGTGCATTATGATTTTACGCGTGAAGAACAGGATTTCTGCCGCCTGCTGACCAGCAAGGGATGGGTGTCGCAGGATCAGCATTTTGATATCAGGCAGGTGCTTGCGAATTATTTCCAATTTATGGAGGGGGAGATTGATTCGGGCAAAGGGCAGGGGTACATCTCGCCGACGCTGGATACGCAGACAACAGCGAACTGCCTCTTCGGCTTGTTTATTTTCATGCCGATGCGGGTGATTGTCTGGGGCGATACCAGCAATCTTCCCGAGGTCCGCAGCACGGTTAAAGAGTTTATTTATAATGCTTTGGGGCTGAAGGTCCCCAATAAATCATGGAGTGATGAATTATGAAGCTAAAAAACGCTTCTGTATACGGAATAATGATCATCCTGATTGCGGCTGTCATTTACGGACTGCTGGCATTTCAGCGCGGCGGAGAAACCTCCGGAGCGGAGAAAGGGAGCGGCAGCTCCTCACCGACGGCCTATGTGGAATCCGATGTGATCAACGCCAGCTTTAAAACGGCAGGGAGGGTTGCCGAGCTGTTGGTAGACGAGGGAGATCAGGTGAAGAAGGGCCAGGTGATTGCCCGTCTGGAGAGCAAGGAGCTGCAGGACAAGGTGAAGCAGGCGGAAGCAGCGCTTCAGGCGGCCAAAGCCAATGTAGGGCAGGCGAAAGCCGGCGTGTCGCAGGCCCAGGCTTCCGTCAGTGCGGCTGAGGCCAAGAAGAGCCAGGGCAGCGAGGCCGTCAAGGTCACGTCCGAGACGGCAACAAGCAAGATCGCGCAGGCCCAGGCAGCCGCTGATGCAGCGAAGGCGAAATGGGAGGCGTTAAAGGCTGGCGCGCGCCCCCAGGAAATTCAGCAGGCTGAGATTAATATGAAGGCGGCCAAAGATGCTTATGATCTGGCAGCAAAACAGCAGGAGCGTACCCGCGAGCTGTTTGCCGCCGGAGCGGCTTCACAGGCAGCGCTGGATCAGGCGAATCTGGATAAAGAGCAGGCCCGGGCGAAATATGAAGCGGCTGAGAAGCAGGTTGAACTGGCCAAGGCAGGCAGCCGTGAAGAAGAGATTGCGGCTGCCAAAGCCCAGTATGAGCAGGCGCTTGCCGCCGTGAAGGAAGCTCAGGCCGGAGCGGGCCAGGTTGCGCTGCAGCAGCAGGACGTGAAGGCTGCCCAGGCTTCCGTACAGCAGGCGCATTCGGCAGTGGAGCAGGCGCAGTCCACGGTGACGGCGGCCAAATCGCAGGTGGCGCAGGCGGAAGCGGCGCTGGAGGAAGCGCGCACCTATTTGAGCTATACGGAGCTGAAGGCTCCGGCTGAAGGTATCATTAGCTCCAAATCCTTAAATGTCGGAGAGCTGGCCAGCGCAGGCTTCACGGTATATTCCATAGAAACGGCTTCCCAACGCTGGGCCAAATTTTATGTGCCGGAAACGGAATTGCATGGATTAAAGGCCGGAGATCAGGTGACGCTTAAGCTTCTCGCCGATAACAGCCAGTTCAAAGGCAAGGTCAAGGTCGTTGACGCGGCTGCCGACTTTGCGGTGCAAAAGCCGAGCCAAAGCTCCGGGGACATGGATATTCGTTCCTTTGGGGTAAAGGTGGAACTGGCTGGACTGCCTGCTTCCGTTCCTACTGGGTCAACAGTCTTTCTGCTGGATAAAGGGGCGCAGGCGAATGAATGACCACCTCTCAATCCGCACCGTAATCCGTGAGGAATGGCGTGAAATTGTCAAAGACCGCAGGCTGCTGATGGTCCTGATTATTACACCTGTGATTTATGCGGTCATGTTTGGCTTTCTGTATGCCAACCAGCGGATTACGGAAATGCCTGTAACGGTGTATGACGGCGATAATTCGCAGCTCAGCCGGCAGATTATTCAGGCCTTTGATGCTACGGACACTTTTAACGTCGTACTGCAAACGCGCAATGAGGAGGATGCCGTGCGGCAGGTTGAGGCGGGGGAAGCCAAGGTCGGGCTGATTATTCCCAATAATTTTTCGACACGGCTTAAGCATGGTGAAAATATCCCCGTCATGACACTCATTGACGGCAGCAACATGATGTACTCGAACAGTGCGAGCCGGATTGCCAATCAGGTGATCAGCAGCATCAGCGCGGGGGTATCGACGAAAACTCTGGAAATGAAGGGTTTTAACGAGGAGCAGGCTTCATCCACGTTCAGCGCGATTCCCTTCCGTTCACGTGTGCTGTTCAATCCGACCTATGACTATAAGCTGTTTATGCCGCTTGGGGTGTTATCGGCTGCGCTGCAGCAGTGTCTGCTGCTTGGCATTGCCTTATCCTGTACGAGAGATAAGGAGCGGGGAACCTGGATGCAATATTCCGGCTGGCGGTTTACACCGTGGAAGCTGGCTCTGGCCAAGCTTGTCCCCTATTACCTTGCAGGCACGCTGAATGTGGTTACGGTATTTGGTCTGAGCGCGCTGGTGTTCGACATACCGTTCAAGGGTCAATTGCTGCCGTTCGTGCTCGTATCACTGTTGTTTAATTTTGCTTTGTGCGGACTGGGCTTTCTGTTCAGTATGGTCTCGAAAACACGAGTGGACGCCACGCAAACGCTGATGCTGTTCGCGGTCCCGGCCTTTATGCTTTCAGGCTATACATGGCCGCTGGAAGCGATGCCTTCCTTTTTAAGGGGGGTGGCTCATATTTTGCCGCTGACTTATTATCTGGATGCGGTCAGAAGCATTACATTAAAAGGCCTGGACATGGCATATATCATGAAGGATATTTTGGCCCTCGGCCTGATCGGACTGGTCTGCCTGCTTCTTTCCTTCATCGTCTTTCCTCTGCAGTTCCGGAAGGCTCGTGAAACGGAGGTTGCAGGAGAGCAGGCAGTTGTAAAAGGATAATTGGATCATAAAAATTCCCCGGAGCGGTGAAACTTCGGGGAATTTTTTTAACGAATATATTAAGATTGCAAGTCTTCTATGGAATTGACGTCAACGTAAGCTGGAACGACAAGTCCAGAAGAGACTCCGGTCATGCTTGTACCCACATCAATAATATCATCTTTATACTGTGCGTAATAATCAGCGTGGGTGAGGGGCAGCCAGGCTGCTGCGCTCGCATCTACATCGCCGGTAGCGACACCGATCCACATCGGTCCGGGCTCTACCTGCAGAGCCGTGACTTTATAACCCAAATTATTTTCAAGCACATATTTCAAAACGTTCGTGCTGGCAATCTCCGAATCCCAGGCTGCGTAGCTTAACTTAAATGCATCTCCGTTCACAGGCTGTAGGCCCTGGGTCCATTCCTTCACCTTTTCAGGATGGGCATCAGCCCATTCCTTCGCTGCCTGTTCAGGTGGTGTACCCTCCTGGATCGCAATCATGACTTCGCCCATGTCCTCAGCAGTCCATTTGAACCGGCTAAGGAATTCATAGGCAACAGGATGGTCTTCCTTCAGCCCTTTGCGGCCGATGGTGTGAATCTCTTCCGGATCACCGTACGATTTCTTCGGGTCCTTAAGATACTTCAGGTCGTATTTATTGAACATCCAATGTGGTGACCAGCCTGTAACAACAATCGGCTCCTTCTTCTTGATGGCGTCATCCAGCGCCGCGGTCATAGCGGCAGGAGAACCCTCAATCAGTGTCCAATCTGACAAATTGTAATCTTTCATAGCGTTTGCGGTCAGCCTCATCAAGCCCGCACCCGGATCGGTGCCGACTATCTTGTAACTGACTTCCTTGCCGAGATCCCCGGCGGTAGCAGTATCCGCCGTTGCTCCGTCTTTCAAGTCCTCAATGGATTTAATGTTCATGTAGGCAGGAACAACAAGTCCGGTTTTCACGCCCGTCATATTCGGTCCCAGATCATCCAGTTTATCCTTGTACTCGGCCCAATAATCGGCATGGGTCAGAGGCAGCCAGGCGGCAGGGGAGGCGTCTACATCGCCGTTTGCCACTCCGGTCCACATCGGTCCGGCTTCCACTTGGAGCGCCTCCACCTTGTAGCCCAGCTCATGCTCAAGCACATATTTGAGCAGATTTGTGCTGGCAATCTCCGAATCCCAAGCCACATAACTCAGCTTGAGGGGTTCGCCGTTGACCGGCTGCAGCCCCTTCGTCCACTCGGCAACCTTATCGGTATGCTTGGTTGCCCAGTCCTGTGCCGCCTGCTCAGGGCTTGCGCCCTCTTGTATGGCCGTCATCATTTCACCCATATCCTCCGAGGTCCAGGCAAACCTGTCGAGAAATTCATAGGCGGTCGGATGATCGGCCTTGAGTCCTTTGCGGGCGATGGTATGGATTTCCTCAGCTTCCCCGTAGGTCTTCTTCGGGTCTTCCAAATATTTGAGATCATATTTATTGAACATCCAGTGTGGTGTCCAGCCTGTAATGATGATCGGCTCCTTGTTTTTGACAGCTTTGTCGAGGGAGGCGGTCATCGCTGCCCCGGAGCCTTCAACCAGTGTCCAGTTGGTCAAGTCATAATCCTTGATCGCTTGCGCGGTAGATTTCATAATGCCTGCACCGGCATCGATCCCGATAATCTGATGGTCCACCTCGTCTCCAACGGCATTCGGCGCAGGAGCTTGCGTGCCTTTCAGATCTTCAATGGAATTGATATTCATATAGGCGGGAACCACAAGTCCGGTTTTTACACCCGTCATGTTCGGTCCCAGGTCATCCAGTTTATCCTTGTACTCGGCCCAGTAATCGGCATGAGTCAGCGGCAGCCAGGCAGCAGGGGAAGCATCCACAGTACCGCTAGCTACGCCGGTCCACATCGGTCCGGCTTCGACCTGCAGCGCCTCCACCTTATAGCCAAGGTCGTGCTCAAGCACATATTTGAGCAGGTTCGTGCTGGCAATCTCCGAATCCCAGGCCACATAGCTCAGTTTGATCGTGTCGCCGTTGACCGGCTGCAGGCCCTTCGTCCATTCGTCAATCTTGTCGGCGTGCTTGGCCGCCCAATCCTTTGCTGCCTGCTCGGGGCTTGTGCCATCCTGAATGGCGATCATCATTTCGCCCATTTCATCGGAGGTCCAGGCGAAGCGGTCCAGGAATTCATAGGCGGTTGGATGATCTGCCTTCAGCCCTTTGCGGGCGATGGTATGAATCTCCTCGGCTTCGCCATAGGTTTTCTTCGGATCCTCCAAATATTTGAGATCATATTTGTTGAACATCCAGTGTGGTGTCCAGCCTGTCACGATAATCGGCTCATGATTTTTGACAGCCTTGTCGAGAGTTGCGGTCATGGCAGCGCCCGAGCCTTCGACAAGTGTCCAGTCGGTTAAGCCATAATCCTTGATGGCCTGTGCAGTCGATTTCATAATGCCTGCGCCGGCATCGATTCCGATAATTTGGTATCCGACCTCTTCACCTACGGTTGAAGCTGATTGGCCGCCGTTGGCAGAGGTGCCGGATCTGTCAATATACTGAGTAAATCCGAGAGCAAGAATGAGCACGGTGGCAGCAGCGGCGATCCAGGCTTTTTGCTTGCCTTTTACCCGGCTCTTGCCACGCTTCCCGGGCTTGAACAGATTTTGCGTAAAACGGTCAAGCACGATCGCCAGCACCACAACGGCCAGGCCGGCTTCAAAACCTTTACCGATCTGCAGTTGGGTTACGGCGCGGTATACTTCCGCACCGATGCCCTGTGCGCCGATCATAGACGCGATAACTACCATGGACAGGGACAGCATGATCGTCTGATTGATGCCCGCCATCAGGGTAGGCATTGCCAGCGGAAGCTGTACTTTGAACAGCTTCTGGCCTGATGTGGAGCCGAAAGCGTCAGCAGCTTCCACAAGCTCGCCGGATACCTGCTGAATCCCCAGGTTCGTCATGCGGATCGTTGGCGGTATGGCGAAAATAACGGAAGCGATCACGCCGGGAACGACACCCAGACTGAAGAAGGTTACCGCAGGAAGCAGGTATACAAAGGCAGGCATCGTCTGCATGAAATCAAGCAGAGGGGTAATGATGCGCGAAGCGGTTCTGCTGTAGGCACACCATATTCCAAGCGGAACACCCAGAATGATGGAGATTAACGCGGAGGTAATGACAAGCCCCAGTGTATTCATCGTCTGGGTCCAGTAGCCCAGATTATCAATCAGCAGGAAGCCGATGACTGTAAACAGCGTAAGCGGCAGCCTTCCGATCAGGTAGGCGATAATCCCTACAATCAGGATAAAGAGCAGCGGATGAGGCATCAGGAACAGTCCTGCAAAGAACCCGACCACGCTTTGAATTACGGTTGAGATGACGTTGAACAATCCGCCAAGATGGAGACCCATCCAATCGACGATGGCCTGAATCCATTCAGCGAGCGGTATTTTCGGCAGCATCGGCATTCACCTCCTTGATGGATACTTCTCCGGCAAGCGCGCCGAGCACTGCGCCGCGCACAATAACCCCTTGAAGTCTGCCGTTGTTATCGACAACAGCGAGAGGCACTTTGGCTGAGCTTGTAATTTCAAACAAATCATTCATGACGGTATCCGGCGGCACCTGCGGGCCATCCGTAATCAGAATGTCGTTCAGCTTTTTATTTTCCTTAAGGGCAGCCGATGTATCCTCGGCTGTAATGACGCCCAGCAATTTCTTGGAACGGTCTATAACAAACAGATTGGAAATCCCACGTTCACGCATGAGCTCCAGGGCCACCCGCGGTCCGCGGTCAAGTGTAATCGTCTCGGGTCTGCGCATGACGTGGGCGGCTGTCAGCACCTTGGACAGGTCCACGTCCTCCACGAAGCGTTCTACATAGGAGTTGGCGGGCTGAATCATAATTTCTTCCGGTGTGCCGATTTGCACAACAGCCCCGTCCTTCATCAGAGCGATTCGGTCACCAATCCGCAGCGCTTCGTCCAGGTCGTGGGTAATGAAGATAATCGTCTTCTTCATCTTATCCTGCAGCTCCAGCAGTTCGTCCTGCATATCCCGGCGAATCAGCGGATCGAGCGCACTGAAGGCTTCGTCCATCAGCAGAATTTCAGGATCGTTCGCAAGAGCGCGGGCCAGACCGACACGCTGCTGCATGCCGCCGCTCAGCTCATCTGGCATTTTATCGGCCCAGGTCTTAAGTCCGACCAGTTCAAGCGCCTGACGGGCCTTTTCTTCACGCTCGGCTTTATCCACCTTCTGAATCTCCAGCCCGTATTCCACGTTTTCGAGCACTGTGCGGTGCGGGAACAATGCGAATTTCTGGAAAACCATGCTGATCGTTTTGCGTCGCACCTGGCGGAGCTGCTCCTTGCTCATTTTGCGCAAATCCTTATCATGAACGAGAATTTCCCCGGAGGTCGGCTCGATCAGACGGTTGAACATCCGTACCAGCGTCGATTTTCCACTGCCGGACAAGCCCATGATGACAAAAATTTCACCCTGCTGGATTTGCATATTGGCCCGGTTCACGCCAACAGTGATTTGCTTTTCCTTGGCAATCCGTTCCTTGGTCCAACCTTTTTCGAGGAGAGCAACGCCCTGCTCCGCTCGCGGACCGAACAGCTTACTGACATTCTTTACTTCCAAAATGGTCATGTAATCCACCTTTCTCTCTATCTTTCGCTTTCCATTAACCCCACGGTGCTTGTAGAGGCTGTTCAAAAAGTCATCTTTTGATCACGAAGTAAGTCGGGATGCAGATTCGACATCGAATCTTGAATTCAGCCGGGACTTCCGGTGCTCACGTACCCCAAGTACGCTCCGCTCCTCAGTCCCTAGCTTCATTCAACCTTCTCGGTGCTGAAAACCAGACTTTTTGAACACACACTTGTATGGCGATTGACACAAGTCAATGGATTGTACACGGTCAGCGTTTGGACTTGGCTGACAACGTAAACAATTGTAACAGAGCATTTGTGAATTTATCAAACGAAAATTCTGTTCGTAAGGAACGTACAGGAAAAACTGTACAAACCAATGCTGTATAATTCTCCAGTATCCTTTAGGATGCTCAATAGTCCGCTTCTTTACAACAGAATCAGCTTTTTTTAAAATAGACAAAGATTTAAACTTACAACGGATGATACTGCGCTAATATAAGCAGCCGCTCCCGTCTAAGATATGAACAGGAGGTTGCAAGCATGAGCTTGGACCATTTGGATGAAAAACAGCAGGAATCCCTGCAGAAAATAAGGAAAAGAGTCATAGAAGCGATCGGAAAAAATATGGATTTATACGGAGTGACGCTTTCCACGGGGCATTTGTACGGCCTGCTTTTTTTTGCCGATAGACCGATGACGCTTGATGATATGGGCCGTGAAATGGAAATGAGCAAAACAAGCATGAGCACCAGCATGCGCACGCTGCTGGATCTGAAAATGGTGAACAAGGTATGGACCAAGGGCTCGCGCAAGGATTTATATGAGGTGGAGTTTGACTGGTATCAGACCTTTACCGATTATTTTGCCATCAAGTGGCGCAAAGCGGTGGAAATGAATTTGCAGATACTGCGGAAGGCGATATCGGAAGTAGACAAGCTGCTGATGGATGAGGAGGCGAGCGGGACTGTGAAAGAGGTGCTGCTGCGGGACCGCGGCAAAATGAAGCAGGCCGAATCGTATTATAAATGGCTGGACCGTCTCATTGATGCGATGGAGGATGAGAAGATTTACGAGCTGGTTCCGAAGGAAGAAAATGATAAAATAGAGGCAGAGGACAAAAAATAGATAAGGCATGGTGCTTGCCCTGGAAAAAGGGAGGAGCATCGTCATGCTTATTTGCGAGGGAGAGATTCGGGTGGTGAACATACGGGTCAGTACGAAGAATGGCGAGCTTCAGGGAATAGAAGAGGAAGGTATTTTTTCCTGGAAGGGCATACCTTTTGCGCAGCCGCCGGTCGGACCGCTCCGATTCCGCGCTCCCCAGCCTCCGCAATCCTGGGAGGGGATCAGGGACGCTTCGCAGTTTGGTCCGGTTTGTCCCCAACCGGAGCGGTCGGCTGAAGGCATCTTTGGATCAAGGGCGGGACAGCCTGCTCCATCGGAGGACTGTCTCTATTTGAACGTTTGGGCACCAAAGACGGATGCTCCATGTCCCGTTATGGTATGGATTCATGGAGGCGCCTTCGTTACAGGCTCCGGAAGCATGTCCCTTTATGATGGAACGAAGCTTGCAAAAAACGGTGTGGTGATCGTCGCCATTAACTATCGTCTGGGTCCGTTCGGATTTCTGCATCTCTCGCCTTTTGGAGCAGAGCTGGCCTCCAATGCGGGACTGCTGGATCAGATTGCGGCGCTGCAATGGGTTCGGGATAACATCAGGGCATTCGGCGGCGATCCGGACAATGTGACGATATTCGGCGAATCGGCGGGCGCCATGAGTATAGCGGCACTGCTGGCGATGCCGGCTGCCAAAGGCTTATTTCACAAGGCCGTGCTGCAAAGCGGAGCATCCCAGACGCTCAGCCCGGCTCACGCCTCAGGTATTGCGGCTGCATTGCTGCACGAGCTGGGAGTGGCCGCATCCAACAGAGATCGGCTGTTCGAATTGCCTACCGAGGCAATAGCCGCAGCTACGCACAAATTGTATGAGAAATTCGGTTCCTCCGGGGTTGCAATGCTCTTTCAGCCGGTGGTGGACGGAAATACATTGCCGGAGGAGCCGCAGAAAGCCATTGAACACGGAGCAGCTAAAGATGTGGCGGTCATGATCGGCACAAACCGTGACGAAGGCGCATACTTCGTGAGGGGACCCGAGCATTTGCTCAGCGCCGAGGCTGCTGCGAAGGCCATTCAGGCGATGACAGGGCTGCCCAATGCTGCGGAGCTTTCCGGCCGGTATCCCGTTAGCGTGGAAGGGCAGGCACAGCTGATGACAGACCTGTACTTCTGGCGCTCGGCTGTACGATACGCTTCAGCTCAGGCAAGCCACGGCCCTGTATGGATGTACCGGTTTGACTGGTGCCTGCCGGGACATCCGTTCCTCGGCAAGTCGGTGCATGGGGCCGAGATTGCGTTTGTATTTAATAACCTGCAGCTGTTGAAGGAGCTGAACATCACGCTGACGGGCGAGGTGGAGCGCCTTTCCCGCTTGATGCAGGAAGCTTGGGTGTCCTTTGCACGCAGCGGTAATCCTTCCACCCCGGAGCTGGACTGGCCTGCGTATGATCCGAATGAACGGGCTACCGTCATTTTCAACTGTGATACTGCGGTAGTCCGGGACCCGGATGCAGAGAAGCGAAGTCTCTTCATTGCTATAGTGAACAATTGAATCCGCTTGTCGGTAAGAAAGCGCAAGAAGACCTCTTCCAATAAACAATCATGGAAGAGGTCTCTTTTATAAATGAAACTAGATCGTAAAACGCCTGACCATCTGCTGCAGGCTTTCCGCCATATGCGCAAGCTCCTGGGTGGAGGAAGAGATCTCTTCCATCGCGGCCATCTGCTCCTCTGCGGCAGCCGATGTCGTCTGTGCGCTTTCTGCCGACTGCTTGGACATGTTGGCCAGCTCGGTGACGGTAGCGGATACCTCCTGTGTGCTTGCCGAAATTTGTTCAGCAGCAGCGGATACCGTCTGGATCTGGTCCACAATATGAGCAGTGGAGCGTTCGATGCTGTTGAACGCAGTCTGCGCTTCTTCGCTGACCCGCAGGCCTTCGCTGACCTGACTGCGCACCTCCGTGTTCATTTGATGGGTCGACCGTTCGATTAACTCCACCATCTGTCCGATGATTGTGCTGATTTCACTTGCAGTATGCTTGGATTGCTCCGAGAGCTTGCGGACTTCCTCGGCTACAACGGCAAATCCGCGGCCTGCTTCGCCTGCTCTCGACGCTTCAATAGAGGCGTTAAGCGAGAGCAGGTTCGTCTGCTTGGCGATGTCGGCAATGGCGTCATTCATTTCCCGCGCATGATCCGAAAGCCTGGACAGCTCATTGATGGAATTGCCTGTTTCATGCACGGCCTGTAAAATACGGTCCATTTGGCTGCGCACTGTAGTGATTCGGCGGCTTCCGTTGGTTACGTCCTCTTCTGTCCGGGATGCGGAGTCCACGATGGCTGTCGCGGATTCGGCAATGGAGCTGACGCCCCGTGCCATTTCTTCCACGGCAAAGGCGGTTTGCTCTGAGGACTCGGCACTGGCTAATGCCGTTTCTGCCGCTTCTTGCACCGTTTCCGCTACAGACTGAACGGACAGGGTGGTCTGCTCGGTGCTCTCCTTAATAACTTCAGCCGAAGAAGTCAAATGGCTTGAGGTTTGATTGACCTCCGTCACCATCGCATGCAGGGATTTCGTCATCTGATCAAAATCGCGGGCGAGCTCGCCGAATTCATCATTTCTCTGCAATTGGATCCGTTCTGTCAGGTTGCCTTCACTGATGACCTTGGTTCCTCTTTGCAATCTGCCCAGCGGAACCATTATGCTGCGGAGCGTGAAGAAAATAATTACCGCCGCTGCGACAATGGATACGACAATGACAATAAGGCTGTTGATCAAAATCGGCTTGACCGCCTGGTCATAATCCCGGCTGTCATAGATGCCGTAGATATTCCAGCCCGTCAGCGGCTGATTGGCAGAAAAGATATCTGCCTTTTGACCGAGGAAGCTGCTGCCATCAGCCACTCCAATTCCGTCTTTTGTTTTGATTGCAGGCAGTCCTTCCAGCACATCTCCCGGCTTTTTCTTGCTGTTGATATATGCAGGGCCGGCACCCGCTACGATCAGATTTTCATCGTTGGTGATCATCAATCCGCCGTGCTCGCCGATTTTGATATCCTTCAAATTGTCCGTAAGGGTCTGCAGGCTGAGATTCAAGGTGAGCGCACCTTTGCCGTCAGGCAAGGATTTGGAAATCGTGACGACCAGATTGCCGGTAGAAGCGCTGGTCGTAGGTTTGCTGATAAAAATGTCTCCGTTCAGCTTCATGCCTTCCTTGTACCAGTCTCTCTCGCGCGGATCATAAGCCGGATCGTCCTGGGCCGGTGATTTGACATAACGGCCATCTTCAATTCCGATAATGACTCCATCAAGCTTGGAGTACGTGGCCATCATATGATCCAGCGTCTGCTGAACCTGTTCCGGATGATCGGTGACATCCTCTGATGAGAGCACATTCACAAACATGTTCAGAGTGTTGATAACCGGCTGCACATATTCCGTAATATTGGAATCGATCAATCCGATATTGGTCGTTACTGAATCGGAAATGTTGCCGCGCAGCTCGTTACTGGCACTTCTGTACGAGAAGTAACCGATGAGCAGGCTGGGAATAAGGAGTACGATCAAGAATGAAGCGATCAGTTTTGTTCTCATTAAACCCATTTGTCTCCTGAACCTGGCGAATAAGCTTTTGGAATGAATATTGTCCATACATGTACTCCTATTTCAAATTTAACTGCTGTTATGTTATTCGACCAAATTCGAGTTAAATTAAAGAGCTTCCGGACCTAGTCCAGATGGGAAAAGAAGCCAAAATTTCCGGAGAAATTCTGGCTTCTTTTCATTGTTAAGATTTTGCGGGATATCAGGCATCGCGGCTTTCAAAGCCCACCTGATATAATTTGCGCGGTCTTCCTCTCAGCATCGGTGCTTCCTCGCCGATCACTTTGGCGATTCCCTGCTCCTCCAGGCTGGTCAGAATGCGCCTTGCGTTGCGCTGCGTCATTTTCAGCCATTCGGCAACATCATTGGCCGAGATTGCGTTCATACCGGAGTTTTTCTGGACGGAAATGATTTTGTTGAAGGTGCTGACGGTTACTCCTGCCTGCTTGAGCTTGTCGCTTAGCTCCGAATCTGTAACGCGGTAGTTAAAGCCGATCTCATGATTGGCTTTAAGCGGACCCTCGATATTGCCATTGTCATCCACCAGAAAGCTGGAAAAACCGCCAAATGCTTCGGCATGATTCAAGGCAAGCAGCGCGTTTTTTTCGGCAACTGTGGCCGAATCCCCATACCCGATGCCGATATTGGAGGCCAGGTCCGTAATAAGCGACAGCTGCGAGAGCAGAGGCAGGCCCTGCCCACCTTGTTGCTCCAAAGATCCCCTGGTGGAAAATACGGTATATCTGCCTATGCCTGATGACATGAAAAACCCGGAAACCGTCTCGGCAAAATCGAGCACCGTATTTTGAATTTTCAAATCAAGGCGGTGCAGCTCGTAGGATACGGCTTCCTTGGCGGCCAGGCTCTCAATTTCGTCGATTTTGATCATCAGGATGGCGATCTGGGATTGACGGTACGTTTGCTTTTCCCAAAGCTCATAGGCGGAGCGGATGGTCTGCCGGATATTGTCCTTGGTGGCTGTAATCCGGTATGCCGGGATCCCATGTGCCCGCAGCCTCTGATACACGGACAGGATGCCGGTTGCACAAATATTGACTTTGCCGGCAGTGTACAGCTCCGTATGAAACGTAAAAATCTCTTCCGCGGAGGTGTCGCCTGATCTCGGATACAGGTACATCTGCTCCGTTGAAATTCCCAGCTCCTGATACATCTCCACAAACTGCTGCCGGAAGATGCTGTCTATGCTGATCCGTTCAATGTCCTGCTTGTCCTTGTAGCTGATTTCGAGCAGAACCTTGGTGATGCTTCCATCGCTGAATTTCGGATAAAAGAACATCTGCGTATGATGATAATTTTGGGATAGCACATACGGCGTAT
This sequence comes from Paenibacillus jiangxiensis, assembly GCF_046098255.1. NCBI lineage: Bacteria > Bacillati > Bacillota > Bacilli > Caryophanales > Paenibacillaceae > Paenibacillus > Paenibacillus jiangxiensis. The sequence continues at coordinate 20,134 of NZ_JBJURI010000002.1, forward strand.
ATCCGGAACAAATCCAGAAATGAACCGCATGCTGATGCTTTTCAATTATAGCGGGAATTTCTCCCGAATCCTCATATATAAAAGGAACCAAGTCCATTCTGGCTTCGAAATCCATGCCGATTTCCCTGATTTTCTGCACGGAATCTTTCGGTCCCAGCAGTCCGACTCTTGCTTTCACAGGTCTAGCCTCCACAATCTCATTTCCTCAACCATACAATAGGAATTGTCGGGAAAGCAAACCATATTTCCGAAATTCCTCAAGGCAAGAGTTTTTGACTGCAGGTGAAAAAACATGGATTGGCCGCACGTTTTGAATACAATACGTATGTTGAATTTATGTTAGCATATATGTCATATAAATTACATAATGGTGATGAATTTGCGTTTTTAACCAGGATCGCAAAAACATTTTTGTGTGAAATGCTGATTTTTTTCTAATTTTTTGAAAATTGGAGTCATTTTATCTTACGCAAAAAATGTTTTTTTATTGACAACACTTCACGGCCTGCCTATACTTTGTTTAAGGAATAGTTAAGGAATAATTCCTTATATATTTTGCTTCATCAACTCGTTTTCTAGCAAGGGAAAAGAAACCTGAGGGAGGGATTTGATGAGTAGAGAGATTGCATTTGCTGCAACGGGTGATGCTTTTATCACAAGAAGATTGCCCGTGCAGGATGAAGCTTTTGAGAGGCTGTCAACGATTCTCAAGCAAGCGAATGTCCGGTTTACGAATTTGGAAGTAACATTGCACCACCATGAAGGCACTCCGGCGGCGGTAAGCGGCGGAACCTGGGCTATGGGCCCGCCGGATGCGCTGTGTGATTTGAAGGCTTACGGATTTAATCTCATTGCATGGGCCAACAATCACACGCTGGATTACTCTTACGGCGGGCTTGAGGCTACAGAGAAATACTTGAACAAGCACGGTTTTGTCCATGCAGGCGCGGGAATGAATCTCGCAAGCGCATGTGAACCGCGCTATCTGGAGACGGCCGCCGGCCGGGTTGCCATCATATCCGCCACCTCGACCTGTCATGAATCCGCCATTGCCGGCGACCAGCGCCCCGATATGATCGGCAGGCCTGGTGTGAATCCCCTGGGTTACGAAACCATTCATAAAATTTCCCCTGACAAAATACAGCAGCTGAAATCCATCGCATCCATCATCAAAATCAACGCAGCACAGGAGCAGAGCATTAAAGAAGGCTTTAAATTGCCACGAAATGATGATTTGTATTCTTTTGGAAATTATCTTTTTAAGGAAGACGATCAAGAAGGCGTAACAAGCCGCCCTCACGCCGGTGATCTGAAGCGAATCATTGCGTCCATCAGGGAGGCGCAGCTGCAGGCTGAGCACATTATCGTCAGCATCCACGCGCACGAAATGAACGGTGAGCATAAAAACAAGCCGGCTGAATTTCTGGAAATCTTCGCAAGAAGCTGCATTGATGAGGGCGCACACGCCGTGATCGGGCATGGTCCTCACATCCTCAGAGGCATTGAAATCTACAAGAACAGGCCGATTTTCTACAGTCTGGGCAATTTTATTTTTCAAAACGATACCGTAACCCATCTGCCAGCCGACTTTTATGAAAAATACGGTTTGGGACATACGGAGCACGTTGGCGGAGCCCTGGAAAAACGCAGCCAGAACAACACCATCGGTTTTGGGGTCAATCCGAAAATTTGGCAAAGCGTGCTGCCAGTATGGAAGATGCGCGACGGCGAGTTGACGGAGCTCGTCCTGCATCCGGTTGAGCTGGGCTACGGCAAACCGCGCTACGAGCGGGGATGGCCTGAGCTTAGCGCGAATGGGCAAATTTTGGCCGAACTGGCGGAATTGTCGGCTCCCTATGGGACAAGCATCGAAATTGAGGGAGGCGCCGGACGCATCGGAATCGGCGGAACCGTGACCATGTAAGCGAAGTGCCGTATGAAATGGCGGAATTATTGGTTTTCAATCAACGGAGTGGAGGATGAGAAACGGATGAAAAATATCGGAATGCTGGTGACACTTCTGCTCATTACTGTACTGGCGGCAGGCTGCGGCGGGGGCACCGGTACGGCAGGCACCAATACAACGACAGATTCTTCGGCCGAGGTCGCGGCGGGCGGCACGGTGAAGATCGCGATGAGCGTGCAGCCGCCTACGCTGGATGCTCATCTGACCACTTCCTCGGACGCGATACTGGTGATGCGGAACATTTATGAGACGCTGGTGACGCAAAATGCCGATCAGCAGGCGGTGCCGATGCTTGCGGAATCCATAGAGGCCAGCGAGGACGGCCTGACATATACGTTCAAGCTCAGACAAGGCGTCAAGTTTCATAACGGCAAAGAAATGACCTCCGAGGACGTGGTGGCCTCCATGAACCGGTGGCTGGAAAAATCGTCGCGGGCAACCCTGCTGCTGATCGGATCGACATTCAAGGCCGCGGATGATTACACAGTAACCTTGACCCTCGCCGAGCCGGTGACGGACGTGCTCGACATTATGGCAGGCAAAGGGCAGTTCCCGGCGATCATGCCGTCGGAAATCATTACAGGGGCGGGGAAAGACGGAGTTGCCGAATATATCGGTACAGGGCCGTTTGCTTTTGACCAGTGGGCACAGGACCAATACATCCATCTCGTCAAATTTGCCGATTACAGCGTTGATAGCCGCGAGACAAGCGGGTTGTCCGGCAGCAAGACGGTTTATGTGGATGATGTCTACTATTATATTGTGACCGATTCCTCCACACGGCTTGCGGGCATTCAGACCGGGGAGTACGACATTGCCTCGAACATGCCGTTCGACAACTATGAGCAATTAAAGAGCATGCCGAACTTGACGACTCACGCCACGTTTGATTCCGGAACGCTGAATGTCGCTTATAACAAAAAGCAGGGATTGATGACAAACCCGAAGATTCGCGCAGCCATCAACACGGGAATCAACGCCAACGCTATCATGATGGCGAGCTTCGGCAGCGAGGATCTGTACAAGCTTGATCCCGGGTACATGAGCTTTGAACAGGCCGATTGGGCGACCGATGCCGGCAAGGAGTCCTTTAACCTTGGCGATGTGGAGAAGGCAAAGCAGATGCTGGCGGACGCCGGGTACAACGAGGAAGAGCTGATTTTATACGCAACCCGCGACTATGACCACCATTACAATTCGGCTGTCGTTCTGCAGCAGCAGCTTCAGGAGATGGGGCTTAACGTTAAGCTGGAAATTTACGACTGGCCGACGCTGACCGAACGGCGCTCCGATCCGGCGAACTGGGACCTTCTCATTGTAGGAACAGGTTATGTAACCACGCCGTCCCAGCTGCTGGTGGTCAACCCTGAATATGTCGGCTGGACGGACGATGAGAAGCTTTTTAAAATGCTGGCAGAGATCCGGGTCGCTCCTACCAAGGAAGAGGCCAAGCAGCTGTGGAGCGAGATGCAGGCTTATATGTGGAACGATTACCTGCCATATACGCTGTTCGGTCATTATGCCTCGATTGACGCCGTTTCAAATGGGCTGCAGGATCTGACCATGTTTCAGGGACCTGTGCTTTGGGGTGTGAAAAAGGCGGGTTAACCAATCCTCGGGGAGGGAAATCAATTGTGAAAATGTATTTGGTGAACAGGCTTTTCTCGCTCATTCCGGTATTGTTCATCGTCTCGGTCGTCATTTTCTCCATTGTCCATATCACGCCAGGCGATCCGGCGGCCGTGCTGCTCGGGGATGAAGCCACGGAGGAGCAAATTCAGGCGCTGCGGGCGGAAATGGGCCTGGATCAGCCCTTGATCAGTCAGTATTTCAACTGGGTCGGGAAGGCGCTGCAGGGGGATCTTGGAATCTCCTATTTTATGAAAATGCCGGTCACGAGCGCCATTATGAGCCATTTTACGCCGACGATTTCCGTTGCGGTTTTTGCCGGGCTCCTGTCCGTATTGTTTTCCCTCCCGCTGGGCATTCTCGCGGCCATTCACAGAGGGACCGCCACCGATCAGACCGTCATGGGCATATCGCTGCTCGGCATGTGCATGCCCAGCTTTCTGCTGGCTCTCTTCCTAGTCCTGCTGGTCGGGGTACAGCTGCAGTGGCTGCCGGTCGCCGGTTATCAGCCGCTGAGCGCCGGACTTTGGCAGCATCTGAAATATTTGATCCTGCCGTCCGTTGCCCTCGGGGCCATGCACACGGCGCTGATTGCCCGCATGTCGCGTTCCAGCCTGCTGGAGGTGCTGAACATGAACTACATCAAAACCGCCAGGTCGAAGGGGGTCAAAGAGCGATTGGTCATCTATCGGCACGCGCTCAAAAATGCGTTCCTGCCCATTTTAACGGTAATCGGGCAGACCTTCGGCGCCTTGATTGCGGGTGCGGTGGTGACGGAGACGATTTTTAACATTCCGGGGATCGGCCAGCTCATCATCAATTCCGTGGAACGAAGGGATTATTCGATTATCCAGGGCGTCGTATTATTTGTCACCTTTCTCTATGTGCTGATCAACCTGGCGGTGGATCTGTTGTATGGCGTGGTCGATCCGCGTGTGAGGCTGGGGAAAAAATAAAGGAGGGAGCCCATGAGCCTGGTCGGGAGCAGCACGGAGCTAGTCCGTGTGAAGCAAAATCTGAAGAAGCAAAAACGCAGGCTGCTGTGGCGGAGAGTCCTGGTCAACAAAGGCATCGTCATCGGCGGGCTGATGATGGCGGGTTTGACACTGCTCGCTTTAATCGGACCTCTGGTAACCCCACACGATCCGTTTGCGATGGTGGTGGAGGAGCGGCTGAAGCCCCCGAGCTCGCAGCATCTGCTGGGTACTGATAACTTTGGCCGCGATTTGCTGACGAGAATTGTGTACGGCGCGGGAGTGTCGCTGGGCATCGGCTTGACCGTTGCTTTCCTGGCCTGCCTGATCGGCATGATCTTCGGCCTGCTGGCGAGCTATTACAGAGCGCTGGACGAAATTCTGATGCGTATTTGTGACGGTCTTATGGCGATTCCCGGCGTGCTGCTGGCCATTGCCCTGATCGCCGCCCTCGGCCCCCTGCAGCAGAACGTCATCATCGCATTGACCATTGTGTTTATTCCGAATGTGGCCCGGGTCGTCCGTTCCGCCGCCATTGTCATCCGGGAGGAGACATACATTGAGGCCGTCAGGGCCCAAGGGGCCAGCCCCTGGAGAATCATCGTGCTGCATATTGCGCCAAATACGATCTCCCCACTGGTGGTGCAGGCTTCCTTTATCTTTGCGGACGCGATCATTACGGAGGCGGCTTTGAGCTTTCTGGGCGCAGGCATTCCGGCCCCGAATCCGAGCTGGGGCAACATTCTGGGAGACGGTAAAGTTGTCATCTTCAAAGCCTGGTGGATGACCGTGTTCCCCGGGGCGCTTATTATGCTTTCCGTGCTTGGGTTGAACCTGCTGGGGGACGGTTTGAGAGACCTGATTGATCCGCATCTGTCAAAGGGAAGAAAAAGCAGCCATTAAAGGAAGGAGGGCATCGCATGCAGGCGGACGTTTTACTTGAAGTGCGCGGCTTAAAAACACACTTTGCTACAGAACGGGGCCGGGTGACGGCTGTGGACGGCATTTCCTTTCATATTAATAAAGGAGAAATTTTGGGGGTTGTTGGTGAGTCGGGCTGCGGCAAAAGTGTGACCTCCCAATCCATTCTGCGCTTATTTGACGAAAAGCACCTCGTTAAGTACGAGGGTGAAATACGGTTTAATGGGGAGATGAACCTTTTAAAGCTGTCCAGGCCGCAAATGGAGGACATTCGCGGGAATGAGATCTCAATGATCTTTCAGGACCCGCTGAGCTCGCTCAACCCGGTGCTGACCATTGGCTTTCAGATTGCGGAATCGCTGATGCTGCATCAACATATGAACAAAAAACAAGCCTATGCCAAAGCGGTGGATATGCTCCGTTTAACAGGCATACCGGCGCCGGAAAGGCGGATTCACGAATATCCCCATCAGTTGTCGGGCGGGATGCGGCAGCGGGTGATGATTGCCATGACTCTGGCCTGTGAGCCCAAACTGCTGATCGCGGATGAGCCGACGACCGCGCTCGATGTCACCATCCAGGCGCAAATTCTCGATCTGATTTCCGAGCTTAATCAGCAGCTTGGCATGGGCGTCATGTTCATTACCCATGATCTCGGGGTTGTGGCGGAGCTGTGTCATCGTGTGGTGGTCATGTATCTCGGACAAATCGTGGAGGAAGCCTCTGTGGAGGATTTGTTTGAAAAACCGCTGCACCCGTACACCAAAGGGCTTATCCGTTCCATTCCGCAGATGGACGGAGACCGGACGGCAAAACTTCATGTCATTGAAGGCATGGTTCCATCGCTGGAGAATGTGCCCCAGGGGTGCCGGTTCGCTGCGCGCTGTCCCTATGCGGACAGCCAGTGCAGAGAGCAGGAGCCGGAATTGTTCAGCCAAGCGGACAAGCGGAAGGTCAGATGCTGGCATGTTGAACGGATTGGGCGGGAGGAGGAAGGAGTCTATGCATAACACGGCGGAGGCTGAAACCAAGGTGCTGCTGGACGTCCGGGATTTGAAAAAATATTTTCCGGTGCGCGGGCCGCTGGGACGACTGGGAGGAGCAAAGGGGCAGGTGAAAGCGGTCGATAACGTATCCTTTCAGCTGTATGAAGGTGAAACCTACGGCCTGGTCGGCGAATCCGGCTGCGGCAAAAGCACGACCGGCCGTTCCATCATGCGCCTGACCGAGCCGACGTCCGGTACCGCGATGTACAGGGATCAGGATATTTTCAAGCAATCGGGCCAGACGCTCCGCAAAACGAGGAAGGAAATCCAAATGGTGTTTCAGGACCCTTACTCTTCCCTGAATCCCCGCAAACGGATCGGCAGCACGCTGGAGGAACCGTTGTTGATACACTCGATCGGGGATAAAAAGGAACATGCCGACAGAGTCATGGACATCATGCAAAAGGTCGGTCTGCAGGTGGATCATTATTACCGGTACCCGCATGAGTTTTCAGGCGGGCAGAGGCAGCGGATCGGGCTGGCCCGGGCGCTGATCGCCAATCCGCAGCTGGTCGTCTGTGACGAGCCGGTGTCCGCGCTGGACGTATCGATCCAGTCGCAGATTATCAATCTGCTGGAGGACATGCAGGAGCAGTTTCAGCTGACCTATCTGTTTATCGCCCATGATATGAGCGTTGTCCGGCATATTTCCGACCGGATTGGCGTGATGTACCTGGGACAGATGATGGAGGAAGCGCCGACGGACCGGTTATTTGCTTCTCCGCTGCACCCGTATACCCAGGCGCTGCTCTCGGCGGTGCCGCTGCCGAATCCGAAGGTGAAGAAAGAGCGCATTCGCCTGCAAGGCGAGCTTCCTTCCCCGCTTAACCCGCCTTCCGGCTGCATTTTTCATACCCGTTGTCCTTATGCGATGGACCGCTGCAAGCAGGAGGCTCCCATGAAAAAGCAAATGGAGGACCGGCATTTTGTTTCCTGCCACTTATACGATTGAGGTATGATGGAAGCAACAAGGTGAGAGGGGGAGCGGTCATATGAATGAAGAGGAAGTTTTGCTGCAGTACCTAACTGTAAAAAGCGCTTATTCCTGCAGTGCCATTCCCGGAACAGGGAAGTGGACGTTTCTGTCCAAAATGGGCGGAATCCCCGAGGCTTGGACTCTGGATGAAGAGCAAAATCCCGTCTTATTTGCGCGGGCGGAGGACAGGATTTTAAGCCTTATGCACGCTCCTGATGAAAAACGGGCGGTCGTGGGCGTCGACTGCAAAGGCAACGAAAAGCAGCAGTTGTTTCTCGCGGAGGAGGGGAAGCTTGAGCCCTTGGTGCAGTCTGCCGAGCATTTTCACTATCCGGGCGGCTGGTCGCCGGACGGGCAGCTTTTCTCCTACAGCAGCAACCGCAGGCATCCGGGCTATTTTGATATTTTTGTAATCAGCATCGCGACCCGGGAAGTCAGAACCGTATTTACCCATGATGGCAACTGCGTTCCGCTTGGCTGGGCGGATCATGACAGTCTGCTTGTCCGCATCCGGGAAACGAACCTGGACAGCACGATTTATCACATCAACATCAGAACAGGCAAGCAGGTGCGGATCGGCCCGGCAGGTACGCTGGCCAAATATGAAGCGGTACGGATGGCGGACAGCGGGAAAAAGGGGTATGCCCTGACAGATCTGGGGGAAGAGACACTTTACATATGTGAATTTTCCACGGATTCCCCCGAAGGGCTGACCAAGCTGCTTCATTTCCCCAGATGGGATATTGAAGAGATTGCACTTTCACCGCAGGAGGACATGCTGGCTTTTACGGTGAATGAAGGTGGAATTTCCAGGCTGGGCTTTTATCACATCGCCACGACAGAGCATGAGATGACCGAAGCGGTTCCTGAAGGCGTCATAGACTCCCTGTCCTGGCTCAGTGGCGAAGCCCTGCTGTTCAGCCTGAAATCTCCGGTCATGCCCGGGGACATCTGGGAATACAGCCGGTCATCCCGGGCGGCCCGCCGTTTAACCTTCATTAGCCGCGCGGGCAGCATCAGCGGCCGCTGGGCCGAGCCGGAAATTTGCACCTATCGTTCCTTTGACGGACTGGAGGTCCCGTATTTTTTCTATAATCAAACGGCAGAGCAGGGGAAACCTGCGGTCATTTATGTGCATGGCGGGCCGGAGGGCCAGACGAAGGCGGAATATCATCCGGTCATGCAGTACTTGGTGCGTCAGGGTTTTGCGGTGGCGGCCCCGAATGTACGCGGAAGCAGCGGCTACGGCAGAACCTATATCCAGCTGGACGATGCCAGGAAGCGGATGGATTCCGTCCGGGATCTGGCCTGGCTGGTCAAGGACCTGACCGAAAACCGCGGCGTCGATCCGGGTAAAATCGGCATCATGGGCAGAAGCTACGGCGGCTTTATGGTGCTGGCGGCGGTGACGCACTATCCGGATTTATGGGCGGCAGGTGTGGATATCGTGGGCATCTCCAATCTGAAGACGATGCTTACGAATACGGGCGAGTGGCGGCGGCGGTTGCGGGAATGCGAATACGGCAGTCTGGCGGAGCACAGCGATTTTTTCGACGAAATTGCGCCGCTGCATCACTCGGACAAAATCAAGGCGCCGCTGCTTGTCTTTCATGGACGCAATGATACCCGCGTTCCGGTCAGTGAAGCGGAGCAGCTGGTAGGAGATATGCAGGCACGGCAGCAGGAAGTGGAACTTATTGTGTTTGAAGATGAAGGACATCAGACGGAAAAGCTGGAAAATCATATTACCATGCACCGGAAAACGGTGGAGTTTTTCAGAAAACATCTGATCTAAAAAATCTTCGGTCTAGAATTTTTCGTTTAGAAACATTCGGTTTAGAAGTTATTTCAGGCGAAGGAGAGACGGGCGATGAGCGAGCAATTGGAGATAAACGCGGAGAAATATGAGATTTCATATCACGTTAAAGAGGTGTACGAGCGACTGCTGGCCGACTCCGGCGTGCAGACGGGGCTAGTCTTTTTGGAAGCGGACAATGACCGCACGGCGGAGGAGCAAATTGAACTGACGGAGATCGAAGCGCCGACCTTTGAGGAAACGGAAAAAGGGGAGCTTTATAAAAAGAAGCTGGAGGAGCTTGGCATCCAGGATATTCAGACTGATGAGGTCGGCAACGTGTTCGGCATCCGCTCCGGAAGCGGAGGCGGGCCTGCACTCGTCGTATGCGCGCATCTGGATACGGTGTTTCCGCGCGGTACGAACGTCATTGCCAGAAGAAAAGACGGGAAAATATATGCTCCCGGCATTTCCGATGACGGCAGAGGTCTGGCCGTTGTCCTCACCCTGGTCAGAGCATTGAATCACGCCGGGATCAAGACCAAAGGTGATCTGATCATCGGGGCGACGGTCGGGGAAGAAGGTCTGGGAGATCTGCGCGGCGTCAAGGCGCTGTTTGAAGGACGGAATGATCTGGACGGTTTCATCTCCATCGAGCCGGGCGAACCGGACCGGATTACGTATTTAGGGGTAGGCAGCAAGCGCTACAAGGTGACCTTCAGGGGGCCGGGTGGTCACAGCTTCGGCGACTTTGGAACACCCAGCCCGATTCATGCGCTTGGCCGTGCCATCGCGGAGCTGGCTGATCTGCAGACCCCTACTGATCCCAAGACAACCTTCAATGCGGGGCTTATTCAGGGCGGAACCTCGGTCAATACGATTGCGGAGACAGGAGAAATGGTGCTGGATATGCGTTCGACTTCGCAGGAGCAGCTGCTGAAGCTGGAAGCAGAGGTATTGGCACTGCTTGAAAGGGCGGCGGAGCAGGAAAATCGGCGCTGGAACCGGGAAGGGGCCATTACGGTGGAGGCCAAGCTGGTCGGGGACCGTCCGGCAGGCTCGCAGGACCCGCACGCGCTGATCGTGCAGGCTTCGGCGGCCGCAACGGCCGCCATCGGATTTGAGCCTGTACTGGGCGAGGCCAGCAGTACGGACTCCAACATTCCGATTTATTTGGGCATCCCGGCGGTCACCCTGGGCGGCGGCGGTGACTATGGCGGGGTACATACTCTTGACGAATATTTTGACCCGCAGGATTCCTACCTTGGCGCGCAGAAGGTATTTCTGACCGTGCTTGGACTGGCGGGGTTTGAGGGCGTATCCGACCCACTGCTGGCGAAAAGGTAACGGCTATGGAAAAAGTCTATCAATTTATTGAAGAACATAAAGAGATGTATCTGGAATGGCTGATCGAATTATGCAGGCAGCCAAGCGTAGCCGCGCAAAACAGAGGCATTGAGGAGACCGTTGCCTTGGTGGAATCCCATTTAAAGAAATTGACGGACAAGGTAGAAAGGATTCCGACCTCGGGTAATCCGATTTTGTACGGGGAGATTCATACCGGCAAGACGAAGACCTTATCCTTTTATAACCATTACGATGTGCAGCCTGAGGACCCGATTGAGTTGTGGGACAGTCCCCCGTTTTCACCGGAAATCAGGGACGGTCGGCTGTACGCCCGTGGGACGGCGGACAACAAAGGGACGCTGATGTCCAGAATTTGCGCGGTTCATGCGTATCAGAGCGTATACGGCGAGCTGCCGGTCAATCTGAAATTCATTATCGAAGGGGAAGAGGAAATCGGCAGTCCGCATCTGGAGGAGTTTACCGCGCAGCACCCGGACAAGCTGTGGGCGGATGCGAACATCTGGGAAAACGGATTTAAGAGCATCGATGGACGGCCGCAGATCACGCTTGGCTGCAAAGGAATGCTGTATGTGGAGCTGCATGCGCATGGGGCAAATATGGATCTGCATTCGGCGAAGGCGGCGATTGTCGAGAATCCGGCATGGCGGCTCGTATGGGTGCTTGCCACGCTTAAAAATGAGCGGGAGGAAATCCTGATCGACGGCTTTTATGACCGTGTGCTCCCCTTGACGGAGGAAGAACGCAGGCTGACCGAAGAAATGGACTATCAGGAGGCGAAGGAGCTGGAGCAGCTCGGGCTGAAGCAGTACGTGAACGGGCTGTCCGGTTTTGCGCTGAAGGAGAAGCTGATCTTTCAGCCGACCTGTACCATCTGCGGAATAGAAGCCGGTTATACGGGGAAAGGGTCGAAAACGGTTCTTCCTTCCTCGGCAAAGGTGAAGCTGGATTTCCGTCTCGTGTCCGAGCAGGACCCTGCGGAGATTTTAACGCTGTTGCGCCGGCATTTGGACAAGCAAGGCTTTGCGGATATTGAAATTGTTCCATTAAAGGGGCAGCATGCGGCGGTGACGCGGATTGACGATCCGCTGGTGCAGAAGGTGGTTGGCAGCGCCAATACATTTTTCGAACAAAAACCGCAGGTAATCCGCTCTCAGGCTGGGACGGGCCCGATGTATAACCTGTGCCAGAAATTCGGAATCCCGTCGCTGGGCTTCGGTGTAGGTCATGCCGCCTCGCATAATCATGCGCCGAATGAAAGTATCTATGTGGAAGATTACGTCGAAGGCATCAAATTCGCCGCATTGGTGCTGCATGAATTTCCAAAGTGAAATAGTGTATATATTGAAAAAAACGACCGCGTTCCCGTTTATGGGGACGCGGTCGTTGTATTATTAGGCGAAATTTCGTCTCACGCGGAAAGCTCCCTGGGCTGTCTGGAAATGAGGAACAGCGTAACCCAGATCAGCATAAAGCCGATAAGCTGCGGCAGGGTGACCAGCTCATGAAAAGCGATCCAGTTAATGAGCACGCCAATCATCGGGAAGCTGAGCTCGGCCAGCGTAGCATAGGACGCTTTGGTTGAGCTGAGTCCCTTGTAGTACAGTGCCATGCTGAGCAATCCGGGAAGCAGCGCCTGCAGCACCAGATTCAGGATCACTCCGCCCGCGGCCCATGTGCCTGAAGGGAGCTGCCAGGGGGCATGCTCCATAGAGGTCATCACGAGCAGCAAAGGCAGGGCCAGCATGAAGCGCAGAGACGTTACCGTCTCATATTTCATGGTGCCGAGCAAATATCTGCCCATGACGGTGGAACCGCCCCATAAAGCGGCAGCGCCCAGAGAGAGCAGGCTGCCGACTTGAATAAAATCGTTGACATGGCTGAAAGGCATCGACCAGCCGAAGGTCAGCATATAGGTGCCGGCCAGCGCCACCAGCAGCAAAATGCTGAAGTAGCGGGGCAGCAGCTCTTTTAAAATGATTCTGGCCATGATGATGGCACAAAGGGGCTGCATCTTCTGCAGCAGCAGCACCGCATTCGGGCTGCCGTCGGACAGGGCCATCGTGAACAGCACGGTGGCGAGTGCCGATCCGCCCCAGGAGATGAACAGCAGGGCTATGGCATGGCGCAGCCGGACCCGCTTCAGCTCCGCGCGGTGCCGCCACAGCACCGGCGCGGCGCAGATAAACAGAATGATGTGCTCCAGCAGCACGATCTGCGTGGAGGTCAGATAATCCAGCAGCAGGATGCGGAACAGGGGATCAACACCCCATAAGGCCGCACCGATGACGACCAGCCAGAAGCCGCTTTTGACAGGAGCTTGCCGTAGAATAGCTCCGGATGAAGCTGTTGTTTCACTCATGATTGTTAGCTCCTTTGTGGATGAAGGACCCATAGAGGCAAAAGCCCCCGTTCACGTGTCGTTAACACGGACGGGGGCTGATGATCAAATAAACCTGAACGTATGCAGTGGCCATGGGAATTTGAATGCGCCAAAAAGAGCAAACTGTTCCCCCGGAACCCGCTGAACGTGGTTTATTGTGCGATCTTCTTCCATCCGGACTGTACCGTCGGCTTTGGCATCTCACCAAATCAGTCCGCTGTCTGCATGACAGGCAGCGGAGTCGCGGGCTCGGCTCCAGGAGCCATACCGCCGGTCGGGAATTTCACCCTACCCCGAAGATCCTTATTCCGTTTTTTTAGATAGTATCTATTCTACAGTTGCAAGTCATGCTCCGTCCAGTGAAATTTTCATGAAGGAGGCAGCGGGATTTCATGGTTTTTCAGATTTTATAAAAATATGGCCTATATTACCAGCCCAGGATATAATGTGATGGAAATGACGGGCAAGTAGGAAGTGGAGGAATAGAAGGGGGAGATCGGGCTGTTTTTGAAAGCTGTTGTACATATCATTTTGACATTGGTTGCTTTGACATTCGTGTTATTGCTCGGTTTTATTGCCTTGCTTTTCATTTCATTTACGGTGGACGGGCAGAGATTTTATATTCCATTGTTTTTTGCCGTTTTAGGAATCGTTATTATTGCCATCATTTTGTTCAATTTTGTCTCTGTCAGACTCCACAGATGGTACCGGATGGGCATTGTCATCAGCCTTGGCTGCTGTGTGCTGGCCGCTGCGGGGTATGAAGCGAACCACGCTTATGTCAACAGTCTTAAAATCGCCAGTGAGCAGGATGTAAATCTGGAAATGTACGAGCCCTTCGCAGATGAAACTAAAACGGTGGGCCTGTCCAAACCATCCTCCTTCAGGATAACCGGTGAGGGCGCGCTGCCCCGCCTGGACGGAGCAACCGCACTCTATCCGGTATATTCGGCTTTTGTGCAGGCTGTGTATCCGGAGAAAAACTATCCGGTACACGACAGCGAGGTCATGTCCAGCGGAACGGCCACTGCATATAAACTGCTAATAACCAGGGAGACGGATTTGATCTTTGCAGCGGCTCCGTCCGAAGGGATATTGCAGCTGGCAGGTGAGCATTCCTTGGATTTGAAGCTTACTCCCATCGGCCGGGAAGGCTTCGTGTTTTTTGTAAATACGGCTAATCCTGTGACAGGTTTGACGAGTGAGCAACTGAAGGATATTTATAGTGGTAAAATTACGAACTGGAAGGAGGTCGGGGGCCGCGATGAGGAGATCCGGGCGTTCCAGCGGCCGGAAGATAGCGGAAGCCAGACCATGCTGCGCAAATGGATGGGAGAACGCGAGCCGTTTGAACCCGTGACAGAGGATGTAGCGGCAGGAATGGGCGGAATTATGCAGCAAACGGCGGATTACCATAATTACAGGAATGCCATCGGGTTTTCCTTCAATTACTTTGCGACCCGCATGAATGCTGATGAAGGCATCCGTTTGCTGGCCGTTGACGGCATAATGCCCAATGCAGATACAATCAGCCGCGGCAGCTATCCGATTACGGCACCGTTCTATGCGGTTACGGTGGAGCCCAAGTACGGGAAAGGCAAGACCGGCAAGAAAAAAGAGGACGAATCTACTGCCAAGCTTATTCGGTGGATTCTCTCCCCGGAAGGGCAGGAACTAGTTGAACAAACGGGTTACGCCCCGGTCAACCGCTAAGTTTTTAGAGATGAACCGGCCGGCAGTAATTAAAGGCTGCTTGTCAGGCTAGTCAGCATAAATCGAACAAGTCCCTCATAGACATGTACTAATTCGAATTAAAACATGCTGAAGGGGTTGATGATATGCGCCGGAGTTCATGGATACTTGCCATGATCATGTGCGTGACCGTGCTGCTGGCTGGCTGCGGCAAGAAGAGTGCGGACGATGTGGTTAAAGATTTGAGTGATGTGGTAAGCGGGATGGACAGCTATCACGGTACGGCGCTGATGACCCTGCATACCGGCCAGACGCCGCAGGAATATCTGGTGGATATATCCTACCGCAAACCCTCATATTATCGTATAGCCATGACCAATGAGAAGAAGGATATTACCCAAATTGTGCTGCGGAATGATGAAGGGGTATTTGTCCTTACACCGAGCCTGAACAAAAGCTTCCGCTTCAAAAGCGACTGGCCGGATAACCAGGGACAGGTATATCTGTACGAAACACTGGTGCGCAGCATAATAGGCGATGAGACCCGTCAGCTGGCTGACGATGACAAAGCCTACGTCTTCGATGTTGCTGCCAATTACAACAGCCATGCGCTTGTCCGCCAAAAAATCTGGCTTGCCAAGGACAATTATGCTCCGCAGCAAGTGCAGGTGTCGGACGCCAATGCCAAAGTCGTGGTCGATTTGAAATTCAGCGATTTCAAATTCGGCACGGAATTTGACAAGGACGCTTTTGATATGGAGCGCAACATGGCGGCAGGCAGCACGGCTGTTCCACCATCCGGTTCAGGGGATGCGAAGGACGGGCAGCCACAGGCTGAGACCGGGGGCGTCAAGTCATCGGAGAACCAGGATCAAACAGGAACCTCTGATGAAACAGGAAACACGGATCAGGCAGGAACGGACTCAAGCGGATCAGCCGCGGGTGAGGCTAACGGAACAGAGGAGCAACCTGCGGCGGATGGTACCCAGGCTGGTGACGCAGATGCCGGTGCCGGGGAACCGAACGCAGGAGCTGACGGCCAATCAGGTCAGGGAAGCGAGGACCCGGCCATGAGTGAATTCGGAATTATCGAGCCGACCTATATGCCGGAAGGCGTGCAGATGAGGGATATGCCGGAAGTTGCGGACAGCGAGACCCATGCGGTGATGCTGCGTTATTCCGGGCAGTACAATTATACGATTGTGGAGAGCCGGCCGCTGGATCGGGCTGTATCCCTTGCCGCAGGCGATCCGATCGATATGGGCTTTGGTGTGGTAGGTGTATTGACAGGGGATCAGCAGCAAACCTTGACCTGGATGATGGACGGTGTGGAGTTCAGAATTACGAGCGCCGACCTGCCTGTTCAGGAAATGATTCAAATCGCCGCGTCTATGCAGGATCAATCGGGTAAATAAATCCTTGTAGGCGGATAGTGACGGTTGGTGGAGTTATTCGCTCTGCCGCTGCCGCTGTCCGTCTTTTTCTTCATCCGCTGTTTTCCTGTACTTGGAGCTCTCCGGCCCTGCTTCATTGACAGCCGCAGCATGGAACATTACCATGATACTATTCAGCTTACATCGCCCAGCGCGATCCGGCTCGGACCCAAGACATTGAAGAAGGTGACCTACAGTGCAAGTACAATACAGACCGACCCGTGCGGAAATCAATCTCGATCATTTGCGTTCCAATTATGTGGGCTTTCGCCATGCGCTGCCGCAGCAGATGAAGCTGCTGGTGTGCGTCAAGGCCAATGCCTACGGTCATGGAGCGGTAGACGTGTCGAGAGAGCTGGAGCAGCTCGGGGTTGATTATCTCAGCGTGGCATTTCTGGACGAAGCCCTTGAACTTCGCAGGGCAGGAATTACTTTGCCTATCCTGGTTCTGGGTTATACGTCACCGGAGGCCGTGCATACGGCATGGGAGAACGATCTCACTTTGACGCTGTTCACGACAGAGGTGCTGGAGGCCATTCAGGCGCTTGACCGTAAAGGCAGCCCGCGCAGGCTGAAGGTGCATATTAAAATTGACAGCGGCATGGGACGTCTCGGTTTGCTGCCGGATGAAGGCGCACTTGCCTTTATCGAGAAGGTCTGGAATACAGAAGAGGCCGAACTGGAAGGAATGTACACTCATTTTGCCCGGGCGGATGAAGAAAATAAAAGCTATACACTGGAACAATACCGGAGATTTCAGAGTGTGGCGTCGGTGCTGAAAGGGAAAGGCTATTCTATTCCCCTCATACATACGGGAAACAGTGCAACGGCTTTGGACATGCCGGGGCTGTCGTTCGACATGATCCGGCTCGGCATCGCCATGTACGGCTTATATCCTTCCTATGAGGTGAACCGTCAGGCTGTTGAACTGCTCCCGGTTTTGACACTGAAAACGGAGCTGTCCTACGTCAAAACACTTCCCCCCGGTTGGGGCATCAGCTATGGGACCAAATATACAACAGCTTCCCATGAGCTCATCGGCACGCTTCCGGTCGGTTATGCCGACGGATATTCGCGGATGCTGACCGGTAAAGCGGAAGTACTGATACGCGGCCGTCGCGTTCCGGTATTGGGCACCATTTGTATGGACCAGTGTATGGTATCTCTGCAATCCTTCGCCGATGAGGCGGAGAAAATTCATACCGGCGAGGAGGTTGTTCTCATCGGCCAGCAGTCCGGCGCGAGCATTTCCGCGGATGAACTGGCTTCCTGGCTAGATACCATCAACTATGAGGTGGTCTGCATGATCGCGAACAGGGTTCCACGGCTGTATATGCGCGAAGGCCGATTGGTTACCCGCAGAAACCCGTTATTGTAGCAATTTGTGCCAATGGATAACGAATTACCGGTTTTTTCTTCAATTAGAAGCAAAAAGTGAGGAAATGACAAGAGAAACGATATGAACAGGCAGGAGTTTGCGCAGAGCGTCTCGAAATATGTTATTTAAGAGGCGAAGAAAACACTATGCTGGCGCATAAACGGGAGCATGATGGCGGCAGCGGGGTGTTTTTTGGCAGGAAACGCCCTGTACGCAAATGCCCAGGTTAGTTTATAATGGGATGCAGCATAGTTGATATACTGGCAACATATATATCTCTTGTATAAATTACCGGGAATAACGTTATAATGGTACAATGGCGACAAGGTTTTGGGGGTGGAAGGAAAGTTGGCTAACTTGCAGAACACCAAAAGGATTATGATCAGTTTGCCTGATCATCTTCTTCAGGAAGTGGACGGGATCGTAGCTATGGAGAATTCCAACCGCAGTGAATTTATAAGGCAGGCCATGAAGCTGTATTTGAGCGAACGGAAGAAACGGTATATCCGTGAAGCGATGCAGCGGGGATACATGGAGATGGCTAAGATCAATTTAACCATGGCATCCGAGGCTTTTCACGCGGAGGAAGATGCAGACAGCACTCTGGGCCGCACAGTTAGCGGGGTGTAATCGATATTGATCGTTAAGCGCGGCGATGTTTTTTTTGCAGATCTTTCACCCGTTGTCGGTTCCGAGCAGGGAGGAGTACGGCCGGTACTGATCATCCAGAATGATATTGGCAACCGCTTCAGTCCTACTGTAATCGTAGCGGCGATTACTGCCCAAATCCAGAAGGCAAAACTGCCGACGCATGTGGAAATAGATGCGGCGACGCATGGCTTTGACCGCGACTCTGTCGTCCTCCTGGAACAAATACGGACGATTGACAAACAAAGGTTGACTGACAAGATCACCCATTTGGATGAGGAAACCATGCGTAAAGTAAGCGATGCCCTTCAGATCAGTTTGGGACTGATTGATTTTTAGCATCGGATGGATGAAGAATATCAAGGGCCGTACTGGCAAGTACGGTTCTTTTTTTGTCACAAACAGTTGCAGCCGCCCCAATCGGGTTAGTATGATGGATAAGCTCCGTTGTATGGGGCTGGAAGGAGTTTTAGTAACATGTCTAATGTAGTTGATGAGGCGCAGCAGAAGCGCCAGGAACGCATTATTAAACAGGTGGCGGAGGAACTGTCGCTGTCCCTGAAGCAGGTGCGTACGACGACCGGCCTGCTGGATGAAGGAAATACGATCCCTTTTATTGCCCGTTACCGCAAAGAAATGACGGGAGAGCTTGACGAGAACCAGCTACGTCAAATCGAAGAGCGGGTGCAGTACCTGCGCAATCTGGAGGACCGCAAGCTGGAGGTCATCCGGATTATTGAGGAGCAGGGCAAGCTGACGGAGGAACTGCAGGGCGCTATCGAAAATGCGGTCAAGCTGCAGGAAGTGGAAGATCTGTATCGTCCTTACCGCCAGAAGCGCAAGACACGGGCCAGTGTCGCCAAGGAAAAAGGGCTGGAGCCACTGTCGGTATGGATCTGGAATCAGCCGAAGAAGGGCGATGTAATGCAGGAAGCAGAGCGTTATGTTGACCCGGAAAAGGGTGTGGATACAGCTGATGCGGCAGTGCAGGGAGCATTGGATATTTTGGCTGAAAATATTGCCGATGATGCAAACATCCGCAAATGGGTGCGCCGCTATACGCTGGATCACGGCATGCTGACCTCGGAGGCCAAGGATGCGGAAGCGGAATCCGTCTACGAGAACTACTACAGCTATCGCGAGCTGGCGAAGAAAATGCCGCCGCACCGGATTTTGGCCATCAACCGTGGGGAGCGCGAGGGCTTTCTGAAGGTAGGTCTGGAAATTGCGCCGGAATCGGTTCACCGTTATATTTCAAGCCAGATCCAGAAAAGCCCGTCTGTTGTTGATCATTTGATGACGGCCGTCATTGAAGATGCATATAAAAGGCTGATTGCTCCGTCCATTGAACGTGAAGTCAGAGCGGAAATGACGGAAAAAGGGGAGAACCAGGCCATTTCCATTTTCTCCGGCAATCTGCGCAGCCTGCTGCTGCAGGCCCCGATCAAGGGACAGCGGGTTCTCGGTGTGGACCCTGCTTACCGTACCGGCTGCAAGCTGGCCGCGGTTGACGATACCGGCAAGCTGCTTGAGGTGGCCGTTACGTATCCGACTCCACCCAATAACAAGAAGAAGGAAGCCGCCGAGAAGTTCAAGGAACTGATTGACAAGTACGATGTTGAGCTGATTGTGATCGGCAACGGCACCGCTTCCCGGGAAACGGAGCAATTCGTCGCCGATTTGATCGCCGAGCTAAGGAACGACAAGCTTTCTTACCTGATCGTAAATGAAGCGGGTGCCAGCGTGTATTCGGCGTCGAAGCTGGCGCAGGACGAGTTCCCGGATCTGGATGTGGCGGAACGGAGTGCGGCTTCCATTGCCCGCCGTGTGCAGGACCCATTGGCCGAGCTTGTCAAAATCGAACCAAAAGCGATCGGGGTCGGTCAATACCAGCATGACGTTTCCCAAAAGCATCTGGAAGAAAGCCTGAAGGCTGTCGTTGAATCAGCTGTTAACCATGTCGGGGTTGATGTGAATACGGCTTCGCCATCACTGCTGTCCTATGTGGCAGGTATCAACGCGACTATTGCCAAAAATATCGTAAAATTCCGCGAGGAGAACGGAAAGTTCGCCAACCGCCGCCAATTACAGAAGGTGCCCCGCCTTGGAGCCAAAACCTATGAGCAGTGTGTCGGCTTCATGCGCATTACGGGCGGGGACAATCCGCTTGACCGTACCCCGATTCACCCTGAATCCTACGAAGTGGTGAACCGCCTGATCCAGGAGCTGAATATCGATAAGCAGGAGCTCGGCTCCAAGCGTGTTGCTGACCTGCTGGCTGCACAGGAACCGGAGCGGCTGGCGGAGAAGTTGGGTGTCGGTGTGCCTACGATGCGCGACATTCTGGACAGCCTGCAGCGTCCGGGCAGAGATCCGCGGGATGAACTGCCGCTGCCGGTATTCCGCAAGGATGTATTGAAGATCGAAGACCTGACTCCAGGCATGAAGATGCAGGGAACGGTGCGGAATGTGATTGATTTCGGCGCATTCGTCGATATCGGCATCAAGAGCGACGGCCTTGTGCATATTTCACAGCTGAAGCACGGATTTGTGAAGCATCCGATGGATGTCGTATCCGTGGGTGATAACGTTACGGTCTGGGTGCTGAACGTAGACTTGAAAAAAGGCAGAGTCGGTCTTACCATGAAAGAGCCGGCCGAAGAACAGGCACATGCCTGATATCCTGAAATACAAATAAATCATATCGCCGGTGTGTCCATTAGGAACGCCGGCTTATTGTATTTTTGTGCCGTTCCGTGATTCCAGCGATTTACCGGGATTTTTAACGTAGAAGAACCAGCAGTCGTTCAACAAGCGAATCTGACTGCGGTCTCTTTTGTTGAAGGCACGCATTAACTGATTTCTGAGCCATTGAGGCAACGTAATCCCCTCCCACTCGATCGTATGTATGGTTAGCATATGGGCAACTGCCTTGATATGTTCCAGAAAGACATGCTTGACAGAACCGTGTGGGGAAGGGTTATGATTCAACATAGTAAAAGACAGAGAGGACATGACAAGGAAAGGAGTGGGCCGGAAGTTATGCAGCCCATGAGCAACGAAGAGCTTCAGAGCTGGGTAGAACGTATATCCATTGATTATTTCGGTATTCCTTTCCGTCATCGGGCCGTATTTAATTCCCGTTTGACCGCGACGGGAGGCAGGTATTTTCTGAAGAGCCACGATATCGAGATTAATCCTCATCAGCTTACTGCCTACGGACATGCCGAGGTGGAGAGCATTATCAAGCATGAGCTGTGCCATTATCACCTTCATTTAGGCGGCCGAGGGTATAAGCACCGGGATGAGGACTTCAAGCGGCTGCTTGCCAAGGTAGGAGGGAGCAGACACTGCCGCGCGCTGCCGGGAAGGGAGAAAGCAAAGAAATCACCTTTCCGCTACAAGCTGTTATGCCGTTCCTGCGGCCAGGAATACCTGCGTAAACGCAAAATGGATCCTTCACGTTACCGCTGCGGCAAATGCTCGGGCCAACTGCAGCTTCTCCGCCTTGACGCTATAACTCAATCATGATAAATTATACGATATAACAAAAATGAAAACGTTCCCTGATAGCTCAGTCGGTAGAGCACTCGACTGTTAATCGAGTTGTCACAGGTTCGAGTCCTGTTCGGGGAGCCAGCATGGAGAGATACCCAAGTGGCTCAAGGGGACCCTCTGCTAAGGGGTTAGACTGCGTAAGTGGTGCGAGGGTTCGAATCCCTCTCTCTCCGTTTAGAAATACATCTTCGCAAGGGCTTTGAACCCAATTGGGTTCGTCGAAGCATAAGCTTCGTTAGGATTGCATCGCAGTCTCGAGCGAAGCGAGAGTATCCCTCTCTCTCCGTATTGATTTAGAAAAAAAACCGTTCATTGGCTTCCGCCAATGAACGGTTTTTTGTTATCCGCATCAATCCGCGTTCACCGTTAAGGGGGTGCTTCGGATCTCCGCGGCCTCATGCTCATCGTACAGCACACGAGCCAATAAATCCTGATTATAGTTGCCGAAATTTTTTCCGTAAATCGTCATTCCGCGTTTATTCACCGATTTGTCGGTAACGGCAATCCGGAAGGTAAGCTCACTTTTATAATCCAGCCCGATGTCCTGCAAAGTCACGTCCGAAATTCGGCAGCCATCAATGAAGCTGCCATCCTTGTTGATGCGGATCAGCTTCAGCATCCCGTATTGATTCAGGTGTGGGGGCCACCAATCCGGATTGAAGGTGCCGCGCATATCCCCAAAATCCCCGGGACTGGTCCAATAACCGATCTCCTTACCATTAATATAAAAGTAAAGGTCTGAAGGATAATTATCGGAATAACCGGGGGCCTCGCTGCCCAACTCCAGAGAAAACTGGATTTCACGGAAGGTCTGGTACGGCTTCAGATAGTTGGGAATACGGTACTCCAGAAAGCCCTCGCTCATCCAAATGATGCCTGAGTTGATGCGCTCCGGATCAGCGAAATAACGGGGGTCGTCAAAATCCCCGATAATACTGTCCTTGGTTGCAAGTCCGCAGGTCGGAAAAGCTTGATAGTTGCTGTAATGGCCAACCTGAATCTCCACCTCATATAAATTGTCGGTGTCCTTGCTGCGCAGATCGACCATAAGCTTATCCTTGTTTAAATAACAGACCTTTTGAATGCCGTGTTTGCCGACGGAGGTATTAATTTCAATAAGGCCGCTGTCCTCCAATTTTTTGATATGCATCGTAATGGCTCCGTTGCTGAGGTTGAGCCTTCTTGCGATTTCATTTAAATTCAGCTCTTGGTTGCTGGCTAGCAGTTCCAGAATCTGCAGTCGAATTTCCGAACTGAGCGCCTTGAAAATATCAATACCGCTCATCAGGTCCTTAATATAGATCATTGTACAGTACCCTCTCCCACGAAACTTTTATTTTAGATAAGTATAAACTTAAACATCTGAAAAGCAAATAATCAATACCGTTTTTGTGAAAAGTGATGGAAAAATAGGTGTGAAAATCGAAAAAAGGATGTTTCATTTAAATAAATTTAAAACTAAAGCACGACAAAGCGGTTTATTTGGGACTTATTTTTACGGTTTCAACGTTAATAGTATAATAATTTTATATTTTTATAAACCATTTTATATTTTTATATTTACAACAGATTCAGTTCTATGCTATTTTATTCCTGTAAGCGGATACAATCAATTGAGTTTTTACATAGGGAGGGTCAATCATGAAGAAAAAATGGTTTTTGATGCTCACGGTAATTTCGATGGTTTTATTCCTTTGGGGCTGTGGTGGCGGATCCGCCAGCAATAAGGGCGCAGGAGGGGAAACAGAAGTGCTCGATGGCGGTGCAGGCGAAAATGCAACCGAACTTTCTTTCTGGACCTTTGTTGAACTGCATGGAAAGCATTTTGAAAAAATGCTGACAAAGTGGAACGAAGCCAACCCGGACCGTCAAATCAAGCTGAACGTAACGGTCATGCCGTATGATGACATGCATAACAAGCTGTCCATTGCCCTGCAAACGGGTACCGGTGCTCCTGACATTGCCGATATTGAGATTGGCAAATTCCCTGATTTTCTGGAAGGAACTCCCCAATTGGAGTCGCTTAACGATGTCATTGATCCGTACCGGGATACGATCGTTAAGTCACAGATTGATCTGTACAGCAAGGATGGCGTAACTTACGGAGCTTCGACTCACGTAGGTGCGACAGTGGCTTTCTATAACACGGAAGTTCTCAAGGAAGCCGGTGTGGATTACACGACAATCAAAACCTGGGACGATTTCAAGAAAGCTGGCATCCAGGTTTATGAAAAGACCGGCAAGTATATGGCTACAGCCGACACCAGCGCGACTTGGCAGTCCGCCATGATGCTGGCCCAGCAGGGGGCGGATTTTACGGATGACAACGGCAAGCCTGTGGTGAATTCTCCGGAAATGATCAAGGGGCTTACCGTTTTAAAAGATTTGCAGGATAACAATGTCATTGCGACGATTGCTGGCGGACAGCCGGATACGGAGGAAGCGTATGGGGAGTTTAACTCCGGAAATTATGCCTCCGCTTTCATGCCGCTGTGGATGATGTCGCGTTATACGAACTATATGCCGGATTTGGCAGGGAAAATTGCTCTGGCTCCACTTCCCGTCATGGAAGAGGGCATGCCCAGATCACTGGGAGGAGGCGGAACCGGCACAGTAGTTACCAAAACGGCCAAGGACGTGCAGTTAGCCAAGGAGTTCGTAGCATTCGCAAAACTGTCGAAGGAAGCGAATATTGAAATCTGGAATACGCTCGGGTTTGATCCGATTAACATGGACATCTGGAATATGAAGGAGGTTACCCATAATCCTGACAACGAGTTTGTGAAGTATTTCGTCAACAATCCGTTTGATGTACTAAATGAAATCAAGGATGAGATCCAACTGATCAAATCTACTTCTGTAAGTCCTACTATCAGTAATGTGCTCTGTACGGTAACGTTAAACGAAATTTTTGAGGACGGAAGGGACATTACGGAAGCGCTGAATGATGCACAGGCGCAGATCGAACAGGAATTGCAATAATCGGAGAGATAGAAGCGGGCTGCTCTGCATAGAGCAGCTCGATTTTAAAGAAAGGAGTGGAAGATGTGATTAAAAATTTCCTATATTCGCAAAAGGTTGCTCCTTACGTCTTTGTGCTGCCGTTTGTCATTGTTTTCGCTGTTTTCTGGGTATATCCGCTGCTCAGCTCCTTTGAAATGAGCTTTCAAAAAATATCGCTCGGCCAGGAAGCAAGCTGGGTGGGGCTGGACAATTATACCAAGCTGATGGGGGACGGCATCTTCTTGAAGGCTGTCATTAACAGTGCTGTTTACATGGTGCTCACTTTGGTGATTCTGATTCCTTTCCCGATGCTGTTCGCGGTGCTGATCAACAATAAATTTATGTGGGGAAGAGAATTTTTTAAATCCTCCTTCTTCTTTCCGGCACTGACTTCCGTGGTGGTGGCAGGGACGATTTTTCGTCTCATGTTCGGGGAAATGGAAGGCTCGCTCATCAACAGCATTTTGGGCTGGTTTGGCATAGATCCCGTCAAGTTTTTGAAGGGCCAGGTCACCGGTTTTATCGCGCTGCTCTCACTGGCTGCCTGGAGATGGACCGGTGTGAACATGCTGTATTTCCTGTCAGGTCTTAAAAACATCCCTGATGAATATTATGAAGCTGCTTCGATCGACGGAGCCTCCGCCTTTCAGAAATTCAGAATGATAACGATGCCCTTGCTGAAGCCAACGACCATCTATGTGGTGACGATCAGTATTTATGCGGGGCTAGCCATGTTCATTGAGAGCATGATGCTGTGGAACGGCAACAACTCGCCGAAGAATATCGGTCTTACCATCGTCGGCTATCTGTACCGCCAGGGCATTGAGAAGAACAATCTGGGTTACGCAGCGGCGGTTGGGATTGTGCTGCTGGCGATTACGATGCTGATTAATTTGACGCAGCTGGCGTTTTCCGGCCTGTTTAAAAAGGAGGATCGGTAATGAAAAAGGAGCTTGCCCCAAATGCATATCCTGCTGTCCGGGAGCGCGGGCTTAATACGGGAAAGGGGCTTTTTGCGAAGATTGCTCTGTTTGTCTTTTTCACGGCCCTCTGTATCCTTATTTTGCTTCCGTTTTATGCGATCGCCATTTCCTCCTTTAAGCCGGGCCAGGAGCTGATCCGCTACGGACTGAATTTAAGGTTCGACCTGTCTGTCATGAACTTTGACAACTATATTTATCTGTTTACCGGCAATCACGCTTATTTCAGCTGGTTTTTTAATTCGCTTGTGCTTACGATTGTGCAGGTTGTCCTGACGCTGCTGGTCAGCGCGACGGTGGCCTACGGCTTCTCGGCTTATGAGTTTAAGGGGAAAAATTTTCTCTTTATCTGTGTGCTGCTCATTATGATGGTGCCGTTTGAAATATTGCTGCTGCCCTTGTACACGCTAATCAACAATCTGGGCATGATGAACACCTATTCGGCCATTGTTCTGCCGGGCATCGCGAGCGCGGCCACTATTTTCTTCTTCCGGCAGTACCTGAGCGGAGTGCCCAAGGAAATTATCGCTGCGGGCCGGGTCGATGGAGCCAGCGAGTACGGCATTTATATCCGTCTTATTCTGCCGATTATGAAGCCGTCGTTTGCGGCCATGGCCATTCTGAACGGGATGAACAGCTGGAACAACTTTCTGTGGCCGTTCATGGTTCTGAGCGATGAAAGCAAATACACGCTGCCGATCGGGTTGAAAACGCTGCTGACCCCATACGGGAACAACTATGATCTGCTAATCGTGGGCTCGTTTTTCTCCATCATTCCGATTTTTATATTATTCGTGGCTTTCCAGAAATACTTTATCGACGGGATGACAGCTGGAGCTGTGAAAGGTTAGTGGGCGGATATTTTTTAGGAAGGGGTTATGAATATGAAAACGGTCAAAAAGTATCGCAATCCGCTGATAGAGGAGCGCGCGGACCCGTGGGTGTACAAACATACGGACGGATATTACTATTTCACGGCCTCCGTGCCGGAGTACGACAGGATTGAGGTGCGGCGTGCCGACACCATTGAAGGTTTAAGTGTGGCCGAACCGGTTGTGGCCTGGCGCAAATATGATACAGGACCGCTCAGCGCGAATATTTGGGCTCCGGAAATCCATTTTATCGACGGGAGGTGGTATATCTATTTCGCCGCTGCCCGCACGGCGGAAACCAAGGATGGCTTATTCGATCACCGGATGTATGTGCTGGAAAATGAATCCGCGAATCCGCTGGAGGGAGAGTGGACCGAGAAGGGGCAGGTCAAGACGGCCTGGGAATCCTTCGCCCTGGATGCCACAACCTTCGAGCGTCGGGGGGTCAGGTATTATGTGTGGGCGCAGAAGGACCCGGACATTCCGGGCAATTCGAATCTATACATATCAGAAATGAGCAACGCCTGGACTTTGACCGGACCGCAGACGATGATTGCCACGCCTGAGCATGACTGGGAGGTGATTGGCTTCAGCGTGAATGAAGGGCCGGCTGTGCTGAAGCGGAACGGGCGTATTTTCATTACATTTTCGGCCAGCGCCACCGACTTCAACTACTGCATGGGTTTGCTGTGGGCGGATGAACATGCCGATTTGCTGGATGCCGCCTCCTGGGTCAAGGAGCCTGAGCCGGTCTTCCGGACGAGCGAAGAGACAGGGCAGTACGGACCGGGGCATAATAGCTTTACCGTAAATGAAGAGGGGGAGGATGTGCTCATCTATCATGCGCGGAATTATAAAGAAATTAGCGGGGACCCGCTGTACGATCCGAACCGTCATACCCGGGCGCAGGTCTTTCATTGGAAAGAGGACGGAACACCCAACTTTGGGGTTCCCGTTCGTGATGGAGGCTGACCAGGGCGCTCCTTTCGGTTGTTGTGAGACGCTCCGAGAACGAAGCATTCCTCCCATCGCTGTTGACCCCGAATTTCAATGAAATATTTTTATGAGGAAGAAATTCGGGGTCAAAGGCGAACGCTGCCGCTTTTCCGGAATTGCTTCGTTCTCTCCGCTGCTGTGTGCATCACCCTACTTACCTCATAGCTTCGTGTATGCTGCCCCTGTATTGGCCTACGCATCATCTTAAAGCACCTACAAAATAGGTCAACCAGAAGTTCCTGGTTGACCTATTTAGGTGCTTCCTCACAGATTAGGAATTCGACGGGGAAGGGCAGGCCTCTTTCAGCAGGCGTTCAATGGCATAGGCAACTCCGTTCTCTATGTTGGTCAGAGTCACTTCCTCACAGAGGGCTTTAATCTCGTTATGCGCATTGCCCATGGCAATGCCCTTGCCAGCGGATGTCAGCATGGAAATATCATTGTAGCTGTCACCTATGGCGACCGTCTCTTCCATGGGAATGCCCAAATGGCTGGCCAGATAGGAGAGGGCGTTGCCTTTGGATGCCCGGGTATCCTCCACTTCAAAGTTATGGTCCGAGGACACGACCATGGTCAATGAGGAATCGTTGCGGAAGCGGCTGCGTCCTTTTTCAAGTTTGTGGTCATCCAAAGAGAACGCGAGAATGTTATGGATTACAGCCTCTTGCGGAATGTGCTCATAAGAAGCGATCCGTATAATACCGGCCTGCGTGTATTGCTTTTCAGTAGCATAAATAAGCTCCCTCAAGGTGAGATCAGGATTGGCGCTTAGTATCCGGTCCATTTCAATCGTTAAAATTTGATGCCCTTTCTGCGGTGAATAGATGGCCTGGTCGGTCATGACCTCGTAATAAAATTCGTTTTCCTCAAGCCAAGCCAGGACGGAGAAAGCCTGACTGCGGTCCATCGGATAGGAGGCGAGGAGACGCTTCTGATCGTCGTGAACGGCTGCGCCGTTCGCGGAGATAATAGGAGTGTTCAGTCCGGCTTCCTTCAGCTTTTCCTGTACATCATATACCGCACGGCCGGTGGCGATCGCCACCGTAATTCCGCTTTCCTGCGCCTTGCGGACGGCCGAGGCATTCACTTCACTGATGCGGCTGTCCGCATTCAACAGGGTTCCGTCTAAATCCACGGCAATTAATTTCATACTTCCAGCTCCTCTTCGTCTTTAAAATCAGGAATAAGGACCTCTATTCCATGTCGCTGCAGCATTTCCAGCATGTCAGGTTCAGGCAGGCGGTCGGTCACGATGAAATCGACTTCAGAGAGCTCGGCAAAACGGAATGGACAGTCCTTGCCGAACTTTGAATGGTCGGCCAGCACAAACACCTGGCGCGCCTGCTTCATCATTTGATGCTTCAGCAGACCTTCCTCATCGTGAACGGAGGTAAAGCCGCTCGCAGATACGCCGCCCACGCCGATAAATGCTTTATCAACAAAATAGTTGGACAGTGTGGAAATGACGGCTGATCCGTACACATATCTGTGCTCCTTTTCCAATTGACCGCCAAGCAGGTGGATCGATACCCCTTTTTTGTCTGATAAGACATCCGCCTGGTTAATGGAGTTGGTGATAATAAAGCAGCTTTGCTGATCAATGAATTCGGCGCATGCATGCACCGTAGTGGAGGAGTCGAGGATGACGTGCTCTCCATCACGAATATAATGTGCCGCCACGCGGCCGATGAACTTTTTCTCTTCAGACACCTTCATGAGCCGTTCTTTGTAGTTTCCGATCTTGTCCTGCAGCGGATTCGGCAGGAGGGCGCCGCCGCGGGTGCGGATAATGGACCCCTGTTCGTCCAGCTTGACGAGATCCCTGCGTGCGGTATCACGGGAAACATCGAACAGAGAGCAAATCTCTTCAATGGAAATCCGCTTCTTGGCCTGAAGATGATCCAAAATGAGCTGCATCCGTTCTTCTTGGTACATTCGATACCTCCTGACAGATGAATGCTTAATTTATATAAGTGATTTTAATTCATTTTAAGTGATTATAAGTGAAATTACAATGCATTCTGACTTGCAATTGCATGAAACTATTTAATTCTAAAAAAAATTAAAATAATGCTTGTCACTCCGGATTCTATTTGATATACTCTATCTTGTCGTCACGATAACGGCAAACTAATATGGCCCGTTGGTCAAGGGGTTAAGACACCTCCCTTTCACGGAGGTAACAGGGGTTCGAATCCCCTACGGGTCATAGCTTTCTTTAAAGCTCCAGGGATGAGAACCCACTGGGTTCGTCGGAGCATAAGCTTCGTCAGGAATACATCGCAGTCTCGAGTGCAGCGCGAGTATCCCCTACGGGTCATTAATGTGCGGTAGTGGTGGAATGGCAGACACGCTATCTTGAGGGGGTAGTGGGCGTACGCCCGTGGAGGTTCGAGTCCTCTCTACCGCATAACAACGCAAGGAATCCGGTGCAATCGTTTGCGATTGTATCGGATTTTTTTCATTTTAGCGACTTTTTCAATTGTTTTAAGTCTAATGTAATAGAGATGAATTTTTTTGCTTTACAAATTTTGTGTAAAATTCAGAGGAGTTAAATTCCGTTTACAAAAAATCGAAACAAAGAGTATAATCAGACAAGCGGATGTTATAATATGGACAATAAGATTCATTGGATATGGAAGAAATTTTAAGAAATGATGGTGAATGGTATGAAATCCCATCTTCTGGAGGATATATCAGAAGGACTGTTGGGACTTTTTCCTTTAATAAGAAAAAAGTTGATGAAAGGGGCTCCGGTTCCCAACTCATCGCTTCCGCTATCGAATAGTAACTACCATGTGTTGTTTCTTATGCACGAAATGCGTCATTCGACAGTGTCGGAGCTTTCCAAACAGCTAAATATTTCGCGGCCCAATATGACCCCGTTGCTCGATAAGCTGGTAAAGTATGAGTTGGTTTCCAGGAAGCCAAGCGAGACGGACAGGCGGGTGGTGGAGGTCGAAATAACCCGGCAGGGGGATGAACTGGTTCGAGAAATAGGTGAGCGATTGATGCTCGATATTAGAGAAAGGCTGTCCGGACTGCCGGAGAAGGATCTGGTACAAATGTGCAGTTGTCTGAATGAACTGAAAACGATTCTGCTCAAGCTGGATCATGTGGATGAAGTAAAATAGGTTGAAAAAAGACCGTTCATTATTGAATATGGACGGTCTTGCCTTGTCGTATGTTATAATATTATGAGTATACATATCCGGTTTTAAACAGCATCTTAAGCAAAGTTAGGATGGAAGGGTGGAATCATATGCAATCGATTTATCAACGGATTGAGGCGCTTATCGCTGAAAAGGGAATGACGAAAAAGGCATTTTGCCAGCAGCTGGGGATCAGTACCGGCAATTTCGGTGACTGGAAAAGGGGCAAAACAACCCCTGGCACCAACAAGCTGATTGAAATTGCCACCTTTTTCGACATAAGCTTGGACTGGCTCATGATGGGCCGTACTCCGAAGCGTGAAATGGTAAACGAAAAGCAAGAGTCTTATTTTTTTGACGATTTGGGGCAATTGAATTGCCAAATTGATCAACTTACAGAGCAGGAAAAGGTATTCATACGCGACTATATCGAATTTACTGCTTACCGGAAAAAGAAGAAAAAAGAAACAGACTGATATTCAAAAAGGCCTGCCGCAGATAATCGCCGGCAAGCCTTTTTGAACTGCTGTCAATTGTCGTGATTCAGATCCAGTTTGGCTGAATACTCGGGATACAGCTTGCGAATGCATTCAGGGCAGATATCATGTGTAAACTCGGCATGAGTGTGTTTCTCCAGATAGGACTCGACTGACTGCCATTCATTCTCTTTGTTCCTGATATCCTTGCATACGGCACAGATCGGCAGCATGCCGTGAATGGTCCTGATCTGGTTCATCGCTTGAACGAGCCTTGTTTCCTGCGGTTTGAAGCGGGTGATATCCGTATTGGAAATGACAATCCCCTCGATTTCCTTATTTTCCGGCTGCATAACCGGAGCGGCCTGCAATAAAAACCACTGCTCCCCGGTTGAATGCCTGCAATGGAATTCGCAGCTGTATTGAGGGATATCTCCCTTGAGCACACTAATCAGCCCCTTATACAGGGTCTGAACGGCTTCCAGGCTGTCGTCACTGCAGAACCACGGCAAAATATCGAAGTAGGAGGTCCCGGGCCAGGTATAGCCGGCAGGAGTGCCTTTATCGATGCCGGCCTGCTCCCAGGCTTGGTTAACCGCGTGAATGGTGCCGTTGCGATCGATTACAACGATTTGGGCGGGCAGTGAATTGGCTGCTTCGATCAGATGGATGGATCTTGTTTTGGACAATGATTTCACTCCCTTGCTGATGCACGCATTTTTGAGCAGCTTATTGGTTGCATATTATTTTTCTTCATTCAGATGTATATCAAGGAGTTTGGCAACCAGCTGTCTGTAGCGGGCGGCTTTCCGTGTGCCGTGAATCAGATTGGACAGGCGTGACGGAGGGATTCCGTGCAGCTCGCAAAAGCTTTTCTGATCCAATTGCAGCTCGGTAAGTCTCTGTTTAATTGCCCACCCGAATGGAGTGATCGGCTTTTTTTTATTCAAGAAGTTTCACCCCTAACCGATTTTCCAATTCTAGCTACCTATGGTGTAATTCATGGTGAAACATGCTATAATAAATCATCTGAATCCATTATATACTTATTTACGTCATTTTACAATCTATAATCACTTACGTACGTCGTCTTGCTTGAAGTTTTTTTAGGAAGGCGGGTGCATATGCAATCCATTTATGAACGCATTGAGATGCTGATCCAGCGCAAGGGAATGACGAAAAAAGCTTTTTGCAAGCAGCTAGCTATTAGCACGGGGAATCTGGGAGACTGGAAAAGGGGGAAATCCAAACCGGGAACCAGCAAATTGATTGAAATCGCCGCTTTTTTTGATGTCAGTCTTGATTGGCTCGTCTTGGGGAAAGGCACACCGGAAGAGGCTTCGGAATCCTTACCTGCGTATATCTACAGCAAAAGCAGGGAGCTGTCGAAGGACGAGCAGTGGTTTATTAAGGAATACATTGAGTTTGTGTCATACCGGCATCAAAAGGACAATTCTGAATCCTGAATTTGCTACAAGGGCACGAAAAAACACTCCATCGCAGGGGAACACAGCGAGAGGAGTGTTTTTTTGTATGAGGGGTATATATAAATTTGGGGATCACGGATGTGTAGGCAGCATATCCTTCATGATTCTTTCGAGCACCTGGTTTTTGGAGGTATTCGTTTCGTTCAGCTGTTTGGCGGCTTCTTCGACACAGGCGTTAACGGCTGCGTTTAAATAACCGTTGACCGCCTGCTCCATTTCCACACCTAATTGGAAATTGATCCAGGCATGCATTGTAGGCAGTGTGCCTACAGCATTGTACCGCTGCAGTATGTTCTCCAGATACTTGAAGTCGATCCATGGATACAGTGCTTTGCTGAGCTTGAGCAATCGCTGGCCTGATATGCGGGCATTGCTTAACTGATCATGGGGCGTGCGCTGAGCGTGAAGTATTTTATCGATCAGCGCAATCCGCCAGCCGTCGTATTGCCTGGAGGCGGCATAAATGCCCTTTATAGCCATTCCGTCTGTGCTGACCAGTTGGCTGTGCATGTAACATTTCATGTATGCTTCGACATCTTCCAGTGCTGTTATGCTTCCCTCGGCGATGTGGTGTTTTAATTCGGAAACAAAAGGGAAGCTGCCGACGGGTAAACTGGGATCCAGTACATACGCATAATGGAGCATTCGACTGCTCTTGCTCATTATGGTCCGCCTCCTTAAAACATTACTCAACAAGATTTATGTGTTATTTTTATTGACATTGATTCTTTTATTCGGGCTAATAACTCCGTTTATGTAATACATTTTTACATTTATCACTGTGGATTGTCAATTGATTTACTGAAATTTCACTTGATTAAAATTGTTTATGTAATATAAAATGACGCGAAATTGATAATTTTGTTTTTTGTTGATTTTGCCTTTACAATTGAGGCTACAGAGAGTATAATAAATCTGTTGCCTTAAATGAGCGGTAGTGGTGGAATGGCAGACACGCTATCTTGAGGGGGTAGTGGGCGTATGCCCGTGGAGGTTCGAGTCCTCTCTACCGCATTTACGAAGAAGAGTCCTGTATAATTACAGGGCTTTTTTTGTTTGGGCAGGTATATGGCATTTGTTTTCGAGTTTCAATTTTAATACAAGGTTTAAGGATAGAAGGAGAGGTTAAAAATAATAGGGGAAAAGGAGAGATGAAGATGGAAGCATTATATACGGCAACAGCAACTGTGCATGGAGGAAGAACGGGATCGGTCGCTTCTTCCGACGGGGTGCTGAAGCATGATTTAAGTATGCCCAAAGAGCTCGGAGGCTCAGGAGGCAGCGGCACCAATCCTGAACAGTTATTTGCGGCAGGCTACGGCGCCTGCTACGAAAGCGCACTCGCCAACGTGGCCCGTAAAGCGGGAGTCAAGCTGCAGGATGTTGAAGTGACTAGCCATGTCTCCATCGGGAAGGACGTGCAGGACGATGGCTTCAAGCTGGCGGTGCGGCTGGATGTGAAAATGCCGGGAATCGACCGTTCCCAGGCCGAGGAACTGGCCAAGCAGGCACATGAATTTTGCCCTTATTCCAAAGCCACACGCGGCAATATCGATGTGCAGTTAAAAGTAATTTCTTGATGAATATACGGCTAATCGTCTGGAAGCAACAAGTATGCACCGGGAATTGTATGTTCCCATACTGGCTGCCGGTCTCTCCGGCAGCTTTTCGTTTATTATACATAATTTAACAAGCGGTGGCTGATCAGTGTGTAACAATGCAGTCCATTTGACATGAAACTGAAAATTCTTTAATATACTTAGGTGATTCAGAACCGAAATTCGGCTGGATTCGACAAGGTATGAACAAATTTGAAAATACAGGTGATGTTATGTCTTCTTACAGACCGAATATTGTGAACATTAAAAAAGCCAGCAGCAATGAAAAAGAAGGATTATACGAATTTACGATGTATTTGGCTGACGGCACGGAGTGCCGTGTATTCTATCAACGGTATCCGGAATGGACAATGACGAGCATCAGCCGCCTGCAAAAAACTCCTTGCCCTGTGTGCCGTAAGGATTATATTTGCAAGTGTATTGAACAGTATACAAGTGACCTGGAGCAGCAGCTGCAGGAAAATAATTGGCTGGAGAAGGCAGCGACCGAGTAAGCGGGGTTCTGCACTCGGAGCGACATGGATAAGCGGCGGATTCGTAAAATTCCGGCGCTTTTTTGTGTGCATAACGGAACAAAGATGCCTGAATAAGGGTATCTATGTTAGAGGAGGTGCTTCTGTTGACGGAAAGAGAAGTTGTTGTCGCCATGCTCAATGAAAAGCACAAGGGGCATCCCATAGTCCTGGTGGACGGTGTATGCCATTTTTGTCAGGGAGCCGTCAAATTCATCCTCAAGCGTGACCCGAAGGGCAGGCACCATTTTGGTTCACTTCAGTCTGAGGAAGGAAAAAGGCTGCTGAAGGCGGGAAATCTGCCGCCAGACCGTATTGATACAGTTGTGTTGATTGAAGATGGAAGATATTACACCAAATCTGCGGCAGTGCTTCGGATTGCCAGGCATTTACGCTTTCCGTATCCCTTTGCTTATCTGTTTATCGTCATTCCCCGTCCCATAAGGGATGCTATATATAACTACATCGCCCGCAACCGATACCGCTGGTTCGGCAAGGATGACGGCGACGGTGCCCAATGTCAGATTCCTTCACCGGAGGTAAGGGAAAGGTTTCTATAGCTGTATCCCCCTTCTCACATTCTCAAATCTGAACACCGCGGCTGCCGTCGTTACGGAGGCGCGGTTCTGCAGTTTCATCGAAATAAGCTCCCCGCTATCCAATCTTCAATTTGCGATCATGATTTGTCGAAATGCGTCATTTTTTGCTTTAGATCACTGATCGCTATTTTCTGGGACCATTATTTTCCTAAGATTAGAACAAGGTAAAATTTTGTTATCTGTATTTTTAAAAATAAATACCGATATTTTGGACTGAAATCGATGAAAATGTTTTTCTTGTAAACGCATCATTAAATATCTTCATATTGGATTGACGGGCTTTATGGCCGGTTGTTAGTATGATGGTGATTTTGTCAACCTGATATAGAAATTAAAGAAAAGGAGAGAGCTCTAACACGGGAGAGACGGATTATTTGAAGAGAAGAGGGAGTGAATTGCTGTTGGAACAAAAACTTGCAAACATTAAAATGCGATGGAAAGCAATAGTTTCGATTTTATTAATTGCAGCGCTTCTTATGTCAGGCATTCCCTATCAGGCTTCAGCAGCCGATGCGCTTACTGTCGCCGAAGCAATTGCGGCTAAAAGCGACGGCCCCCGCAATTCGGTAACCGTGGAAGGCTATATTGTTGGCCACATTACAGCGGTCAACGCTTATGACCTGGAAAGACCGTTTAACGATGATGGCAATTTTGTTATTGCAGACAGTCCGGTTGAGCGCGACCCGGGCAAGCTTCTGCCCTCTGAATTGCCGGAGCCGTACCGCAGCGCCTTCGGATTAAATTCGCACCCGGAAAATCTGCGGCAAAAGGTGAGAATTACGGCCGATCTTGATACGTATTATGACTGGGGTCTGGTAAGACCCAGCGCAATTGAATTTATTGCTGAACCCGGCAAAGAAACGATAACGCTGGATAAGACAGCAATTACGTTCACGGGTCCGGATCAGACACAGCAATTGAAGCTAACACAGAATAGAAGCGACGGAACAAAAAAGGATATAACGGGACAGACGGAAATTTCCACTTCCGACACGTCTGTTGTCACTGTGGATGGTTCCGGCCTGGCGAGAAGCGTGAACACCGGAACCGCTACCATTACCCTTGTTTATGAAGAGGTGTCTTATAAGGTCAGTGTAAAGGTGCTTGACGGCGGTTCTGCAATGCCGGTAGGCGGAGGAGATACGGTTACGCTGGCCGTTATTCCGGATACGCAAATGTATTCCCGTTACAGCCCTGAGGTTTTTGCGGCGCAAACTCAATGGGTTGCCGATAACAGTGAACAAGAGAGCATCGACTTCACGATGCATCTTGGCGACATTGTGGACCGCAGAGACGAGGACTACGAATGGCAAAATGCCGTGACGGCGATGGACAAGCTAACTGACGCCAAGCTTCCCCACAGTTATTTACCGGGGAACCACGATATCAATGAATCACAGTATGATGATAACCGCTCCGACGAAAATTTTCTGAAGTACTTGTCTCCGGCTGACCGGTTGGCAAATAACCCGGGCTTCGGGGGAACGGATCCGACCGGTTTTTCATCGTACTCTACCTTCGAGGCGGCCGGACGTACGTTTACCGTATTGGCCCTGGACTGGCGCGTATCGGACGCTACGCTGAACTGGGCGCAAAGCGTGATTGACGAGCATCCGGACAATCCGGTCATCCTGACAACCCATGAGCTGATCAATATCGGCGACGATTTCAAAACAGCGATCATGACCGAGTACGGTAATCGCCTCTGGGACAAGCTGATCACGAAGAATGATCAAATTTTCCTGACACTGAACGGCCATTTCCATGGTGCCGCCAATATGGTCAAGAAAAATGATAAAGGCAATGATGTGCTGATGATCGTTTCCGATTATCAAGGCTATTACAACGGCGGCGACGGCTTCATGCGCCAGATGCGGCTGGACTTCACGAATAATGCTATCTACACGAAAACATTCTCTCCGTGGGTGATCCATCATGTGCCTGTCAGCGAACGGACCCAGTTCGATCTGGAAGAAATGACGGACGAGAAAAACCGCTTTGTTGTCCCCATGAATTTGAAGGAGCGTTTTCCTAAGAAAACTCCGTTAGATGTTGAGGGAGTTATTGCGCATTGGCAGTTTGCAGAGCCGGAGGATGGCGGTGACAAAGTTGCCGATCAATCCGGGCATGGCAACGATCTGGTGCGTGTGGACACAGACGGCAATGATGAGGACAATCCCGATATTTACGCCCGCTGGTCGGACGATACTTCCCCTCTTTCTTTAAGCAAGGGCAGCATAGAGATGCATCATTCGCGGGTCGAGGCAACGGAATCGACCTATTTCAGAACGGAAGACTTTGCGCCGCTGAATGGGGAGACATTCCCGAACGGCTACACGATCGAAGCCTTTGTGAAAATCAATGATGATTTTACACAAGAGAAAAACGGGTGGATGAATATTATGAATCGCCCGAAGGGCAATGACGGGACGCCATATAATACCGGTCAATGGCCGACAGATGATGTGGCGCGGCTGGCCGTGTCCAACCTGAAGGAATTTCAGTGGGAGACATACGACAACGGGAAGGGCGATTCCTATTCGACTGCATGGTCCGGTGAAAATGCGCTCGGCCAATGGATTCATGTCGCTGCTGTCAATGACGGCAAAACAACCGACCTGTACGTTGACGGAGCCCACCAGCTGCGGACCGTAACTGGCAACCCGCTCGGAATTCAGGTGGCGAGACAGGACGGGAAATTTACACCGTGGCTGATCGGCAAACCTGAAAACAGCTTTAACGGCTGGATTAGCGAGGTGCGGATTACGGACCATGCGCTCAGTCTGAATGAAATGCTGCTTCATACCAACAATGCGCCGGTAAGCGGTAATTTGTCCCTGACCACGAAGATGAACACGCCGGTTAATGGAGCGGTACAGGCAAATGACGCCGATCTGGACCTGCTGACCTACAGTGTTGTCCAGGCTCCGGCGAAAGGCGAAGTGAAGATGGCTTCCGATGGAACGTTCACCTATACCCCGAAGAGGAACGCTTACGGGAGCGACACATTCACGTTTAAAGCAAATGACGGTAAAGTGGATTCCAACACAGCTACCGTCAATATCGAGATAGTGCCGAATATAGCGCCGGAAGCAACAAACAGTTCTTACCAGGTCAACATCAACGGGAAGCTGAGCAAAAAGCTGACTGCCATAGATAATAACGGGGACAAGCTGACTTACACGGTGACCCAGCCGAGCCACGGTACGCTGACGCTTACCGATGAGCATCAGGGAACATTTGAATATGTACCGGATGCCGATTTTACCGGCAGGGACTCTTTTACATTTAAAGCCTCTGACGGTGCACTGGAATCGGAGACGGCGACGGTCAGCATCAATGTCACCAATTTGAAGGACCATATCGTTTCTTACTGGAAGTTCCAGGATTCCGGAGACGGAACCTATGATGTAAAGGACTTGACGGGTAATGGCAACGATATGTTCCGTGTTGATGCGGGCAGTGAGGACTCACCGGATGTTGAAATCGGCTGGGACAGCGACCGTGCTCCATACAGCCGCAGTGCGGGCAGCCTCCGCATGTCCAATGATCATCAGGCGGATGAAATTTCTTATTTCCGGACTGTTGACGATGCGCCGGTGAACGCCATGACCTTCGAAGAGGGTTATACCATCGAAGCGATTGTGAAGATCCCGTCGCAATTTGATGCGGACAAGCATGGCAATGCGGGACTGCTCAGCCGGGGAGTGACAGGAGCAGCAGGCGGCAAAACGGAAGACGATCCTCAGCGCGCGATTGCCGGTTTGAATTTGACTAATCTGAAGGAGCTGCAATGGTCTGCTTATCCGACAGATCAGGACAACGTCAAGATAGCTCAATCTCCGGAAATTACCACAACCAACTGGATGCACATTGCTCTTGTAAATGATGCGGAAACGACGACAATGTACATTGACGGGTCTCCTCAGGTTACTGTGGCGGAAGATGCCAAAGGCATTGCCACTGCAATGGCGGATGGCAAGTTTGCGCCGTGGATCGTCGGTACGACCCTGTATGGCTCTGACTGGATGAACGGTTTTAACGGTTCCATTTCCGAAATTCGTTTAACGGATGTCGCACTGGATGAAAGCGAGTTTTTGCTCACCAACGAAGCGCCTCAGGTAGCCGATCTTTCGCTGACTACCACGGTTGGACAAGCTGTTTATGGACAGCTTCAGGGGGAAGATCCCGATCTTGACCCGCTGCAGTTTATCATATCGAGCGATCCGTCTCACGGTAAGGTTGCGATTACAGATGAAAGCGAAGGCATGTTTGTCTATACTCCTGAGCAGGATTTCACTGGCACCGATTCGTTTGAATATGTCGTGACAGATGGGATAGTCACTACCGACCCGGCAACCGTGCGGGTTCATGTAGGGACTGATAGCGTAATCCTGAGCAGTTTATCGCTGTCCAAGGGAAAACTGAGCCCTGCGTTTGCTCCGGAAATTACAAGCTATACTGCTGTTGTGCCATATGAAGTCAAGAATATTACCGTGACGGCCAGCGTTAAGAACAGCGTGACAGCCAGCGTCTACAACAATGTAACAGACAGCGTATATCACAATGTGACAGACAGCGTCACTGTAATTACGGTGAATGGCATCACGGTTCCCAACGGGGCTGAGAGTGAGCCAATTGATCTTGAGGTAGGAAGAAATGCGATTGAAGTCGTTGTAACGAACGGGACAGTTACTCAGGATTACAATGTGGTTGTCACGAGAAAAGACGCTGACGCTCCTGTGCCTGGTAAGGTGGAACTTACAGGTTTGACACTGTCAAACGGCACATTAAGTCCGGCATTTGATCCGTCAGTCACCTCTTATTCGTCCAGTGTTGCAAATGGGGTAACGAATGTTACGGTCACAGCCAGCGTTTATGACGCTGACTCCACTGTTATTACCGTTAATGATGTCCCCGTAGCAAATGGACAAGAGAGCGGGCCAATTGCTCTTAAAGTCGGCCAAAATCAGGTTAAGGTCGTTGTTGAAGCATTGGATGGGGCACCGTCGAAAACGTACAATGTGACGATTGCAAGAAGAACTTCCGGCAATTCAGGAGGCGGCAGCAGCGGTGGCGGTGGTGGAAACGGCGGTGGAAGCAATGGCGGCAGCGGCAGCGGTGGAGGTACAAAGGTGACTCAGCCTGCTAAGCCGGAATCCGATTCATCGATGAAAGACGGCATTCTGCACCTCACATTGAACTGGGACGAGATTAGCAAGCAAGCGAATAGCGGAAACGCCATCGTATACGAGGTGGCCGATAGTGAGCAGGCGTACACGGGATTGACCGTCGATATTTCCAGGGAGTTTTTCTTATCAGGCAAAGATTTGACACTGAAATCCGCACTGGGCGATATTACCATCCCGAGCGGAGTGCTTGAACCGGATTCATCGGCACATGCTGTCAGTCTTAATTTTATCACTGGGCAGAGACCATCTGTTCAATCAGATTCCTTGGTGCCGGTGTCGGGTCTGTACGATTTTAAAATCAACGTTGACGGCAATCAGGTTCATGCCTTTGGCAAACCGGTTGTTATTACGTTCGCTTATGATCAGGCAGACACAGATCCGAATAAAGTGGCAGTCTATTATTACAACCCGGCGACAGAGAGTTGGAAGTATGCAGGGGGCGATATAACAGGCGACGGGAAAATTAAGTATACGGTAGCGACGGGGCAGTTTTCACAATATGCCGTCATGGCGTACACCCAAACGTTTGCAGACACACTGAATCATTGGGCAAGGGCGGATATTGAATGGCTCGGAATGCGCCAGATCATCAACGGCGTGACAAAAAGCAGCTTCGTTCCTGACCAGGAAGTAACGAGGGCTGAATTTGCGGCGATTTTGGTCAAAGCGCTTGATCTGGATTCTTCGTCCACGAATCATATGTTCTCTGATGTAAGCATCGATAGCTGGTATGCGGACAGCATTGGGGCTTTGTATGAATCCGGCATTATCCAGGGCACGGGAACGAACCGGTTCAATCCGAACGGAACGATCAGGCGCGAGGAAATTGCGGCCATGATCGTCAGGGCTCAGTCTTTCCATGAAGGTGAAGCTGCAGTCAAGGAGAACACGTCCGGGGATAAGGCTTTTGCGGATGCAGAGGACATCTCCGCTTGGGCGATCCCTTACGTGGTGAAGGCCAACGAGATGAAATGGCTGCAGGGTTATCCGGATAACAAATTCCTGCCTAAGGCAACAGCCACGCGTGCAGAAATCGCGGCTGTTACACACCGATTTCTGGAGTGAAAATCCGACAGTTTGGTATACGATGGCATGAAAAACAAAAGGTCGAGAACAAGGAGATTGCTCCTGTTCTCGACCTTTTTTTGCCCACAGGGAGTTAGTGATTGATTGCTGAAGTGAAGGGTCTTTTTTTTGGGACACCCCGTTTTATTACTTTGGAGCGCGGAAGCCGGCTTTCTCTGCTTCCGCAACGGTACAGAACCATTGCTCCGGCTTGGTGCGCTCATAAGAGGGGGACTCCGGGGTATGGTAAATTTTATCCCCTTTGGAGTTGATATTGCCCTTGATGGCGCACGACGCAGCGGGAGGAGACGTTTTTGTGTTTGTTTGTGCTGCTGTGTCGGCGCCTTTTTTGCTCCCGTCAGTAATTACTGTGCCATTTTTCATTTCATCCGGGTGAAAGCCGTCCTCCTGCGCGTAATTCTCGACACTCCAGATGCCGATTGCCTGCTTCATGCTGGCCTTCTGAAGCTCTTCAAATGGATCGACATAACGCACATTCGGCGGATAGATATAGGCGACACGGGCCAAGCCTTCTTTCAGCAGCGTTTCCTGCACCATGACACCGTCAGCATATACGTATGCCAGCAAACGCCCGTACTTGTCCCGCTGTGGCCCGACATCAAATTCCAGCTCAATCGTTTTCGCCTGCTCCAGAAGCTGTTTGGTGTAAGCTTTTGCTTCCGGGCCAAAGGGCTGCACTCCCAAACGGGGGTGCGACGTCTCCGGTGTATCGATCAGCAGCATTCTCACCGATTCCTTTTTGCCGTCATAGATCACTTTCAACGTATCGCCATCGACGGCTCTGTCCAGCTTGACCTTTACACGGGGAAATTCTGTTTTGGCGGATTCCTGTGATTCCTGGACAGTATTCTGGTCAGTGTTTTGAACAGTGTCTGTGGATGTCCCGTTTACCTGGACCAGGGGAGCGGCGCCGCAGCCTGCGATCAGCAGGATCAAGAGCAGTGCTGCAATAATTGAAATCAGTTTTGGCATGTGTGGATGAAAAAAGTTCTTTGTGTTCATTGGTTCTCCTGTCTGTAAGCTGATTTAAGATTGAGCCGGCAGCAATCGGGGCTACCCGGTCAGGTTAGCCCTTTGAGCGTTTCTTTCTCCGTCGCACGATGAACAGGACAAAGGCAATTACGGCCAGCAGTACAGCCGCAGTCACTGCGGCAATCCGTCCCAGATTCGGCACACGGACGGCCAGTTCCAGCCGATTCTCGCTCAGCGGAGAGATGTCCCAGGTCAGGGTTTTACCGTCATCCGTCACCCGATCTGCATTATGAGACAGCGGACGAATGGGGAGCGTCAGGTCGAAGCTGAAATCCAGCTGCCGGGACAGCAGCTTTTTGGCAATAAAGTTCATGCTCTCCAGCTTATCGGCCAACGATTGATCGCCGTCGGGAA
This sequence comes from Paenibacillus jiangxiensis, assembly GCF_046098255.1. Lineage (NCBI taxonomy): Bacteria > Bacillati > Bacillota > Bacilli > Caryophanales > Paenibacillaceae > Paenibacillus > Paenibacillus jiangxiensis. Next base: position 63,258 of record NZ_JBJURI010000002.1, read on the forward strand.
GCATTTGCAGAAAATCGGCGGTCAACTGCAGTTGATAATCAGTGGTAAAAAAGTGCTTCTTCACCGCAGAGGACAGTGTCATCCCCTTGGGCAGCTGCTGCGACAGCCTCTGCAGCGCTTCTTCCGGGTCCGTACGTCCGTCCGACTGAGCGGCCGTAAAAGTATGATGCAGCTGAAAGCCTTCCCGCCCGCTTTCCTGAAGCGGTTCAATCTGTATACCGTATTGTTCCAGAGGCTGCTTGTAATCCTCTAAAGCGTTCTGCAGATATAACGAGCTTAATGCATTTTCGCTAACACTGACTTCCACATCCAAATCGATGCTTCGGTCTATATGTACTGTCGCTTGCGCGTCTCCTTTGGCGCATGAACAGAGAAGCAGCAATAATGCTGCTGCGACGATTAGCCGACCGCAACGGCTGATATATAAGCTCATCCTGACTTCCCCTTTCCTGCTGCCGGTTCATCTTGGTCTTTCATCATTGTACTAAATATAGGCGCTAAAACGAATACAGCCTGCTCAAACTTTTGCACCTGCATTATTTTGCAGAAACAGCTTGCCTGGATCACGGGACTGTGATATTCTATCGATAAAAATATAGGACGTGACGGAAGCACCGTTCACCAACCGCATTGCAGCGGCTGATGAACGGTGCTTTTTTGCGTTTCTGGACAGAAAGGGGGAGAGGCTATGAATGGTTTGAGGGTGGTTTTGGCTGTGCAAAGCAAGGAGTATATTGAACCCTTGCTGGATTATTTACATGGGAGCGAATATGCGGGACGAATCCGGATGACTGCATTTTCGCAGCCGGACGCCTTTTGCCAATATATGCGGGAGTCGGTTGACGGAAAACGGCCGGATGCGGTGGTGGGGGAAGCGGCGTTTTTTGAAAGCTGGCCGGAGCATGCAGAAACATCCGTAACCTGTTTCCAGTTGAGTGAAGACGGGCGTTCGGAGAGCGGCATGATCCCGCTGCGGAAATATCAGCCTATTCCCCAAATGCTGGCAGGCATATGGGATGAATGCAGACGGCAGACGGATGGGGAGCTGCGCATAAGCAGCCGGGAGGAGACGATGGTGGTGGGTTTTGTCTCCGCATCCGGCGGCACAGGCAAAACGACGGCGGCCCTTAATATGGCCAAGCAGCTGGGCAGTGCGGGTTATTCCGTGTTCTATTTGAATCTGGAAACGGCAGACTCCAGTTCACTATTCACACCGTCGGCTGAAGGCATAACAGGACTTTCGCGCCTGCTTTATGACATGAAGACGAGGGGGACGAATCCTATTGAGTCTGTCGCGGCCTACAGCATGCGGCAGCATGATTTTAAGGCCGACATATTTCAGCCGTTGGCAAACCGCAAGGAAATCGCTGAGATGACCTGTATGGAGACCTGCGAGCTGATCCATTTGCTTTCAGCTTCCGGTCAATATGATGTAATTGTCGCGGATGCCGACGCCGGGTTAAATGCCCGCACGGAGGCTGTCTTGCAGGCCAGCAGCCGGCTGGTCTGGCTGCTGGCCGACGATGTGATCAGTATGCATAAGTGCGGGCTGCGGCTGAATGAGCTCCGGATTTTGTATAAAGATGCTTACGAAACGCTGATGGATAAGACCTTGTTTGTACTGAACAAATATGCCGGTCAGCAGGTCAACGAGTTGCCGGCTGAAGGAATGGTTCTGCATGGTGTGCTGCCGTACATTCCTTCCTGGAAGCAGATGGACCGGGAGGAACTGATGCTGAGCTCACCCATCTATCAGCGCGAGATTCGCAAGCTGTGCAGGGAACTGCTGAACGAAGCTGCCGTGGCGCTGGTGGAACCTATCCGTACATAGGGAGGACTGAATGGAGAACGGAATATTTCAGGAGCTGCGGCAGGAGATTCGGGCGGGGCTTGATCTTACTTCCTCTGTTACGAATGAGGAACTGACCCGGCAAATCGAAAACAGGGTGCTGTATGATACGAGGCTTGCCGAATTAACCTCACGCGAAAGGTATGCCCTTGTCCGCCGGATCTTTGATTCATTCCGGGGACTGGACGTTCTGCAACCCTTGGTGGACGACCCGGGCATCAGCGAAATTATGATCAACAGCCATACGGAGCTGTTTGTGGAACGGGAAGGGGAGGTCATACGCCTGCCTGTCGCTTTTGAGACCCGTGAGCGGCTGGAGGATATTATCCAGATGATCGTCGCCGGCGTGAACCGGATTGTGAACGAAGCTTCCCCTATCGTGGACGCGCGCTTGAAGGACGGTTCAAGGGTGAATATTGTGCTGCCGCCCATTGCGCTTAAAGGGCCTACCATGACGATCCGCAAATTCCCGGCCGCGCCGCTGACGATGGAAGATCTGATCCGAAAGGATGCCCTAAGTGCAGAAGCGGCCGAACTGCTGCAGCAGCTTGTGCGGAGCAAATACAACATTTTTATAAGCGGCGGTACGGGGTCGGGGAAGACCACCTTCCTGAACGCATTGTCCCATTTCATTCCGGCATCGGAGCGTGTCATCACGATTGAGGATTCGGCAGAGCTGCAAATTACGACCGTTCCTAACCTGGTGTCGCTGGAAACGAGAAATCCCAATACCGAAGGGAAGGGAGAGGTATCCATTCGTGATCTGATTCGCTCCGCCCTGCGGATGAGACCAAACCGGATAATCGTGGGGGAGGTGAGAGGCGGCGAGGCTCTTGATATGCTGCAGGCTATGAACACAGGACACGAGGGCTCGTTATCGACAGGGCACGCAAATAGCATTACGGATATGGTGAGCAGGCTGGAAACGATGGTGCTCAGCGGTGCGGAGCTTCCACTCGGCGTCGTGCGCCAGCAGATCAGCTCGGCCATCGATATTTTTGTTCATTTGTCCAGACTGCGCGACCGGTCCCGGCGTGTGCTGGAGATCAGCGAGGTGATCGGATATCAGAATGGCGAGGTCGTTCTAAATCCGCTGTTTCGTTTCAAAGAATATGCCGAAAGGGAGGGGCGTATTGAGGGCAGTCTGGAGCGAACCGGATCAGGTTTGCAGCAGCAGGAAAAGCTGCGGATGGCCGGTATAAAGCACGAACTGTTCTCGTGGGCTGAAGGAGGTGAAGACAATGAACAAAGGACGGAAGGATAAAATAAAGCTTCGCCCGGAGGAGCAACCGCAATCCGTTCCAAGGACGGAAATCAGGTCAAGATCGCCAGGAGGAACAGCCCATAACAAGGTTAATAAGAAACCGGATTCCCGTATTCGTCCACGAATATCCATTCGCCCGGCAAAGCGGGGATCGCATCATGGCCCGTCTGCGACGGGAGGGGCCGTGGGGCAGATGCAGGACTATACTGTGTACCGTTTATCGGCAGGTCAGAGATTGGTCTGTATCATACTGAGCGGATTGGTGTTTTACGGTGTCGGTTTTCTTTTCTATCACCATTGGGTGATCGCAGGTATGACATCGCTGGCCGGATTGCTGATTCCCCGGTATTACAGCAAGTTTTTGCTGGGGCGGCGGAGGACTGCTTTAAGCATGCAATTTAAACAGGCGCTTTATTCGCTTTCTTCTTCCCTGGCGGCAGGAAAATCCGTAGAGAACGGTTTTCGCGAGGCGGTGGCGGATATGAAGCTGCTTAGTCCTGACGGAGATCATGATCTAATCCGGGAGTTCAGCATCATCAGCGCCAAGATGGAATACGGCCAGCCGGTAGAGGAGGCGCTGCAGGATTTTGCCCGGCGGGCGGAGCTGGAGGATATCGTCAATTTTTCCGACGTCTTTGCGACTTGTAAGCGTACAGGCGGCGATCTTGTTGAAGTCGTGCGAAGATCCTCTGCTGTAATTGGCGAGAAAATGGACATCCAGCAAGAAATCAGTGTAATGGTGGCGCAGAAGCGTTTTGAGGCAAGGGTCATGTTTGCCGCACCCTTTTTATTCGTGCTGTTCATGAATATTTCAGCGGCGGATTATATGACGCCTCTTTATACCGGCACCGGAAGATTGATTTCAACAGGATGTCTGCTCTTGCTGGGCTGCTGTCTCCTGTGGATCAACAAAATCATGAAAATCAACGTGTAGGGGGAAGCGATATGGTGATCATCAGCTGCTTCGTACTGGCATTGCTAATCGGCGGCTGGCTGCTTCTGTACCGGATGCACGGGAAGGAATATGAGTCTTTTAAAACGGTGCGCGTTGAAGGGCTCCGTCTGCAAAAAATGGCCCCTCCGTTTCTGCATCTCCTGTACAAGTTTCGCATCTTTCAAAAGTTCCCGCTGCTCATGTTCAGACTGCAGAGGTCTGTGCAAAAGCTTTACGGAATACGCAGCAGCCAGGAGAAAACGATGCTGTTTCTGGCGGAAATGGCGGGTTACTTTTTTCTGCTTCTGGGAGGAGGGTGCATGCTGACACTGGCCATGGGGGGAGACGCGTCAGGGCTGATGCTTGGATTGGGGCTTGGCATTTTGCTGCCTGCGGCGCTCGTAAAGGATCTTCATGCCAAGGTCAGCAAGCGGGATCAGGAAATGATTATGGAGCTGCCTGAGCTGCTGGGGAAAATTATGCTACTTGTGGGAGCGGGAGAGACGGTACAGCGGGCCATTATCCATTGTACCGAACGGAAAAAGCATCAGGCTGATCATCCGCTGTACCGCGAATTGACGCAGACGATTGCGGAATGGGAAGGCGGATATTCGTTTCAGCAAGCCTTTGAGCAGCTGAGCCGCCGCTGCGGAATTCAGGAAGTGACCGTGTTTACAACAGCTGTGCTGCTTAACATGCGGCGGGGCGGGAGCGATTTTGTCATGGCTTTGGGGGAGCTGTCACAATCGCTGTGGAATAAGAGGACGGCAATCAGCCGGACGCTTGGCGAGCAGGCCTCGTCCAAGCTGGTTTTTCCGATGGCGGTTATTTTGCTGACCGTTATCGTGCTGGTGGGTGCACCGGCATTCATGATGATGAATATGTGAGGAGGAATACAAAGGTGATAACGAACGTTAATCATGGATTGCGGAAATTCTGGAAGGAAGAGGATGGACTGGGAACGTTGGAGATGATTTTGATTATTGCCATTCTTATTGCAGTGGCGATTATTTTCAGAGAGCAAATCTCCAGAATCATTACGGGCCTCTTGAAGAAAGCAGATCAAAAAAGTAACGATTTTATGGATTCCTGATGATCAAAAGGTTGCAAGAAGAAGAGGGAAGCTTCTCACTGGAAGCTTCCCTGGTCATGCCGGTTATTTTGCTGCTGATCTTTGTGCTGCTTTTTTTCTGCATCTATTTGTACCAAAAAACGATTCTTGTCCAGCTGTCTTCAACCGCGTCGGAGCGCTCTGCCTACAGCTGGGACAACAGCCATAAGGATCCGGTTTGGGGCACATTTGAGCAGGGTGAGAGAGATTCCTTGTATTGGAGACTGAAGGACGATGCCGCCCTTGGAGCGCTGTTTGGCTGGGCAGGAGCCGACAATGAGGTGAAAGTTTCCATAATGGATGCTGCTGGTGATGACAGTCCGCTTGCGGCGCAAAAAATGCTACAGGCCGCTGAAGGCCTCCCATGGGGGCTTGATGGGGAGATGAGCTATCGCAATAGCCTGATTACGCGGAAAATTACGACGAATCTGGAGAACATGGCGGAAATTCCGCTGCTGAACTCGGTCATGAGCGAGCCTGAAATGAAGTCTTCGGTCTGGGCAGGTATCGTGGATCCGGTTGAGTTTATTCGAACCGTCGAGCTCATGAGGTATTATGGCGCGAAATTTTTGGGCAGGGGCGGGGGAACGCAGGTGACGCCTGCGGCGGTCGGAGACGTCCTGCAGCAGTATGGGCAATCGGGCATGTGAGGAATTTGCGATGATTCTGTATGAATGAGCATCTACGAAAGGAGCTGAGGCATGTTTCGCAAAGGAAAGGATGAAGAAGGAGCGGTTACGGTATTTTTGATTATGGTTCTTGCCTTTGTATTTGCGTTTGTGGCCATTTTCATTGATTATGCGCGCGTAGCAGCTCTTCATGTACAGACCGAGAAGGTGCTTCATGCGGCGCTCAGATCGGTGATGTCAGCATATGATCCGGCACTTCAGCGTCAATATGGCCTGTTTGCCTATGGCGAGGGAACGGGTGACCGGATCATGGCAAAGGTGCTGAACGACAGTGCCAAGCGAACCCCGCGGGAAGGCTCGCTGGCCTTGATGAACAGCCGCCTGGACAGCAGCTCTCTCAGCATGGAGCGGAAGCTGGGGACCTATGACATTTTTAATAACCAGGTCCGCGAGGATATGAAGTATAAGGCGCCTGTTGATTTCACCTTTGAAATTCTGGAGAAGCTGAAACCTATTTCCCAGAATATGAAGGAGGCGGCTCACACGGTTGATCTGTTGAAGAGGCTGCAAAAGCTTTATGAGAAGCGGGAAGCAAGGCTTGACAGCATGCTGCAGAAGCAGAGAGAGGCGGCGGAAAGCGCAGGCAACTTGCGCAAGCTGATCATGGAAAATGGCAGCAATTATATTGACGATGCGCGGGATGTCGATAAACCCGAAACCGCGGAAGAAGCTGCCGCTCAGTATAACCCGTATTTGGATTTGTATGAAGATAACAAGAAAAATCCAAGCCTCAGAAAAGAACTGGCTCTGCAGGGGTACCGTACAAGGGTCAGCAGGCTGAAGAGTGATATTGCGAAGGAAATGGACAAAATTTTAACCAAGCATAGCAGTCTGCTGCAGGAGGCGGAAACGCAGCTGAATGAAGCGGAGAAAATCAATGCCGAGATGAAGCAGGTCATTGCCGAATACAAAGAGCGAGCTGCCAATGCGGCATATGACGATGTGTCCAGGGCACAAACATCCGGAGGAAGCGGGGGGGCTGCGGACGGCACCATTGCAAGTGCCAGACAGCAGGCCGAGGATCTGCTTACACCCGATTCTGTATTTCAGTCGCTGAGATCGGGCATCCGTGAGCAGGAACTGGCGATTAATGCCGTTAACAGCAAGGTGAAGATCATGAATTCAGGCTTGGCGAATATTTCGGCCAGAACGGAGGATGCCGACAGCCTTAAGAACAAGGTCATCCGTGCGTGCAGTGCACTGGACGAATATTTGAAGGGATATGTTCACCAGGGGGATAATAACAAGCTGACACAGGCGCAGAACCTGCTTGAGAGCAGGCGCGGGTCTGATGCAGAGCGCAAACAATTGGAAGAGCAGTCGCAAAACAAGCTGAGAGAGGCTTATCAAATTGTTGAAATGCTGTCCAGCCTGACACAGGGCAACGAGGAATTTAACGAGCTCGAACAATACTATCTCGAAAGCTTGCAATTTAATGAAGCGGCTGCTGAAGCGGGGACTCCGGCAGGGTTATCCTATGATTCTTACGACGCTGTTGGGGGCGCTATGGACAGCATGGACGGAATGTATGGTTCGACGGCGGGCCTTCTGAACAAGCTGGGGGATGAATTTTTCCAGAACGAATACGCGTTGTCCCGGTTTGAGCATGTGGATTTCAGCCGTTTCGGGAGCCTGATCGGTCCGAACAAAACGGTGGGCAACGCGGCCGAAATTTTGGGAGATCAGCTGCAGGTAAATGGCCAGGAGGTTGAGTACATTTTATACGGCTTTCATAATCCGGCAGGCAACCTTGCAGCAGCATACGGGGAAATATTCGGCATGAGGCTGGCAATCCGGACGATGGAGGGGCTGGTCAAGAACAGCTCCAAGGGGAACCCTCTGCTGGTATTGGCAGCGGCTGTATTATACGGAGTGGAAAAAGCGGTTGAGGATATGATTATGCTGGCGCAGAAAGGATTTGTGCCTTTGTCGGAGTACATAAACTTCAAGATGACCTACAAGGACCATTTGCGGCTCTTCCTGATGCTGCACAGCAATAATGAACGTAAAATGTCCCGCATGCTTGCGCTCATTCGCTTCAATACGGGGGTTAATCCTGCCGAGAGGGATACGTATGCCTCCGGTGAGGTCCGCAGCGGCATACGCTTGTGGTTTTTGCCAGGGGTGATGAAAATGCTGGGTACGGCTTCCGGTGAAGGAGAAGAGATCGAAAAGGGTGCTTTTTATGTGACAAAACAAGCGGTCTTTTCTTACTGAAACGGCTGCGTCTTTTAGGAGAAGGAGGGCGGGGGTGCGTGTGAGAAGCTGGATGCGCGGGTGCAGGGCAGGACAGGAACAGGGGAGCATTGTTCTGGAAGCCTCGCTGGTGCTGCCTGTATTCATATTTTTCATCCTGTTTTTTATTTACATGGTACAGATGACGATCATATCAACGGCCCTGCAAAATGCAGCCTCCGAAATGGCCAAGCAGGTTGCATCCAGTATGTATCCGGTATCGCTTGCGCTTGAAGCGGCCGAAGGCACAGCAGATTCGATCGGCCAGATCGAGATCGTTCCATCCTTGACGATTGAGGAGCTTGCCGCAGAGTTCGGCGGCACGCTGCCGGAGCCTGCGGGCACCTGGGTAGAGGAAGCGGTACTGGCCGGGAAAAAACCTCTGGAGAAGCTGCGGGGACAGGTCAGCGAGGCCGTAATGGACCCGGTTATGAAACCTCTGCTGAAGCCGTTTATAGAGAATACCGTTTTGGATTATCAACGGATACATATCACAGGCGTCGTTGTCCCCGGATTCGATGACAGCGGCGGTCCATACTTCAAAATTGAACTTTCCTATGAGCTGCCAATCAAGGTTCCTTTCATCTACAGGGATACGGTGCTGCAGGCAGCCGCTGAAGAAAGATTATGGATCGGAGATACGGGGGAAGGAGCCGGTGACGGAAGCGGCACAGATCCGGGAGCCGTGAATGGGGGCATACAGATTCTTTCCAAGCCTGAACCTGCGATCAAAGGGGTATACAACACCATTCAGGCCCGGGTTGCTCCGGGTGAATCCGCCAATCTGTCGATCTATTATAAATCAGGCTCCAGCACAGCCAAGCATATCGGATGGACTCAGGCCAATGCCGAGGGTACCGTGGAATGGAACTGGTTTGTTGGGACGAATACAACACCCGGCATTTGGACGTTCGTCATTGAAACAGAGAGCGGACAGCATATTGAGGTGCAGTTTGAGGTGGTAGAAAAAAATACGGCCAGGGAGCGTGTATGATGGGGGTTATGTATATCGGCTGCGCCATTTTTCTTGCGGCCGCGCTAGTTACAGATTTACGGTCCATGAAAATCCCGAACAAGCTGACTCTGCCGGCCGCGCTGGGCGGTTTGACGGTGCATGCGGTCAGCGGCGGCTGGGAAGGGATATTGTTTGCCTGCGCTGGGCTTGGAACGGGATTTGCTTTACTGCTGGTCATGTACTGGGTGGGCGCCGTAGGGGCCGGGGATGTGAAGCTGTTTGCTGGCATCGGCGCCTGGACGGGGGCAGCTTTTGTGTTTCAGTCTGCGATTTACTCTGTATTGTTCGCGGGGGTGATCGGCCTGTTCATCGTATTGTGGAAGCGTGAGGCCATTCTTCGTTTGCGGAGGGTATTGTTTAATCTAGGAGGATTTCTGATATTCCGCGTTGGGAATCCCTTTAAGGCAGGGCGGGAATCACAGCTGCGCTTTCCTTTTATGGTGGCGGTAGTTCCTGGTGTCATCAGCGCTTACGTTTACTTAAGCATTTAACATTCATAGGGGCTTAGAACAAAGCAGGACTAAAAATAATCTGACAAATTCTAGTGAGTTTTTTTGGATAAATTGGAAGGTGGGGTTAAACTGGAGGAGTAAGCGCAAGAGATTATTTGGGGGGTTAAAACATGGAGATGAAAAAAGTGTTGGTGTCGGTTTTTACAGGAATGCTTGCTGTGGCTGCGGTATGGGGAACTGCGGGATTGAAGGAAGCATCCGCGGCTTCGGCTTTCAAGGATATCCCGGCGGGGCACTGGGCCAAGGCCTCTATCGATGCTGCGGTTAACAACGGATATTTAAAGGGGTATTCGGACGGAACATTTCGGCCTAATGCCCAAGTTACACGCGCGGAATTTGCCGCCATTTTGTCCCGCGTCTCTAGCAATGAGGTGGCGCAAGGAAAAGGCAGCTTTGCGGACTTGGTAGGGAACTGGAGTGAGGAAGAAGTTAATAAAGCGATCGGAATGGGATTTATTGCCCCAAGCGATTATCCTAACGGGTTTAAGCCATCCACGTCGCTGACCCGACGTGAAATGGCAAAATGGATGGCGTCTGGTCTGTCTGCGGCACAGGAAGATTTTCAAACCGCTTTGTCCGATACGCAAGACACACTGGTTCCCGTTGCTGAATATTACAAGGGCGGGCTGAACAAGGCGGATTATCCCTATGTATCGGTAGCTTTGGGAACGGGACTGATGACCGGTTATGAAGATGGAACATTTGGACCTGCCAAAACGACCACCCGCGCCGAGGTCGCCGTCATTTTGGAGCGGTATGAAGGGGTGCAGAAGAAAAAGGCTGTAGATTTTCGGGATTTGAACGAGATGAGGGAAGTTGGTTTGACTGGGACGAATTTGACTTCGCTGACTCCTTATGAGTACGGAAAAAATGCAGAGTCCGGTGAAGTGTCTAACTTCTCACGTATTAAAGACCAAACATTTAAATTACGAAACAACCTTGGGACTGAAACCGTACATCGAATGATTATAGTTGATGCAGGAACAGATAAAAAGCCAGTGAATCTCTACGGGAAGATGTTTATAGATAAGAAATTTGACTTCCCTTCTAATTCAGATAGATATGCTGTTTTTATGGAGGCTTCTGTTGTTCCTGATGGTAACGGCCTTACTAATATGGCATTTAATAATGCTACGGGAAACCATTTTCTAAGTGCGTACAGTTTTACAAGCGGGACTTTGAAGAATTATGGCATTACCAACTTGCCGAATGAAGAGTTTGTTTCATCCGGATTCTTTAAAAATGGCGTTGAGAAGCGCTTTTGGATGTACACAACAATAGGGAAAAAGTATGATCCTAGTGTTGTAGGAGAAGGAATGTCTGTAAATGGTAAAGCTGTTTCTATGTACATTCCTAAACCAAATTAGAAGAGGTCGGAGGGATAAGTATTGCTCCCTAGAATTAACAAATTAGTTCTTGTTCTCTTCCTTGTACTTGTATATGCTTGGTCAACTTCAGGTATTCCCGCTGAAGCAGCAGGCCCAATTGCTGCTGTTAGCGGGAATATTGAAGATCAACAGGACCTGAAAGATCCATATGTAACCCCTAATGGGCCAGTTAAGGAGCAAAAATTTGTTATTCCTGTTGAGGGGACAAAAAACGCGAATCCAGGCGTTTATTGGGTTCAAAGGGATGATGGTAAATGGACGGCCACTTCTTACAGAGCATCGGGAGGGAAAGAAATAGCAGAAAACGTGGGTACAGATTCAGAGCCTTGGCCAGCAGTTGGCAAAGTAGAGGATAAAATTGATATGAACAAAAGTGTTTATCAACCTGATTATTACCAAGGTAAAGATGGTACAGAATACAGTCCATCAAAGACAACAAATGGACATATTGCAAAAGCACAGACAACAAGTGACCAAGGTATTTTTTCTGATATAACAAAATTGGAGGTTGTAGATTTATATTTTATTTTAATTACTTCACTTACTGGTGAGGATGGGCCGAGAGTACAGGATGGATCAAATCCATATAAATCAGCTTTTAATAATCAGCAGGAGGTAGATGGGAAACCGTCTACACGCCCTGGGGGGTACCCCAAAAAAACAGCTATGTATTACACACCCGTTAATCTGACTTGGCGCGGTACTATTGTCGAACACAAGAAAATCCAGGCCACGGGTGCTCAACAAATGGCGGTTGGTGAGGAAGATCAGTTCATAGGCGAGGTGGCTACCCAAGCACCCTGGGAAACGGCATACGGAGACTGGGTAGACGTTACCCAACGTCCAGAACAAACGAAATGGTCTTCGGATAACAATGCAGTAGCAATGGTAAATCTAGAGACTGGTCTTGTAAAAGCGGTAAGCCCCGGGGTGGCCACGATCACTGTGCAATGGAAAAACGGAACATATTGGCTTACGGATTCCGTCGTCGTAGCAGTAGGTGGTGTCGAACTGCCTCCAGAGGAGCCTGAAGCATCTGTGGTTTGTACTCCTCCTCAATCGGCAGGTGTCCAAACCGGGAAAGACATGAGTGCCCAGCCAAGCGGGATCATTAAAGCCGACGAGCGCGGCAGTGAAAGATTTGATGTCGCCAAAGGAATCCCAACCTCGGAAAGTCTGTATGGCAACGTAGTAGCCAAGGAGTACCTGTTCAATAACAAGTTTGAGAGATTCACCGGCACTTGTACCTTTACCGTTCCAGTCACAAAGACCTATCACCTGAAATGGACTGAGAAGGAAGAGAGGGACCGGTCGGATGGCACTTCCCATACCGTGACCGTGAAAAAGTCAAGAACGGAGACGGTGACGAAGTCTTATGAAATCATTAGAAACTACTCCTACTGGACTATTCCTGATCTGCAGGTTTATAAAATCTCGACTGCAAAGTTATTCAACTATGCGTTTGAGAACAATGGTATTGTGATCACACCAGGGAGCTCCTACAAGGTGCCCAATATGGATGTAAAGACGGATGTTGTGCATCTGGATGAACCATCACCTGTAACAGCTTCAGCTCCTAGTCAAACGATTAACGGGGGATCAAGCGAACCGGATGTTCCAGATGAAGATTTAAAGAGTTACGCTGAGAAAGCGACCCCGGAACTCGATGTCCGAAATGATGTTTTTGAGCTCAATGGGACGACTATTATGGATGGTAAAACGGTGAAGACAAGCGGGCCGACACCTTCCAAAATTCCAACGGCAGGCAAGATTGATCACAACGCTCTCTTTAAACCGGGCAATGTTGTTCCAACTTCAAAAACCAACAAAGCGGACAATGAAAGCACCGGGACCATGGAGTATGACCCGCTGGAAGGCAGTCTCAATAAGCCGGAGCCATACCGGGAGCCGATTTATAACTTGAATACCGTGACCGTTCATACCCCAGTTGTGATGTATCCAAGTATCACCAATGACAAAGAGCATAATCAGAAGGTGAAGCCGACCGCCGGCACCGCTGCTCTTGTACTGGACAGGCCTTTTACTGTCACCATTCCAACAACAGGGCAACACCGGGACATTAAAGGATATGGCAACCGTGATTATGCCAAGTATACCGCGTACAAGCAGGTGCTCTTTGAGTTCGATGTCTACAACGAGGATATGGGCAAATATATCCCCGCCAATACCTGGATCGATATTCCGATATCGCAGCTGAAAACAACATTCCGAATGCCGGTATGGGTCGATGAAGGGAAGTACACGGTACACTTCCGCTCCATCGCCGAGAATGCACCGGAAAACTTTACGTGGGAGAGCATGGCCAATATGGATGTAGCCAACCATGTTGCTGTAAATACGATTCCTGTGGAAGTGATCGGGCGTCTATATGATTTTAAAATTACGGACATAGCGGACTATGATTGGGAGACGGTATTCCGGACGAAAAAGGGGAGCTCAGAGCAAACCGGCACAGCCTATTGGGTCGGGCCGAACTCCATTGACGGGGCAGCACGCGGAAATAAGCCGCCATTCATTCTTCCGATATTGCCAGGAAGCCACCCGAATGATGGTTATAAAAACGTGGCTATTAAGACAGGCTATCATTTCAAATTTGATTTTAAAACGAAAGGCAATATGTTCGGCGCAAAAGATCATGTGAAGATCGTACCGACCTTCTATTTCGTGAGCAAAGATGGAACCAAGCGGCAAAAGGTTGATTTGTATTATCACAATCAGACCACGGGTCAAAAGTTTGTAAAGGTTGGTACCAGTCAGGATACGGTGACAAGAAGTATTGTTCTGAACAGCCCGATGCGGAACATTTCATCGACAGAGCTAAGCAATACCGCAAAATATGTGGCGACGTATGGTTTTACCGATTTTTTAAAAAAATCAAGCCAAAGGGGCATCATTGGTTCGTACAGTCTGATGGATTTAAATCAGCGGGTCCGTACATTGATTGGACCTGCATCCAATGTACCGAAAAGTGTCGAGCCAGGCAGGGCATTAGCATCCGTGCAAAAATGGTACGGAGAGTACAGCTTGCCGGCGGCTCCGTATGTGGTTCCAGTAGGGTTCAATATTGCGGAGTATGGTAGAACCAACAAGCTGACGGACCATTCGCCGATTTTCCTGAAAGACGGATACATCGCGGTGAACTTCAATATTGAAACCTATAAGGATGGAGCAGATACACCGCATTTGCGTTATTACAGACTGCCGGGGGAAAACACGCCACTGGATAACCAATGGCAGCTGGAAGGGTACAGCAATGCAGCTCAGGATAAGTATGGTCACGAATTTACAGCTCCGGACGGAGACATTGCCTATTATCATGCGAACTTGTCCAGCTATGATGACTTCAGGTCTTCTGTAACCCACTGACATAGAGGTCCGGAACTAACGCAGGCGTTCTGTTCTGGGGCCATGAGATAAAGGAAGGGCGAGTACGGGTGCAGGGCTCTCCAGCTTTATTAAAATTTGAGGAACTTGTTTTACTTTGAGGAACTTGCATTATATAGAGGAGGGAAGAGGCTTGTTTGGTCTGCAGAGGGATTTTACGCTAAATGGCGGGTTATTCATGATTATCAAACAGGAGCCTGATTTGGGATCAGCCGACCTCCACCCGGTTCAAAGCGGTATGGTTACATCCAACCGCATTCCAGGATTGTTGGGCGTTATGATCAAAGAAGTGGATTATCGGATTGAACTGCAGTATGACATCGGCGGCCGGCGGATGCTGTCCCAGATATGGAAAAACGGCAATATTTCAATGAGCCGGTTTTATGATATTATCTATCAAATTGCAGATACACTGCATAACTGCCGACAATATATGCTCGACATGAACCGTTTTATTCTGCATGAAGATTATATGTTTATTTCTGAAAGCGAGAGGTCCGGCAGCGTTAGTCTGACATATGTGCCTGTGCGCAAAAGCCTGTATGAGGGTACGGTTGGTGCACAGATGAAGCAGTTAATTATCCGCCTGATTTCCTGTATCTCCGAATTGAAAGGCGACGGAGTACAGCGGATACTTCAGGTTTGCGACGGGGAATTGTTTGACCCTGGAAAGCTGAAGGAGGTGCTGCTTCAATACATTCATCCCGAAGCAGAGGCATGGACGAAAGGGAACGTTCACGGCAGTCCAGATGCAGCAGAGCCCGGTGGTTATTCAAATCCTGGCCTGAAGCAGCATGCACCGAGATTGAAGCAGGACAACGATTCCATTCCTGAACCGGATCTGAACAGGCCACCTGCCATGGACAGTATACGGTTGCCCCGGGATCAGAGCAATTTTACGGCTGCGACATTAGCAGCCGCCCGTGGGCTGGAGAAGGAGGGCGTCAATGAGGATGAAGCGGAGGAAGGTGACGAGCCGGAATCGGCATTGTATAAATACCGGTTGCATGTCGCTTTAGGATGTTTGCTGGGGGCTGCGGTAATGTGGAGATATGTGTATCTTGAAGCGCCCGGTACAATCCGTCTGTTGATTTGTGCCATTATTACGGCAGGCTTGGCAACGGTGGCATTATTCGCATGGCAGGGGTGGAGTTTGCAGGGAATGCTCGGAAGACGTGAAGATCCCGATATCGGCGATATTCCTGGTGAAGATGATCCGGAGCCGGCAGCTCCTTTGCGCCGGAGATTCCGTTTTGCAGCAGAGCAGGAGGATGAAGGACAGGAACCGTGGAGATGGAACGTACAGGAAAATACAATGAAGTCTGAATATCAGCCGTTCAGCGTTCAGGAGGAGGATGGGGACGGCAGCTTTGAAACCTATGATGATGTTCCGGAGTACTCAATAATTCCGGCAACCACATTGCTTCAGGATAACCGCAATGATAATCCGGTAGCCGTTCGAGCCGGTGCCTTTTTGCGAAGGGTCGCGGGAAAGTCAGGTCAGCCAGAAGAGATTGCCGTCAAGTCAGGCAGCTTTATCATCGGCCGCTCACAGGAAACAGCCCAGTACGTGGATCAGACGGAGGGAGTATCCAGATCGCATGTTGAGTTGAGCCTGAAGGGAAGCGGGCAGTCGCATGTCCTGAAGGATTTGGCGTCCACGAACGGGACCCGCTTAAACGGCAGTCTGATGGTTCCTTACAAGGAATACCCGCTGAACGACGGGGATACATTCGAGTTTGCGGGAGTGGTTTACACCTATTATGCTGCCTAACCTGACTTTTTTAAGGTATTAAAAAGCATAAACTTCATGGAATAATATTCTTAATATCGTAAAAAACTTCCGATAAATGCGGTCAGGCTTCTTTGAAGGTACGTCGATAGACGGTCTTCTTAAGTTATACCGCGCCCGTGGAAACCTTAATCCGTTTACCCCTTGGTACGCAGGTCCTCAAGTGCCTGCCTCAGTTCAGGAAACTGAAATTCGAAGCCATGGTCCAGCAGCTTTTTCGGGATGACCTTTTGTCCTTCCAGCACCATCACGCTCATTTCGCCAAGGGCTGCTTTAATGAGGAAGTTAGGCACGGGAAACCAGTGAGGCCGGTGATACACGGAGGCAATGGTTCTGCCGAAATCGTCATTGGTCACGGGATTGGGGGCAGATGAATTCACTGCACCGGATATAGAACGGTCATGAAGGCAAAGATCCACAATCCTAACCATATCGGTGATATGAATCCAGGTGGTCCACTGCCGCCCGCTTCCGATCCGGCCCCCAAAGCCCATCAAATAAGGCAGCTTCAAAAGGGGAAATGCCCCTTTGTCACGGCCAAGCACCATGCTGATCCGCAGCTTAACAAGCCTGACATCATGAAATGCCTCCGCTGCGCCTTCCCATTGTTCAACAACCGTTGATGGAAAGTCGGTGGGGCGGTGCGGACTGGATTCATCAAAGGTCTTCGTTTCCGATGTCCCATAGAACGACATGGCTGAGGCCTGAATCACGACCTCCGGTTTCTTGTCCAACTGCTTAATAGCCTTGGCTAATGCCGCGATGCTGTCATCTCTCGACTGCATGATCCGCAGCTTGGCGTTCTTCGTCCAGCGCTGGTTCAGGCTCTCGCCGGACAGATTCACGACCGCATCCACTCCCGTGATCCGCTGCGGATCGCGTTCAAGCTCATTCCAGCTTACGTACTGAGGCTGACGGCCGGATATGGCGCGTTCCGGCGGCCGGCGTGTAACAATCATCATTTCGTGCCCCGCCTCAAGCCAGTAATCAGTCAGTGCGCTTCCAATAAATCCGGTGCCCCCGCAGACAGCTATTTTCATAATGATCAGCTCCTTTCAGACCTGCTTCCAATATTGTCATAATCGTACAGGTTGCAATTTCCGCTTGCTTTCTCCTACTATATAGAATATAACTTTGTTTTAACGCTTAAAACAAATCATGCCGTGAGGTCCTGTTCGGAGCTGCCATCCACAGCGGATTTGTCGGTATGTTCAATATTGTTAGATTTTTATAATCACGTTAAAATAAGTAGACATTCGAATGGCAAGGGGGGAAGAAAGATGCTGAAGATTGGTTCTCACGTATCTTTCTCGGATAAGGGGTTGTTAAGCGCGACCCGGGAGGCATCGCAGTACGGTTCCAGTTCGTTCATGATATATACGGGTGCTCCGCAAAATACGCGCCGCAAGCCGATGGAGTCCATGTATCTGGATGAAGGGAAGCAGATGATGAAGGAACTTGGCATGGAGGAGATTGTTGTTCATGCTCCGTATATCATCAATCTGGGCTCTTACAAGAGTAATACGTATGAGCTTGCCGTGAGCTTTTTGCAGGAGGAAATCCGCAGAACACATGCAATCGGGGTCCGGAACATTGTACTTCATCCGGGGGCCTATACGGATAAGGATCCGGAATACGGCATCAGCCGGATTGCGGAAGGACTGAATGAGGTTCTGAACGGAGTCAAAGAGACGGACGTGAATATCGCGCTTGAAACGATGGCCGGCAAAGGTACGGAAATCGGCCGCAGCTTCGAGGAGCTTGCAGCCATTATGGACAAGGTGGAGCATAACGAACGGCTGACCGTGTGCTTGGACACCTGCCATATTCATGATGCAGGCTATGACATTGTGAACAATTTGGACGGCGTTCTTGAAGAATTCGACAGAATTGTTGGCCTGGATCGCATCGCGGTGGTTCACCTGAACGACAGCAAGAATCCCGCAGCAGCAGGAAAGGACCGCCATGCACCGGTCGGATCGGGTTGGATCGGATTTGATACCATCCGTAATGTGGTCCATCATGAAGCGCTGCAGGGCCGTCCATTCATTCTCGAAACTCCTTGGATTGGCAAGGACGCCAAAACACAGCGCCCGATGTATGAAGCTGAAATCGCGCTTCTGCGCGGGGATGTGGCAGAGCGCTTCGGGCAGGAATTTATGAATCAAATTGAAGATTTGCATACTTTTTTCGGCAAGCAGGATATGAATTCACGCCAGTTTGTGTTGGATACCTGGACGCTGCTCAAGAACGATGCAAAAGCCAAAAAAGCAGACCCTCGCGAACCGCTCGAGCGTTTGTATGACAATGTTGCCGAAGCAGGCCTTTTTAATGAGCTTACTGAGGAACAGATTAATCACCGGCTGATTGCATGGTTGGCCGGCAAGCAACTGCTGGTGAATGCATAAGAAGCCTAGGAGGGTCTACGGAAGATGGAAGTCCATGTAAATCAACATCGAGTCAACACACACACCGTGCATGCGAATCGTGCACGCATGCTGATCTCCTGTCCGGACGGTCCCGGAATTGTGGCGGCCGTTTCCCGTTTTCTTCATGAACATGGGGCAAACATCGTGCAATCGGACCAATACACGATGGATCCGGAAGGCGGCATGTTCTTTATGCGTGTTGAGTTCGATCTGCCAAACCTGGCCGAAGCTCTGCCCCGGCTCGAGCAGGATTTCGGCGCAGTAGCGGAACAGTTCCGCATGGAGTGGAACATCTCCTGTGTCAGCCGGAAAAAGAAGCTTGCCATCTTCGTATCCAAAGAGGATCATTGCCTGGTTGAGCTGTTATGGCAATGGCAGGCCGGAGATCTGGAAGCCGATATTGCGATGGTGGTGAGCAATCACCCCGATATGAAGGAGTATGTGGAGTCCTTCGGCATTCCTTACCATCATATTCCCGTAACGGCGGATACGAAGCCTGAAGCTGAGCAGCGCCAGCTTGAAGTGATCGGCAGCGACATTGATGTCATCATTCTTGCACGGTATATGCAGATTATTTCGCCGAAGTTCATTGAGCATTACAGAAACCGGATCATTAACATCCATCATTCATTCCTCCCTGCCTTTGTTGGCGGAAAGCCTTACGCCCAGGCCTATAACCGTGGGGTGAAAATTATCGGGGCTACCGCGCACTATGTCACCGAGGAGCTGGACGGGGGACCGATCATCGAGCAGGACGTTCAACGCGTCAGCCATCGTGACGATGTCACCGAACTGAAGCGCATCGGCCGTACGATTGAGCGTGTTGTTTTGGCCAGAGCAGTGAAATGGCATGTAGAAGACCGGATATTGGTACACGAAAATAAAACCGTTGTTTTTAATTAATCAGGGGAGCAGTTCTTTGGTGTTAACTAACCAGAGAACTGCTCTCTGTTATTTTTGAGAATACAATTTCCGGCAAAATCATACACGAAATTTACGGTTTTGGTTAATGACGATGATCTATAACGGGTATATTGTCTATGTATACCTTTGTGTATGGTAAAGCTCGGCGGCAAGTGGTACAATACAGGAGTAACGAATAAGTCAAAATGAAAGATTCAAGCAGATTGAATCGCATTGACGAACTTGTGAAAAGAAGCCGCGGCCGGGGCCGTATGAAAAATCCGGCAAACATTTGGCATAGTTCAACAATTACGAGGAGGATAACCATGACAGACCAGAATCAAGAAATGATTCATAAGGACGAGAACTCAACCATCGATAACCTGTCGATCACTACCATCCGTACGCTGGCTATCGACGCCATCGAGAAAGCAAATTCCGGTCACCCGGGCATGCCGATGGGCTCTGCTCCAATGGGCTATCAACTATTCGCGAAGACGATGAAGCATAATCCGGATCAGCCAACATGGATTAACCGCGACCGTTTTGTGTTGTCTGCAGGACATGGTTCCATGCTGCTGTACAGCTTGCTGCACCTGAGTGGTTATGGTCTCCCGATGGAGGAAATCAAGCAGTTCCGCCAATGGGGTAGCAAAACGCCGGGCCATCCGGAATACGGTCATACTGCAGGTGTTGATGCCACTACCGGTCCGCTTGGGCAGGGGATTGCAATGGCTGTCGGCATGGCGATGGCTGAAGCGCAAATGTCTGCTACGTATAACAAAGACCAATTTAAAGTTGTGGATCACTTTACATATGCGATCTGCGGCGACGGCGACCTGATGGAAGGCGTATCCCATGAAGCGGCATCCCTGGCTGGACGTCTGCATCTGGGCAAGCTTATCGTATTGTTCGATTCGAACGATATTACACTGGACGGCAAACTGAACCTGTCCTCTTCTGAATCTGTGTCGAAGCGTTTTGAAGCTTACGGCTGGCAAGTGCTGCGTGTGGAAGACGGCAACGATCTGCCTGCGATTGAAAAAGCGATCTCTGAAGCTCAGGCTGAAACAGTGCGTCCTACACTGATCGAAGTGAAGACAATCATCGGTTACGGAAGCCCGAACAAGCAAGGCAAGGGCGGTCATGGCGGTACACACGGTTCCCCGTTGGGTGCCGAAGAAGCGAAGCTGACCAAGGATTTCTACAAATGGGTTTACGAAGAAGACTTCTTTGTGCCTGACGAAGTGCGCGCGCATTTTGCCAAAGTGAAAGAGCGTGGTATCGCTGTCAACAAAGAGTGGGATGAGCAATTTGCGAAATATAAAGAAGCCCATCCTGAGCTGGCGGCTCAATTTGAAACGGCAATCAGCGGCAAGCTTCCAGAGGGCTGGGATCGTGACCTGCCTAAGTATGCTCCGGAAGACAAAGCTGTATCGACACGTGTCGCTTCCGGTAATGCATTGAACGGGCTGGCTCCGAACGTTCCGTTCCTGACAGGCGGTTCCGCCGACCTAGAAAGCTCGACAATGACTCATCTGAACAATATTTCCAACTTCACTCCGGAAGACTATGCAGGCCGCAACATTTATTTTGGTATCCGTGAGTTCGGTATGGCTGCTGCCATGAACGGCATGGCGCTGCACAAAGGCGTAAAAGTGTTCGGCGGCACGTTCTTTGTCTTTACAGATTACCTGCGCCCGGCAGTCCGCCTTGCTTCTCTGATGGGCCTTCCTGTTACTTATGTACTGACTCACGACAGTATCGCTGTCGGCGAGGATGGTCCTACGCATGAGCCTATCGAACAGCTGGCATCCCTGCGGATCATTCCTAACCTGACTGTGATCCGTCCTGCAGACGGCAACGAAACATCAGCTGCATGGGCATATGCACTGGAAAATCAGAATAACCCGGTTGCCCTCGTGCTGACCCGTCAAAATCTGCCGATCCTGGCTGGTACGGTTGATGGCGCTCGTGAAGGCATCAAACGTGGTGCTTATGTGGTGTCTGATGCCAAAGACGGCAAGCCTGCCGCGCAAATTATTGCCACCGGCTCCGAAGTTCAGCTGGCTGTCAAAGCACAGGAAGCACTCGCTCAAGAAGGTATCCAGGTGCGCGTTATCAGCATGCCAAGCTGGGATCTGTTTGAGAAGCAGGACAAGGCCTATAAGGATTCCGTCATCCTGCCAGACGTTAAAGCCCGTCTTGCTGTAGAAATGGCTTATCCGATGGGCTGGGAGAAATATGTCGGCGAACAGGGCGACATTCTCGGAATTAGCACTTTCGGCGCATCTGCTCCTGGCGACCGCGTCATCAAGGAATACGGCTTTACGGTTGAGAACGTCGTGAGCAAAGTTAAAAATCTGCTTAAGTAAGCAGCTTCCATAAAACTTATCACTTCTAGTTCGCTTGAAACTTGGTTTAATCAAAGCAGTAAAGGAATCGGAACCGTCTCCCGGGCGGTTCCGGTTTCGAATCATTCATCAGCCAGTCCTGATGGATGATTCGAAACCAGATGAGGAGAAGTGGGGCATGGAACAATTCAGCGGTGTCAGCGTAGTCAAAAAAGCGAACGTATATTATGAAGGAAAGGTAACCAGCCGGACCGTTTTTCTGGCGGATGGTTCTAAAGTAACTCTTGGCATCATGCTGCCCGGAACGTATGAATTCGGTACGGACTCCCGCGAAATCATGGAAATTCTGTCCGGTGATTTAAGTGTGCTGCTGCCGGGTGAAGAAACATGGCTGGAGATCAAGGGAGAGGGTACATTCCATGTGCCGGCCCAGTCCAAATTCAAACTGGAAGTACGGAGTGTAACGGATTACTGCTGTTCATATCCGGCGTAAAGATGAGTGAAAAGGGTAAGAACATTCGGAATGCGGAAGTTTTACCCTTTTCCTCTTTCACCAGCATCAACCTTTTACCGGAACTTCTCTCGGGAGAAGCTCCATCGATCGGCATAGGGCCTGTCAAGGAACCGGACATAAACTGATATGTCATGCTTGTCAGGCCCTAAAATATAAAGTATCCTATTGCTAAGCCGCTTTATGGGCAAAATATTGAAGCGTCTTGGTTAATAGCAAAACAGGAGGTTCAATTATGTCCAAGAAGGTTTCTTTCGATTACAGCAAAGCGCTCACTTTCGTGGGACAGCACGAAATCGATTATTTTGCAGAACCGATCAAGTTGGCCCATGAGCAGCTGCACAACCAAACAGGTGTAGGCTCTGATTTCCTCGGCTGGATCGATCTGCCTACAAATTATGATAAAGAAGAATTTTCACGCATCCAAAAGGCTGCGGCCAAAATTCAAAGCGATTCCGACGTGCTGATCGTTATCGGCATCGGCGGTTCCTACCTTGGCGCGCGTGCGGCGATTGAAATGCTATCGCATTCCTTCTACAATATTTTGCCGAAGGACAAGCGCAAAACGCCTGAAATCTATTTTGCGGGCAACAATATCAGCTCTACATATGTAAGCCACTTGCTGGAGTTGATTGAGGGCAAGGATTTCTCCATCAATGTCATCTCCAAATCCGGTACGACTACAGAGCCGGCGATAGCATTCCGTATTTTCCGCGCGGAACTGGAGAAAAAATACGGCAAGGAAGAAGCGCGCAAACGCATCTACGCCACTACGGATAAAGCACGCGGGGCGCTGAAAAGCCTGGCGAATGAAGAAGGTTATGAGTCCTTCATCATTCCGGACGATGTGGGCGGACGTTATTCCGTGTTGACTGCGGTAGGTCTGCTGCCGATCGCATCAGCTGGCATCAACATTGAAGAAATGATGCAGGGCGCTGCCGATGCGGCCAAAGCCTACAGCAACCCTAATGTGGCCGAGAATGAAGCTTACCAGTATGCCGCCGTTCGCAATGCGCTGTACCGCAAAGGCAAAGCAACGGAAATTCTCGTGAACTACGAGCCTTCTCTGCATTATGTGTCCGAGTGGTGGAAACAGCTCTTCGGCGAAAGTGAAGGCAAGGACTACAAGGGCATTTACCCGGCATCGGTTGATTTCTCAACAGATCTTCACTCCATGGGTCAGTTTATCCAGGAAGGAAGCCGCAACATTTTCGAGACGGTGATTCAGGTTGAGAATGTGACCAACCACATTACAATCGAAGAGGATCCGGACGATCTGGACGGCCTTAATTTCCTGACAGGCAAAACGATGGACTTTGTGAACAAGAAAGCGTTCCAGGGCACCATGCTGGCACATACGGACGGTCAGGTTCCTAACCTTATCGTAAATATCCCGGACTTCACGCCATACACATTCGGATATCTGGTATATTTCTTTGAAAAAGCCTGCGGCGTCAGCGGTTATCTGCTGGGAGTCAATCCGTTTGATCAGCCGGGTGTTGAAGCTTATAAGAAAAATATGTTTGCACTGCTGGGCAAGCCTGGCTTTGAGGAAGAAAAAGCGAAGCTGGAAGCCAGATTGTCCCAGTAATCCGCAACAATATCAAGATATTGCAGGGTTCACAAGAAAGCAGTTCACCAGCCTGCTGGCTGATGGGCTGCTTTCTTTCAAAATGAATTGGGGAATGATCGGCCATGCTGGAACGTTACCGAACTGTACGTAGTGCCGGCCAGAAAGAAATCGTGATTAAAAAGTCACGCTTCATCGGTCATGTACGGCCAGTTGAACATGAGGAAGAAGCGATTGCTTTTATAGAAGAAATCAAGAAGCTGCACTGGAACGCCACTCATAATTGCTCTGCTTACATGATCGGCGAGCGTGATGAAATCCAGAAGCAGTCGGATGACGGAGAGCCGAGCGGCACTGCCGGCAAACCGATTCTTGAAGTCATCCGCAATCAAGGCTTGAAAAATGTGGCGATCGTCGTCACCCGCTACTTTGGCGGCATTATGCTGGGAGCGGGCGGCCTGATCAGGGCGTATACGGACGGCGCCGTAGCTGCCATTGAAGCCGGGGAAGCCATTACACGAGTACTGCACAGAGAAGTATTTGTAGAACTCGATTATACATGGCTGGGCAAGGTGGAAAATGAACTGCGGAATCGCGGCATACGCATGGGGGATACGGACTTTACGGATAAAGTGAAGTTGACCTGTCTGCCCCTGAATGGGGAGGCGGAAGCCTTCAAGCTTTGGATGACGGATATCACACAGGGACAATCGCTCATAACGGAGGGAAATCAGCTTTACTTTATTGAAGGGGAATAAAATTTATGGCTAGAAGAGCAGTAGAACGGGAGTTGTCACGGGAACGGATATTGGAGGCGGCGAGGCATCTTTTCATTATAAAGGGTTACCGCGCCATCTCAATGCGCAGCATTGGCCAGCATCTGGGGTATAGTCACGGATCCTTATACTATCATTTCAAAGAAAAAGCAGAGCTTTTCTATGCCATTGTCATGGAGGATTTCAGGGCGCTTGGTGAAATTTTGATGCAGGCCGTTCATAAAACACCTCCTGAAGGCCTCAGCAAACCGGAATATCTGATGCTGGAGTTCATCCGGTTCGGGTTGGAAAATCCGTACCAGTACGAGATTATGTTCATGATCCGGGATGAGGAGCTTCTGGCCTACTGCCGTGCCGAGCAAAGCCGATGTCTTGAACTGTTTGCATCCATGATCCGCCAGCACCTGGGGCAGGAGGAGCATTCGGAGACAGACCGGCAGCGCATTCCACACAGCCTCTTTTTATCCCTGCACGGTTTTGTTTCCTATTACATCCAGGACAGACTGACTTTTGAGGAGATCCGGCCGGCTGCGGTAGCTCATGTTAAACTGATGTGTAAAAGTATATGAAAAGCAGGTGCCGCCTGAGACGGCATTTTTATTGGCTTTTATGCTTCACGACGTTGCAATGGCATAACGTTACACAAGAAAAGGGAATGAGGAGAGACGATGGGGCTAACTTGCGCACACATCGTCTTTTTTATTTTTTCAGCCTTTCATAATCTTCACATAATATTGGCGGTGCCTTGGCCCGTCAAACTCGCAAAATAAATCCCTTGCCACCGTCCCAGCAGCAGATGTCCGTCCTGAATGATCAGCGTCTGCGAAGGCCCAGAGGTGATGGCTTTTAAGCAACCTCCCGCGTAATATCGCGTACTTCATCCCGTTTGGCTGTCGTTAATTCAAAAGTGTACAGCATAATCCCAGCTCCTTTCAGAATACATTATTTACATTGACTCTTTTTTTTCTATTTTACCCGAATGATCAAGGCACCTGCCTATAACCGTTTCGAATATAATGTATAAGGAATTTGAATAAATAGGCATTGACGGTCTGCAAATGAATTTGATAAAGTATCACTTAAGCAAAACCAAGTATACTAATTGGATTAATATATTAATTACTTGTTCCTCATATGTAAAAATATAGAACATTCCTTATGGACCGGACTTTTATGGGGGAAGGAAGGCAGGAAGCAGAGCATGAATACCGTTTTTCGTTACAAGGGATGGACGTGGGGGTTCCGCTCAACGGTTTTATTGTATTTTATCGTGTTGGTCATCTTGCCTATTATGGGGGTCTATTATAACTCTGTTACGCTCGGGTGGACCGTATTTATGGAAAGCATCAGGGACCCCATCGCCTGGAAAGCGGTGCTGCTGACCTTGAAAATGGCGGCGATTGCGGCTGTCATCAATGTCATCATCGGCACGATGATCGCCTGGGTGCTGGGAAGGTACAGATTCAAGGGGCGTTCTCTTCTGAACAGCCTGGTGGATCTGCCGTTTGCGCTGCCAACCGCCGTTGGAGGGCTGATGATTCTGCTGCTGCTCGGACCGGGCAGCCTGGTCGGACGCCTGGCTGAAGGTCTTGGCTTCGAAATTGTGTTTCACCAACCGGCTATTGTCATTGCCATGGTGTTTGTGACGTTTCCGTTTGTGATCCGGGCCGTGCAGCCTTTGTTGGAGGAAATCGATCCGTCTGAAGAGGAAGCTTCCTATACACTTGGCGCATCCAGAAGCCGGACATTCCGGAAGGTGATCCTTCCTTCCATGCTGCCGGGCATGATCAGCGGCGGAATGCTGGCCTTTTCACGGGCGTTGGCGGAATTCGGGGCGGTCGTGCTCGTTGCGGGCAACATTCCGGGAAGAACGCTGGTCGCATCGGTGTTTGTCTATGGGGAGGTCGAAAGCGACAATCCGGTGGGCGCGGCCTCGGTATCCGTCATTTTGCTGACATTATCCTTCCTTATTCTATGGGGCATCAACATCGTTCAGACAAGAGGGAGAAGACGATGAAAAAATTGTGGATCGGTCTCACTTATCTTGTATTCATCCTTCTGATTATCATTCCGTTGGTCCGGATCATTACAGGGGCTTTTGCACAGGGCTTCTCAGGTTTTACTGCTGCTCTGCTGCGGCCGGAGGCGCTGCACGCCCTTCTGATGACCGGAGCGGTTGTTGTCGTCGTCACCCTGCTTAATACGCTGTTTGGTGTTATGATGGCTATTTATCTGGTCAGGGCGGGCTGGCTGAGCGACCGGGTGAAAAACATACTGAACAGCATTGTGGATCTTCCTTATGCGGTCTCGCCGGTTATTGGGGGCCTTATGATCGTGCTGCTGCTTGGTCCTGACAGCATCATGGGGGCATTTTTTGAACAAAGCGGATTTCAGGTGGTATACGCCTTCCCTGGCATGGTGATTGCCACCCTGTTTGTCACCTTCCCGCTGATGGTGCGGGAGATTATGCCTGTGCTGCAGGAGATCGGAGCCCAGCAGGAGGAAGCAGCTTCCACACTGGGGGCTTATGGCTGGAAAACGTTCTGGTACGTCACCTGGCCTTCGATTCAGTGGGCTGTCATTTACGGTGTCGTACTGACGGTGGCCCGCTCGCTGGGGGAATTCGGGGCGGTGCTGGTCGTTTCGGGCAATATCATGAATAAGACACAAACGGCCACGACGCTGGTGTATCAGGATGTGGAGAACTTTAATGTTACCGCGGCGAACGGACTGGCGCTGGTATTGGCGGCCTTTTCCATAGCGCTGCTGCTCATTATGGAATGGTCCAAAAAAAGAAAGGAAGTGCATTGATATGCAGCATGTGGAGGTTCGGAATCTGAACAAGCATTTTGGCAGCTTTCATGCCGTCAAGGATGTGTCATTCGAAATTGCCAAAGGTCATTTGATCGGCCTGCTTGGCCCCAGCGGAGGGGGCAAAACATCGATTCTGAGAATGCTGGCCGGCCTGGAAAACCCGGACGGTGGGGATATTCTTTTCCATGGGCAGCGTGTCAATGAGCTTCCTCCGCAGGAGCGCGGCATCGGCTTTGTATTCCAAAACTATGCCCTGTTCAAGCATATGACGGTATTTGATAACATCGCCTTCGGCCTTAAAATCAAAAAAATGTCCAAGGCGCAAATCCGGGAGCGCGTGATGGAGCTCGTGGAGCTGACCGGACTAAAAGGTTTTGAAAAACGCTATCCCCACCAGCTCTCTGGCGGGCAGCGTCAGCGTGTGGCCTTTGCACGCGCGCTTGCTCCCGAGCCGCAGCTGCTGCTGCTTGATGAGCCCTTTGCCGCCATCGACGCCAAAATCCGTCAGGAGCTGCGCAGCTGGCTGCGCGACTTGATCGAGCGGGTGGGCATTACGTCCATCTTCGTGACCCATGACCAGGATGAAGCCATTGAGGTGGCGGACGAGATTATGGTCATTAACCAGGGCCGTCTGGAACAGAAGGGCACGCCTTGGGATATTTACAAAAGCCCTGGTACACCGTTTGTCGCTTCGTTTATCGGCGAATCCACGATCGTGGAGGATGCTTCAACTTTGAAGGGATTCGACACGACCGCAGCCCCTGGAACACGAGCGTTGATTCGTCCCGAATATATTGAGATGGGCCATGATCACGAATTTACTTTGCGCTCCGCTACCGAAGCCGGCACAGTACGGCATTTGCATTTCCGCGGCAGCGAGTGGATGGTGGAGGTCGAAGTGGGCCAAAACCGTCTGATTACCTACAGATCCTTGGAAAAGCAGACGCTGCATCCGGGAGAGGAAGTGCGGGTGCTCATTCACCGGGCCTACCTGTTTAACGACGAAGCAAGCTGGATGGTGGAGAACAGACTGAAGGAAGATCCGATGCCGGTTATGATCTGATGAATATGAAGGACAGCGAGGAGCATGTAATATGCGCAGCAGGTTAAGAGGAACAAAACAACGGTTCTTGACGGTGCTGCTTCTGCTGCTCGCCGTCGCAGTGGTGGCGGCGGGCTGCGGTGGAGCGGATCAGGCGCAGGAGGCGGCAGCCAGCGGCCGGCCGGCGGATGCCACTCTGGTCATCGGCGCTTACAGTGTCGTCAAGGACGCGATGGCTGAGATCATCCCCCGTTTTCAGGCCAAATGGGAGGCAGAGACAGGGCAAAAAGTTGAATTCCAGGAATCGTACGAAGCCTCCGGAACCCAGGCGCGGGCGATTGCGGGCGGCTTTGAGGCGGATGTTACCATGCTGGCCATGGAGGGCGATATCCAGAAGCTGGTGAGTGCCGGGCTGGTCAGCCCGCAGTGGAAGGAACGGAAGCATAGGGGAATGATCACGCGCTCCATCGTTGTGCTCGGCACAAGGGAGGGCAATCCGCTTGGAATTACCGATTTTGCGGATTTAACCAAGCCCGGAGTCAAAGTGCTGTATCCCAACCCGAAGACGTCCGGAGGCGCCCAATGGGACATTAATGCGATCTACGGTGCGGGCCTGAAGATGTCGGAGGAACAAGGGAAAAAGGACCCGGCAGCGGCAAAGCAGTTTCTGGAGGCCGTTCACCGGAATGTGGAATCGCTGGACAAAAGCGGGCGCGCGTCGATGGCTGCCTTTGAATACGGAGTTGGGGACGTCATTGTCACCTATGAAAATGAACTGCTGGCCCGGATTGCCAAAGGGGTTAAGTACGATATCGTTGTCCCCAAGCATACGATCCTGATCGAGAATCCGGCCGCAGTGGTCGATAAAAATGTGGATAAGCACGGCAACCGCAAGCTGGCCGAAGCGTTTGTGGATTTTTTGCAGTCAGAGGAAGCACAGCGCATTTTTGCCGAAAACGGTTTTCGTGCCGTGGATGATAAAGTGTTTAAAGAAACGGAAAGCCGTTTTCCGCAGCCGTCCGGTTTATTTGATATCAATTATTTGGGCGGATGGGACAAGGTGAGGGACGAACTATATTCCAAGCGGGGAATCTGGTATCAGGTATTAGCTGGATTGTAGGAGAAACTTGGAGAATCAAATATTGGTATTGGGAGAACACTGCCGATCTGTCCACATACGGACCGGCAGTGTTTCTTTCTGTAACGGGGTACAGGTATAATGAAGAGGCATGGGGTTGGCAGCCTGGGTGTGGCTGGCCCAACCGAAAAATGAATTTCAGGAAGGAATTCGACAGATGGATCAACTTACTTTTTTGGGAACAGGGGATGCCATGGGCGTTCCCCGCGTCTATTGCAGCTGCGAAGTATGTGAGGAAGCGCGAGAGACAGGAGCCAACCGGAGGCTGAGGTCGTCGGTATTGGTGGAGGGGGATCACGAATCATTTCTCATTGATTGCGGCCCGGATTGGCGCCAACAGATGGAGAGCATGAGCATGCGTGATACAGATACAATCCTCGTAACCCACGCCCACTTTGACCACATTGCGGGTCTGCCGGAGTGGGCGGATGCCTGCCGCTGGCTGGGCAAACGGGGACGGCTGTATGCTCCGCAGGAGGTTATAGACGTCATCCTGCGCCAGTTTCCATGGTTGAAGGGCAACCTGGACATGCTGCCTGCAGACAACGGCGTTCGCCTGGCCGGCTGGAATATTCAGGGCTGGCGCGTCAATCACGGCAAGAACGGTTATTCTTACGCCTACCGGATGACCAAGGATGGTTTCACGTGGGCCTACTGCTCGGACTCCATTGGCCTCAATGAAGCCGAGAAGCAGCCCCTGCACGGATTGGATCTGCTGGTGCTTGGAACAAGCTTCTACCACGAAGAGGCGGAGTACTCTGGCCGTTCGGTGTATGACATGCTGGAAGCTCAGGAGCTGCTGGCCGAGATCAAGCCGAAGCAGACGCTGTTCACTCATATGTCCCATGATGTGGATGTGAACCGGGCTTATTCATTGGCGGACGGTATTTCTCTCGCCAGGACAGGAACAAAGGTATCTCTGGCTCACCAAGACAGCTAGCCTTTTAGTGCGTGTTCAAAAAGTCAGGTTTTCAGCACCGAGAAGGTTGAATGAAGCTAGGGACTGAGGAGCGGAGCGTACTTGAGGTACGTGAGCACCGGAAGTCCCGGCTGAATTCAAGATTCGATGTCGAGTCCGCTTCCTGACTTACTTCGTGATCAAAAGATGACTTTTTGAACTACCTCTTTTATTTTCCGAAACTTCTTAATGAATAGATTCATAGACCGTGAGCAGTCTCTGCATCCCTTCACGGATCTGCCCTTCGTTGGCAAAAGGATAGGACAGCCTGATATGCGGATTGTCCGCGGAAGCCAGCGGATCAAAGACATGGCCTGGTATAAAAGAGACGGATTGCGCCAGCGCTGCCTGCAGGAAACGACGCATATCGACCTGACGGGGCAGCTGTACCCACAGATTAAGCCCACCTGCGGGGCTGGTCCATGTCCACCCGGAGCCCGCCAGGCTGCGCTCCATCGCCTCCTTGCGCAGCTGCAGCGCCGTGCACAGCTTCTCCAGATGCTGCTGCATGCGCGGTGAACGGAAATACTGCAGGAACAGCTTCTGGTTCAGCAGGGGGGATCCGTTATCCGCCAAGGATTTGGCTGCCAGCAGCCCCGGCATGTGGTCTCCCCGGCAGGCAATGGTAGCGATCCGCAAGCCGGGTGCAACGTATTTGCTGTAGCTGCGAATGTAAATGACATGCCCGGTTGTGGCATAGGTGAATACGGGCGGCGGAGTCTTATAACCGAAAGTAATATCATAGGTGCTGTCATCCTCAAGGATGACACACCCATACCGTTCGGCCAGCTCCGGCAGCAGCTTGCGCTGTGCGGCCGGCACGGTGAAGCCCGTCGGATTGTGAAAGGTCGGATTGATATAGAACAGCCGCGGCTTCTCGGTGCGCATGCATTGTTCGATCCGCTCCATATCATATCCGTCCGGGTGGATCTCGACCGTCAGCAGCCGTGCTCCCTGTCTGCGGAAGATTTCCATGGCTGGCCCATATGCAGGACGCTCCACCAGGACACGGTCTCCGGGGCGGATCAGGGTCCTTGCTGTCACATCGATGGCCTGCTGTCCGCCGGAAGTAATTAACAGCTCATCGGCGGTCAGGTGAAAAAGGCCAGTATCCGAAAAGTGGGCCGCCAGCGCTTCACGCAGCTCCGCATCTCCCTGGACAGTCGAGTAAGTGCCGGGAAGCTTGGGATACTCGCGAAACATATTCACCATCAGCTCCGCCCAGAACCGGTTCGGCAGCAGGGCAGGGTCAATGAGCGCTTTGGAAAACTGATAGTCCACCTGAATGGCATGAATACGTGTAAGGTCATCAGCCTGCAGCCAGCTTCCGTATACGGGATCGTCAGCCGCTTCCCGATCCGCCTGCCCGTTTGCAGGCAGTACATAATAGCCTGATTTATCTTTCACATAGATTTTGCCTTTATTTTTGAGCTCCTGATAAGCCCGGAATACCGTCAGTCTGTGCACCCCCAGCTCATCCGAAAGCCTGCGAACGGAAGGAAGCCGTTCGTGCTCCTGCCACTCTCCGCGTTCGATCCGCACCTGGATATAATCCATGACTTGTTCATACAGCCTGGTGGCGGCATCTGCCGAAAAAAACGTTTTGAACGTCATTTCTCTCACGCTCCTTTGCTTCATTGTACCTTATATGGCCCTAGTCTGTTCTATCTTATTTTATCTGTTCTGTTCCTACTGCATTATCATGAAGCACAACAAGGAGGGAACAAGATGGTAGGTGCTGCTTTTGCAATCATGTGCCTGATTTTCGGGACAACTTTTTTGGCCATTAAAGTGGGGATTGATGCTGGCCTGCCCCCGTTTCTGTCGGGGGGTATCCGTTTTGCAGCCGCAGGTGTAATCCTGCTGATTGTGTTACGAATGATTGGCAGGGCGAAGCTGTCGCTGCTGCTGCGCAAGGAAACGATGCTCAGCGGTGCCGGATTAACGTTCGGCACATTCGCTGCCCTGTACTGGGCGGAGCAGCATGTTAGCTCGGGGATCGGGGCCGTGCTGTCCGCAACCGGCCCGCTGCTGATCGTGCTGATTCAATCCCTGTTGCTGCGGCAAAAGGTGTCACGCCGCTCTGTCATTGGCTGCCTGACAGGATTTACAGGTGTAATTCTTGTGATGATTCCCGGCATTGTTGTGGACATAAGCGGATTGTGGGTGTTGGGCTGTGTGGTAATCCTGCTGGGAGAGATTTGTTATTCGGGCGGCGCGGTGTATTCCAAGCATGTGACGGAAAAGCTGGCTGGCACGGACCCGATCGCCCTGAATGCCGCTCAGATGATTCACGGAGGTCTGGGGCTGCTGGTATTATCACTTCTGACCGAAACCTGGCAGGTTAGCGACTGGGCTCCTGTTCCGGCTGCTGCCTCGCTTCTGTATCTGACTATTATCGGATCTATGGGGGGCCACAGCCTGTTTTACTGGATTATGGCGCGGACCAACCCGCTTTTTCCTTCGACATGGCTCTATATATCCCCTCCGATTGCCGTAGGTCTTGGTGTGCTGCTGTATGGGGAGGAGATCAGCCTGATCAGCCTTGCGGGTGTTGTCCTGATCCTGGGAGGATTGATTTTTATGAACCAGACGGCTTGGGATTGGCTTCGGCGCAAAGCGGTACTGTTCACAGGGAATAAAGTATTGAAACATAAAAATAAAGTTATAGACTGACGGCGCTATAAAGGGCTTCATCAGTAGTACTAGGCAGCAATCATTCAAAGGGAGGAAGTATCATGCTTGAAACCATGCTCGCGATCACTTCGATGCAGACGCCTGAAGAAGCCAGGGCCTTTAAAACCCTTAACGAGGAATGGATTGCACGCATCTTCACCATCGAAGAGGCGGACCGGATCATCCTCAATGACCCTGTAAGAAACATCGTGGATAGAGGAGGGGACATACTGATCGCCCGCGCAGGAGGTTCCATCGTAGGATGTGTTGCACTCGTGCCGACCGGATCTGGCGTGTTCGAACTATCGAAGATGAGCGTTGCACCCGAGTGCAGGGGGAGGGGATACGGACGGAGAATCATTCTTGCCGCTATTCGCCGCGCACGCGAGCTTGGGGCAGCTTCTCTCTTTTTAGGGAGCAGCACCAAACTGCCGAATGCCGTTCACCTCTACGAATCCGTTGGGTTCAAGCACGTTTCTGTTGAGCAAATCGGGCCCATGCCCTATGCAAGAGCGGATGTGTTTATGGAGCTGGAATTGAAATGAATATGACGGGCAAAGAACCGGGGATAACGTGAATATGAAAAAGAAGCCTCTTCATCGAATGGGAGAAGAGGCTTCTTTGCAGTGAATGCAGGTAAAACGGTTTATTCGTGCTTATTCCGCGTTCAGCACAAATTTATCGATAACATGCTTGACTCCGTCCTCGTTATTGGTGAGCGTAACGTAGTCGGCAAGCTCTTTAAGCGCATCGATGGCATTGCCCATGGCCACGCCAAGTCCTGCGCATTCCAGCATTTCATGGTCATTCCAGGAATCGCCGATGGCGATCGTTTCGGACATGTCGCAGCCGAAATGCTGCGCCAGGAACGTAAGGGCATGGCCCTTGGTGCCTTCTTTATGCATAATTTCGAGGAAGTAAGGCTTGGACTTCGTAATATGAACTTCATCGCCCAGCAGTTCGCGCAATTGCGGCGCAATTTCATCCAGGTAGTCCGGCTCGTCGATGATGAGCATTTTATGGGTAGGCTGTTCGATCATTTTGCTGAAAACCGGCTCAATATAATAAGACGTCTTGTTCAGTGCGGAGTAGTCCAGCAGCTTCTGGTTCTCCTCGCGCGCATACAGCTTGTCATCCACGTATGTCTGCAGATGCAGGTTGCGTTCCAGGCAGAACTCAAACAGGCGACGGGCAGCGACGATCGGAACGTAGCGCTCATATAATACCTTTTCATCCATCAGGTTTTTAACCAGCGCTCCCTGATAGGTAATGATTGGCACATTCAGACCGGTCTGGCGGGCGATAGCCTGTGCTGAAGCGTAAGCGCGTCCGGTTGCCAGCGTTACAACAACCCCTTTGGCCACAGCGGCCTCCAGCGCTTTCTGTGTTGCAGGAGTAACTTCCTTCTCATCATTGATCAGCGTATCGTCGATATCGATGGCTATCAGCTTGTACATATACGGTTTCTCTCCTTTTTCTCTATAAGTACGTTTTGGCATTGTGGACTGACACGCCATGGTACTCAATTTGATTCACATTGTAGATATTCATTCTTCAAGGAAAACAAGTCCGATGAAATCATCCAGCTCCAGATTGCCGAAATAATGCTTGATGTCCAGAGAAGACAGAGCCTCACGCACCTCAGCTTCTTCATAGCGCTTGCCGCGCAGCACATTTTCGATATCCGCCACGTCGCCGACACCGAAGAAATCGCCGTAGATTTTGATCTCCCGGATTCGTCCGTCCTTCAGGTCCATACGGATATCGATCAGGCCGACGGGGAACTTCTTGACATGCTTGATATTGGATTCAGGCGATTGGCCGTAGTTCCAGTCCCAGGATTGATAGCGCTCGGCGGAAATTTCGTGGATCTTGGCCCAGTCGGCTTCAGTCAGCTCATATTGCGGGACTTGATCCGGCTCCATGCCGAAAATATGGCGCAGCAGCTCGGCCCGGAACTCTTCAATCGTCATCGGGTGATCCATCAGGTCGGCAATGTTGGCTACACGACTGCGCACGGATTTCGTGCTCTTGGATTTAAATTTCTCCGGATTGACGTTCAGGGACGCCTGCACATCATCCAGATTAAGATTAAACATGAGCGTGCCGTGGCTGAACATGCGACCGCGGGTGGCAAACTGGGCATTGCCTGAAATTTTTTTCTCCCCGACCTGAAGGTCGTTGCGTCCCGTCATTTCCGCATTTACCCCCATGTCGCGCAGGGCGTCGATTACCGGCTGGGTGAATTTGAGGAAGTTGTGAAAGGATTGTCCGTCATCTTTGGTGATGAAGCTGAAATTCAGGTTTCCGAGGTCATGGTATACGGCCCCTCCGCCCGACAAACGGCGCACGACCTGAATATTGTTGTCCTTCACATACTCGTTGTTGATTTCCTCCACTGTATTCTGATGCTTACCTATAATAATGGACGGTCTGTTGATGTAAAAGAGCAGGTAGCTGTCGTCCAGCGGAAGATGCTTCAGGGCATATTCCTCGATCGCCAGATTGATGGCGGGATCGGTGATTCCTTTATTGTCGATGAACAGCATGTTCGTTCCTCCGTTTATGACAAGATTCGTCTTTTCATTGTAACCGAAATAGCGACAGGACACAAAAGATTGTGCAGATTGACGGAACGTGAAATACCGCGTCATAATGGGAACCAGAACTGAATTCGTCCGGAAAGGTTGATGGATATGATAGAAGTTTTCGGCCATGGGGGCGATATGGAGACGGCGGCCGCCGTGTTTGGCAGGCGTGCGACTGATTTCGTCGATTTCAGCGCGAATATCAACCCGCTTGGGCCCCCGCCCGAAGTCAGGGAGGCGCTGCGCAGCGGACTGCGGGCGGTTATCCGCTATCCCGACCCGGGTCACCGGACGCTGAAGAGCCTGCTGTCCCGCAGCTTGCAGCTCGCGCCGGAGTGGATTGGCATCGGCAATGGGGCGGCGGAATGCATGGCCCTTGTGCTGCTGGCTCTCGCCCCGGCGAGAGTGGGCATCGTGGAGCCGTGCTTCTCGGAATATGCGGAGCTTGCAGCCCAATTCGGGGCTGAAGTCAGCAGGGTGTATGGCAGGGCCTCGCAGCAGTGGAGAGCGGACAAGGTGGAGATGGTCGGTCTGATGGAAGAGATCGATTTGCTCTTCCTCGGTCAGCCGAATAACCCCAACGGGGTGCAATACGGTCAGGAGGAACTGGAATCCCTCGCTGCCGCTACGGCAAGGACGGGAACGGTACTGGTGGTGGATGAGGCATTTACGGATTTTATTCCCGCGGAACGCAGGGTGTCCTTGCTGCAAAGTCTGGAACGGTACCCGAACGTGATTCTGATCCGTTCCATGACTAAGTTTTACGCGATCCCGGGGCTGCGGCTCGGTTATGCCGTGGCTCATCCGGGTATGATCCGCCGTTTGACGGCCAAGCAGGTGACCTGGAGCGTAAATGGGCTGGCTTTGCTGGCTGGGGAAGCCTGTCTGCAATCCGGCGCCGATTATGAGGAACGGACGCTGGAGCTCGTTCAAACCGAGCGGGAGCGGCTGCTGACGGGTCTGGCGGAGCTGGGCTGTGCGGCGATTCCGGGCGAGGCCAACTATTTGCTTGTCCGCGCGCCCGGGATGTGGAGGGCGGCCGAGCTCCAGGAAGCACTGGGGCGGCGCGGCATTCTTATTCGTAGTTGTGCCATGTACCCTGGGTTGTCGGAGAACCATTTCCGAATCGCTGTCAAAGACCGGAAGGATAATCTGCTGCTGCTGGACACCTTGGGGCGTGTGCTGGAGGAGGAGCAGCGTGACAGGTAGCCTGATCATTGTGGCGGCTTACATTTTGGACCGGATCATCGGCGATCCGCGCTGGATTCCCCATCCTGTGATCGGTATGGGCAAGCTGATTACCCTCGTGGAGAGCATCATCCGCCGGTTTGCCCGGAGCGCGAGAGCCTTGCGCTGGGCGGGTCTGCTGCTTCCCTTGACCGTCGTGGGGGCAGCGTATCTGCTGACGTGGCTTGCCGTATTTTTGCTTGGACAAATCCATGCCTGGCTGGCGATTGCCGCGGAGGTGCTGCTGATTGCAACGACCATCGCCTCCAAAGGGCTGAAGGATGCCGGCATGGCGGTATACAAGGAGCTGCGTTCCGGTGATCTGCCAGCAGCCCGCGCGGCGGTGGGCATGATCGTGGGGCGGGATACGAAGGAGCTGGATGAGCCGGAAATTGTACGCGGCACCGTGGAAACAATCGCCGAAAACATCGTCGACGCGATCATTTCACCGTTGTTCTTTGCGCTGATCGGTGGCGCGCCCCTGGCTATGGCCTATCGTGCGGTCAATACGCTTGATTCCATGGTCGGGTACAAAAATGAAAAATACCTCCACTTGGGCTGGGCGTCGGCAAGGCTTGACGATGCGGCCAATTACATTCCTGCGCGGCTGACGGCGGTGCTGCTTGTCAGTGCGGCGTGGCTGAAGAGGCAGGAGCCGCTTCGCAGCTGGCGGACGGTACGGCGTGATGCACGGCTGCATCCGAGCCCGAACAGCGGTTTCCCGGAATCAGCGGTCGCGGGCGCGCTTGGCGTCAGACTGGGCGGGTACAATGTATACCATGGGGTACGCTCCTTTAGGGCCTATATGGGGGATCCAATCCGACCGCTGGAAGCGGAGGATATCAGGCGGACAACCGCGCTGATGTTCCTCTCTTCCTGGCTGTTCGTCCTGCTGTGCGTGGCAGCCGGAGGAATAAGGTGGATCGTGATTTTGTCGCAATGACAAGTCCGATTCTGTGGGGAGGTATGGAAAATGAGCAGCAATGCGCTCCTTGAACTGAATTTAATTCTGGTCCGGCATGGGACAACGCAGTGGAACCGTGAGAAGCGTTATGTGGGACATGCCGATCCGGGGCTGCTCCCGGAGGCGAAGGGTGAGCTGAGGCCGCTTGGGCAGCGGCTGCACGGGATGTGTTTTGCCAGAGTGTACTGCAGTGACCTCCGCCGCTGTATAGAGACACTGAGGCTGGCTGCGCCGCAGCTTGCGGCTGAAGCTGTCCCGGACGTCAGGCTGCGTGAGCTGGATTTCGGGGAATGGGATGGCGAAACTTACGAATCACTTAAAGATATGCAGCTGTACAGGTCCTGGCTGGATGATCCGCGCCGTGTCACTCCGCCCGGAGGTGAGAGTCTGGAGCATTTTGAGGACAGACTGACCGGCTTTCTAAACTCTCTGCGGGAGAAGGTTCTGCCGGGGGAAGAGAGTGATGCGGAAGGAATTCCTGCCGTACTGGCTGTCACCCATGGCGGCGTGATCCGTCAGCTGGCTGCGCTGACCGTGCCCGGTCTGGACTTCTGGTCCATTCAGCTGCCGCCCGCCGGCATGGCCGGGCTGCGTCTAAGATATGAGGATGGGCGCATTACGGGAAGCTGGCTGAGAAACATCTCATTTCCCTAACCCCGGCATTGCCTGCCTAACCCTGAATTGGGCCGCCAAATTCCGGCCTGGCCTGAATCGTTCACAAATTTGTAAAGTCCATTCCGGCGGGTTTTCCTTGATTTGACGGCAGACTTGCTGGTTGTTCGGGTTGTACAGCCGTCTTTTTTCACCTATAATCACTTTGAAAATGATTAAAGTTAACAGCAGACCAGGTCAGAGCGGCGGTGGATACCTGCGAATTACGCCGTTCTGTTAAAAGGGAAGCCGGTGCAATTCCGGCACGGTCCCGCCACTGTGAAACGGGTATGGACGGCGATACGCCACTGCCGCGGCTGAAGCCGCGGCGGGAAGGCGCCGGCCTTGAGCAATTCCCGTAAGTCAGGAGACCTGCCCGGTCCGCTTAGACCGTCGCTCCTTCGAGGAAAGGATGGCGGGTTCGCGGCTATGAATCCGTGGGCACGGCACATGCCTGCCGTGGATATCGGCTGGCGCAGAGCCCGGTCCTCTCATGAGGGCCGGGCTCTCTTTTGCACAGCCGGAATATACAGAAGAAAAGGGGAGTAACACTGTGACCAGATCAATAAAGAATTGGATGCCCGTGCTGCTGGCACTGATGCTGACTGTGGCGCTTGCTGCATGCGGGAATCAAGGGGCAGGCAACGAGGCTGCAGGAGACAGCGGCGCTTCGCCGCAGCAGACGGCACCGGCGGAAGAGGCGGGTGCTACGGTTTATCCGTTGACCGTCAAGGATGCGACCGGACAGGAGTTTACTTTTGAGAAAGCTCCGGAGAAGGTGATTTCCGTATCCCCGGCCGAGACGGAGGCGCTGTTCGCTCTTGGATTGGACAAGGAAATCGTCGGTGTATCGGATTATGACGATTACCCGGCAACGGCCAAATCCAAACCGAAAATGGGTGGCATTACAAAGCCGAATGAAGAGGCCATTATCGCTGCCCAGCCTGACATTGTTTTTACAGGCATATCGATGAGTGAAGAGGCCGTCAACAAGCTGCGCGAGCTGGGCATTACCATCTTCAAGACCGATCCGAAGACGGTAGAGGACGTCATGAATAACATCACCCTGTATGGCAAAATTATGGACCGCCAGAAAGAAGCAAAGTCAATTACCGATAAAATGAAGGCCGATATCGCCGAGGTGCAGGAAGGTGTTAAAAATATCGGCGAGGACCAAAGATTGCGGGTTTATGTTGAATTTTCGCCAGGCTGGACGGTTGGCAAGGGTGAATTTATGGACGAGCTGATTAGTCTGGCAGGAGGAGAGAACATCGCTTCCGACACGGAAGGCTGGAACCAGATCAGCGAAGAGAAGGTCATCGCGGCTAATCCGGATGTCATCCTGTACAGCAAAAGTGTGGTGGATGAGAATGGCCGGACCCTGGAGCAGATCATCAAAGGACGTGACGGCTGGAGCCACATCAATGCAATTCGCAACAACCGCGTGTTCGGTCTGGACGACAACCTGCTCAGCCGCCCGGGGCCGCGTGTGACGGAAGGGCTCAAGGAAGTGGCCAAAGCCATCTATCCAGAAATTTTTAAATGAACCGCAAGCTTACCGCTTACGGGCTGGCCGGATTCGTTCTGCTGATCCTGACCGTACTGATCTGCCTGGGCATCGGCTCAGTACGGCTGCCTGTCCAGCAGATCGCGGGCATTCTGATGCACCGCCTGCCGTGGGCCGGGGCATATATAACGCCGTTCTGGGACGCTCCTACCGAGCAAATTATTGTTAACGTGCGCCTGCCGCGCGTTCTGCTCGGCATGCTGACTGGTGCGGCGCTTGCGCTTGCGGGCGCAGCCTTCCAGGGGGTGCTGCGCAACCCGCTAGCTGATCCCTTTACTCTTGGGGTATCGTCGGGCGCGTCGGTCGGAGCGGCATTTTTGATTTACTGGGGACTCCAGTATTCATTTTTCGGCCTCTGGACCCTGCCGCTGGTGGCTTTCACTACAGGAATCCTTACTTTATATGTTGTGATCCTGCTGGCAGGGGAAAACGGAAAAATTCCCACCCAAAGCCTGATCCTTTCAGGTGTGGTCATGCAGTCCTTTCTGGGAGCGGTAGTCTCTTTGCTGACCGCCATGTCCAAGGAGACCGTCAATGAAATCCTGTATTGGACGATGGGCAGTCTCAGCCTGAAGGGCTGGGCGTATCCGGGCATTATTCTTCCTTACGTCATGCTCGGGCTGGTGTTCCTGTGCAGCAAAGCCCGTGTATTGAACATGCTGGCGTTAGGAGAAAGGCAGGCCGCATATATGGGCGTAAATGTGGACAGGACGAAGCTGTGGGTGCTGATAGCGGCGACTTTTCTGACGGCGGCGTCGGTATCTGTCTGCGGGGTGATCGGCTTTGTGGGGCTCGTTGTGCCGCATATGATCCGCCTGCTGACCGGACCGGACTACCGGCTGATCATTCCGCTGTCCGCGCTGGGAGGCGCCATCTTCATGGTATGGGCGGACACGGCCGCACGCACGCTGCTGGCACCGACGGAAATTCCGCTCGGGGTCGTTACGGCATTTGTGGGAGCTCCGTTCTTCGCTTACCTGCTGCAGCGCAATAAGAAACAGCGGAAAGGAGAGCTGTCGTGATGGGCACCCAATTCAGGGCAGCCAACGTGTCGGGGGTGCATAAAACCTTTGGCCGGGTGCAGGCGTTATCCGATATCAATTGGGGCGTTACCGCCGGAGAGTGGTGGGGGATCGTCGGCCCGAACGGGAGCGGCAAATCAACCCTGATCCGGCTGCTGTCCGGGGTGGACAGGCCTGATGCTGGAATCGTTCACATTCAAGGCCGGGACGCGGCTGCCTACGGACGCAAGGAGCTTTCGCGCATTGTCGCCGTGCTGCAGCAGGAAGGAGTGCCTCCGGTCGGGTATTCGGTCAGGGATGTCGTGGAAATGGGCAGATATCCTCATCTGGATTGGGCCGGCAGGGATGCTGACACAGATATCGTTGAACGCGTGCTGGATCAGCTTGGGCTTGCGCCCTTAGCCGAACGGAGGCTGGACGAGCTGAGCGGGGGTCAGCGGCAGCGGGTGGCGCTCGCCAAAGTGATGGCCCAGGACCCGCAGATTCTGCTGCTGGATGAGCCTACGACATACCTCGATCTTCATTATCAGCTCCAGTTCATGGAACTGCTGGCCGAGTGGCGGGCGAAAGCGGACATTACCATCATTGCCGTCCTGCATGATCTGAATCTGGCGGCTCAATTTTGCGATTCTTTGCTTGTGCTGAAAAACGGCCGTATCGAGGGAGCGGGAACGGCTGGGGAAATGCTCACGGAGGACAATATCCGCCGCTGGTTCGGAGTGGACAGCCATGTCATGCCCCACCCCGACAGCGC
This sequence comes from Paenibacillus jiangxiensis, assembly GCF_046098255.1. Taxonomy (NCBI): domain Bacteria; kingdom Bacillati; phylum Bacillota; class Bacilli; order Caryophanales; family Paenibacillaceae; genus Paenibacillus; species Paenibacillus jiangxiensis. The sequence goes on from NZ_JBJURI010000002.1 coordinate 105,396, forward strand.
GGTTCCGCAGCTGATGCTGAAAAGAAGGGAATACGGACACTGGGACGGTCCTGTTCTTAAATACATTAAGGTTAGGAAGTGTAAGGATGAATGAAGCTCTGGAGCGGCTTGTCCAACGTATTGCATCGCCTGATGAGGAAGCCAAGCGGCTGGCCGCGGCGCATTTGGATCAATTGACGAAGCCGCCGGGCAGCCTTGGGAAGCTGGAAAGCCTGGTTATTCGGGCAGCAGGCATCACCGGTCAGCCGAAGCCTGATTTGGCACGGAAGGCCGTGGTAGTGATGGCTGCGGACCACGGGGTATGTGAGGAAGGCGTCAGCGCTTATCCTGCCGAGGTGACCCCCCAAATGCTGCTGAATATGCTGGCAGGTGGCGCAGCCGTTAATGTGTTCGCCCGGCAGGCGGGGGCGGAAGTGATCTGTGTCGATATGGGCGTAAATGCGGACATCAGTCATCCGGCCTTGCTGAACCGTAAGTTTAGAAAAGGCACCGCCAACATGGCCAAGGGTCTGGCCATGACACGTGAAGAGGCGGAGCAGGCGATTCTGACGGGAGCGGCCGTGGCCGAAGAAGCTTGCGCACGGGGAGTACAGCTATTTGTCACCGGCGAGCTGGGCATCGGGAATACGACGGCCAGCGCGGCTGTGGCCAGCGCATTTATCGGACTGGAGCCTTCGTTTCTGACAGGACGGGGTACAGGAGTGGACAATGAGGGCCTGAGCCGCAAAACGGCTGCAATCCAGCAGGCGCTGGCCGTCAATCATCCTGACAGAGAAGACGCCGTCGACGTGCTGGCGAAGGTGGGCGGATTGGAGATCGCGGGCATGGCGGGCCTTATTCTCGGCGCCGCAGCCCGTCGCTGTCCCGTCGTCCTGGACGGGTTCATTTCCGGCGCGGCAGCGCTGGCGGCCAGCCGCCTGTGCCCGGCCAGCCTGGATTATATGCTGGCATCGCATGTCTCTGATGAGAAAGGGCATGCCTTGCTGCTGGAGGTGCTCGGTTTGGAGCCGATGCTCCGGCTGGACATGCGGCTCGGCGAGGGCACAGGCGGCGTTCTGGCCCTGCCCCTGATTGATTCGGCCTGTGCGGTAATGCGCGAGATGGCGACATTTTCCAGCGCGGGCGTTTCCGATGGAACGGGAGTGCCGAGCACATGAAGTCGCTGATTACAGGCGGGGCGCGCAGCGGCAAAAGCGGCTTTGCCGAGCGGCTCTGCATGTCACGCGCCGACACGGCCGTGTACGTGGCAACGGCGCAGGCCTTCGACAATGAGATGAAGGAGCGGATCGCTCTTCACCGCAGCCAGCGTGCAGCCGCCGCCTATCCCTGGCAGACGCTGGAGGAGCCGCTGGATCTTCCCGGCCTGCTGGACAGGCTTGGAGGCAGCGGCTCGCCGCCTGCGGTGCTGGTGGACTGCCTTACTTTATGGCTGTCCAATGTCCTGCTCGCCGCCGGGGACGAAGGGGAGGCTTCTGCACGTGAAGCGGTCGAACGCCTGACTGAGGCGGCGGCGTCCTATCCCGGCGAGTTGATTCTCGTGACCAACGAGGTTGGCAGCGGCATCGTGCCCGAGTATCCCTTAGGGCGGCTGTATCGTGATCTGAGCGGGATCATGAATCAGCGGATTGCAGGTGTATGCGGAGAAGTATTTCTCGTTACCGCAGGTATCGCCGTTGAATTAAAGCGGCTGGAGTATCGGCTGTGAAGCGGGGGCTTGAGGCAGCGGCAGCGGCGTTCCAATTCCTGTCACGCTTCCCGGTTAAATCCGGAGGCGACTTCTCACCTGAACTGCTGCAGCGAAGCACCGTCTATTACCCGCTTGTTGGTCTCGCCATTGCCGCCGTAGTTTGGCCGGCAGCTTATCTGTCGACCCTTCTTCTGCCGCCGTTCCCGGCAACTGTTCTGGTCCTGATGCTTTGGGTATGGCTGACCGGGGGGCTGCATCTTGACGGGTGGATGGATTCGGCTGATGCGCTCCTGAGCTATCGTTCCCGTGAGCGGATGCTGGAGATTATGAAGGACAGCAGAGTGGGAGCGATGGGCGTGATCGCTTGTGTCCTGCTCCTGCTGCTGAAGGTTTCTCTCATCTATACGGTTTTGGATGAAAAACTCTGGTCCACTGCCTTGCTGCTGCCACTGATCTGGAGCCGATGGTTCATGGTGGCTGCCCTGTCCGGGTGGCCAAAAGCGCGTCAAGGGGAGGGTCTGGCCGGGCAGTTTCAAACGCTCAAAGGACGTGAGGTCCGCCTTGCCGCCCTCTTAGCCGCCATGCTGACCGTGCTGCTGGCGCTTCTGAACCCTGCCGTCCTCATCTCCCCATTCACGGCTGCCTTCCTGGTGATTCCGGTACTGTCGTGGATCATTGGCAAATGGACAGCACAGCGGATCAGCCGGCGGCTGGGCGGATTAACGGGCGACGTCTATGGCGCGCTGAATGAGCTGCTGGAGGCCCTGCTGCTGCTTGCGGCGGTGCTGCTGCACAGGCTGCTTTTCTAATGGAACAGGCCACAGCTTAATTTCCAATTAGGATTCATGGTGGAGAGGGGGAACTTGTAATGGTCGAAAAGAAAACGGCAGGACAGCAGACTGCCGCTGTCCTGATGCTGCAGGGCACTGCCTCTGACGTTGGCAAGAGTGTGGTCACTGCGGCTCTATGCCGGATTTTCAAGCAGGATGGATACCGGCCTGCCCCGTTTAAATCGCAAAATATGGCGCTCAACTCTTATGTCACGGCTGACGGCAAGGAAATCGGGCGCGCACAGGGAGTTCAGGCGGAAGCCAGCGGAATCGAGGCAACCACCGACATGAATCCGATTCTGATCAAGCCGGTCAGGGATATGCATTCGCAAATTGTGGTGCACGGGGTGCCCTATGCCCATATGAGCGCGGCCGACTACCGGAACCGTTTTCTGCCGGAGGCCAGGCAGACCGTCATGGATGCTCTTGACCGGCTGCGCAGCCAGTACGATATCGTAGTGATGGAAGGCGCGGGCAGCCCGGCCGAAATTAATCTGAAGCAACGGGACATCGTCAACATGAACTTGGCCGGCTGGGCAGACGCCCCTGTGCTGCTAGTGTCTGATATCGATCGCGGCGGGGTCTTCGCTTCGCTTGTGGGAACGATAGAGCTGCTGGAGCCGCATGAGGTGAAGCGGGTCAAGGGGTTTATCATCAACAAGTTCAGAGGCGATTTGTCGCTGCTGCAACCTGGGCTGGATTGGCTGGAGGAGCGGACGGGCATCCCGGTTCTCGGCGTCCTGCCTTATATCTCGGACATCAAGATCGAGGCGGAGGATTCGGTCGTGCTGGATAAGTTGCCTAAATCGCACACGCAGGGTAAGGAACTGGATATTGCGGTGATCCGCTATCCGCGGATTTCAAATTTTACGGATGTGGACGCATTGGCGGAGGAGCCGGATGTCAGTGTACGGTTTGTTACGAAGCCGGGGCAGCTTGGCGTTCCCGATGCCATCATTCTTCCGGGCACAAAGGATACGATAGGCGATCTTGAAGTGCTGAAGACTCAGGGAATTCATAAGGATATCCGGCTCGCCATGGAGAAGGGATGCACTCAGCTTGTCGGCATTTGCGGCGGTTATCAGATGCTAGGAAGGCAGCTGCTGGACCCGGATGCGGTGGAAGCGGGACAGCCGCAGGAGGCAGAGGGACTGGGCTGGCTGCCGCTGCTGACGACGTTTCTGCAGGAAAAACAGACCGTCAGAGTCAGCGGCACCCTGGCACCTGCCAATCCTCTGCCGCTCGCAGGTCGAACAGAGGCGTTCCCGGTGTCAGGATATGAGATACATATGGGAGTTACGGAACGGATGGATGGTCAGGATGAGCTGCTGCCGCTGTTCAGCGTAAGCAGAGATGACGGCGTTCCGTTTGAAGAGGGCAGCGCCGCAGCGGATGGCAGAGTATGGGGCACCTATCTGCACGGCGTATTTGATAATGACCAACTGCGCCGCTCCTGGCTGGACGGCATCCGGCTGAACAAGGGGTTGCCCCCGTTGGTCCAAACCTTTGACGCGCGGGAAGCGAAAGAGCGCGAATTCAACCGGGTTGCCGACCTGGTCCGCGCTCATCTGGATATGAAAAGGGTATACAGTATTATGGGGCTAACGTAAAAAAGGGACTGCCAAGTAGAGAAAATTAAGGACAGTAGGCAGCTTCGAAATACGAATAGAACCATTTCGGATGTAAAAGAGCGAGTATCGTGGTCGGATTCCACAAAATACTCGCTCTTTCTCATATACATGTACGTGGCACTGCGTATGAAGAACATAAGCTTGAGAACAGGGAAGCTTGCCCCTGTTCCCGCCCCTATTACCCCATCAGAAATCGCATTACATTGGGAATTTCTGATGGGCATTTTGAAGCTGGGAGACGCACGGAGCAGCGGAGAGGAAGAAGCAATTCCGGAAAAGCGGAGCGTTCGCCTTTGGCCCGAAGGGTCAACAGCGATTGTAGGAATGCTTCGTTCTCGGAGCGCCTCGGAACATACGCAAGAAGTCCACCAGATCGCCCAATATTGCGAAATCTACAGCTTGAATTTGAGCACAGCCTGCTGCAGAGCGGATGCTTCTTCGTTCAGCTTCCGTACGGTAAGGGTATGGTCATCCATCTCAGCCAGCTGGTTTTCCGCGTTGTGTCCGATCTCCTGCAGCATTTCCTGCGCTCTGGCCGTAATCTGGGCCGTTTCCTCAACAGACGCGCTGACCTCTTCGGAGCCTGCGGATACCTCCTCGGTCGCTGCGGATACGGCCTGAATGGTCAGATTGACATTCTGGATCAGATCCATCAGCTCATTGAAGGCTGCACCGGCATGCTGTACCAATTCGGTCCCGGATACAATTTCGGTATTTACCCGGTTCATGGAATCGACGGACTTTTGCGAGTCCTCCCGCAGCGTGAGCAGGTAATCGGAAATTTGCTGTGTGGCGGTTTTCGACTGGTCCGCCAGCTTACGCACTTCTCCCGCTACCACGGCGAAGCCCCGTCCGTGCTCTCCGGCTCGTGCAGCTTCTATGGAAGCGTTCAGCGACAGCATCTGGATCTGCTTCGTGATCTCAAAGATGGAGGATACAACCTCGCCGATCGCTTCCGAGCGTTCGTTCATCGTGCTTACATATTTTAAGGATTCCCCTGCGGCTTCCCCGACAAGATTCATCTGCGAAACTGCGTTCTGGGCCAGCCTATTTCCGCCCACCGCTTCATCGGCGGCTCTGCTGATCTGGTCCGATACCTCGCCGGACGATGCGGCGATATGCTGAATCCCCTGTGTAATCTCTTCCATCGCACGTGCATTCTCGGAGGCAGCGGTGGCAATCGTTATGCTGCCTTTCGCCACCTCCTCGGCGGAACGGGCAGACTGCTGCGTGGTGCCACTGATGGTATCCACCCGGCGCAGCAGCTCGTGAGATCCCTCAACAACGGCATTCGAGGTGGATAACACTTGTCCGATCATTTCTTTCAGATTGCCGGTCATCTTCCTGAAGCTCCCGGCCAGCTGTGCGATTTCGTCCTGGCCACGGATTTGCAAATCACGGGACAGGTCCCCTGCGGCGATTTGCTCGCTATGCTTCAGCAGCTCGGCAATCGGACGGGTGATTTTGCGGACGGTCAGCGTGGACACAACCCAGCCGGCAGCAATGACCCCAACTGTAATCAATAAGCAAATCCAGAAGATTTGGTTGGCTTTCTGTTCGATAAAACCTACATCTGTATTCACAGCCACAATCAAATTGCTTCCCGGAATCGAGTAAAAGGCTGTCTTATGTACCCCGTACTGATCCTTGTACACGCCGCTTACTTGCCTCTTCTGGCTGTCAATGGCCTGCTGCATTTCATTCATGAAAGGCAGCTTGTTCCCGATCTGGTAAGCTGATTCCGTGTTGCGGGCGACAACGGCGACCTCCTGGTCCGTAACGGTTGCAAGGTAGGCCGATTCCAGCTTGAGGCTGCTTACCTTGTCCTGAAGATAGGATTCCACCGTCATGACGGCTCCGGCTCCGTTCTGGCGGGTTTGAAGAGCCTGTGAAGCATTCAGTTTGCTGTACAGCTCCTGGGCGCCGGTTTCAAGGGATTGAACGGATTGTGGAACGACATAGCTGTTGATGATACTCATGGATACGGCATAAAAGCTGATGCTGAATAGCAGCGAAGCAGCCAGCAGGATAGCTATATTCAGTAGCTTCAGCTTGGCTGCAATAGAGCGGTTAAAGCGCAGCATAGGTGCTCTCCTTTCGTATTCTCTCGGGCTGTTCCGCCCTTTCTAATCCCGTTTCCGTCATGATTGCGGACGGATGCACGTCTTGCGTATGTAACTGCCTCGGCGCTTCACGGCAAATAAAGGCCTTTCCCATGCTGCGTGAAAAAACGGACAGATCATCAGGAGGAGATCTATGAGCGTTGTCGTCGTTTCAGAAGATAGGGGAATGAGGGGCGTTAAGCATCCGTGCCACTTTAGAACTAGGACAGTCCTATTTTACAAAATTAACCGCAGGTTGAATAGTAAAATTTAACTAGAATCCAAAATAAAATATGAATCAAAAGTATCGTATAACTTACATGTCACATGAATTAAAATAAATCATACCTGTTTAATATGGAATTGTGATATAGTAATCAGTGCGGCCAATTATCCAGGAAAATGAAAGCCCGGAGGCTAACCAGGGAAAAGCTTTCGGGATAAATAATACAAAGGGAGAGGGGAACTTCTGTGGATACATTTCTGGTTGTTTTGAATGTGGTAGTCTTGCTGGCTCTGCTGGGTATTTTGTACTGGATGCAGAAAAAGCATATTTCATTTACGAAAAGAGTATTTACCGGTCTGGGTATCGGACTTGTATATGGGGTAATTTTGCAGTTTGCATATGGCGCAGACTCGGAAACGCTGGCCAAATCGGTGGATTGGTTCAACCTGGTGGGCAACGGGTACGTCAAGCTGCTGCAGATGATCGTCATTCCGCTGATCATGGTGTCCATCATATCGGCCATCATGAATCTGAAGGGTAAACAGAATCTGGGGAAAATGAGCTTCTCCATTATTGCGGTGCTGCTGATAACGACCGCCATTGCCGCATCGGTCAGTATCGCAACGAGCCTGGCATTTGACCTGAAGGCCATCGAAATTACAGCAGGTGATGCGGAGCAGCAGCGCGGTGCCGCTCTGGAAGAGCGCGTAGGCGAGGTAGAGGATTTGACCATTCCGCAGCAGATACTGTCATTCATCCCATCCAATCCGTTTGAGGATATGACGGGAGCGCGCAGCACATCCACGCTGGCTGTTGTTATTTTCTCAGCATTTGTCGGCGTCGCGGTGTTGGGACTGGACCGTAAGAAGCCTGAACAGGCCAAGACCTTCCGCGGCATGATTGAGGCGGTTTACGGGGTGGTCATGCGCATCGTCACGATCGTGCTGCGTCTGACGCCATATGGCATTCTCGCTCTGATTACGAAAGTGGTATCGACCACCAACCCGGATGAAATTTTAAAGCTGATCAAATTCGTGCTGGCTTCCTATGTGGCACTCCTGATTATGTTCGTTATTCACCTTGTGCTGATCGCGCTGTTTGGCTATAATCCAGTCACTTATGTACGGAAGGTTCTGCCTACCCTGGTGTTTGCGTTTACCTCCCGTTCCAGCGCGGCTACCATTCCGCTGAATGTGGAGACTCAGACCCGCAAGCTTGGCGTATCCGAGGGCATTGCGAACCTGTCCGCGAGCTTTGGGGCCACTATCGGACAGAATGGCTGCGCAGGCATTTATCCGGCCATGCTGGCTGTGATGATTGCACCGACCGTTGGTATTGATCCGACAAGTTGGGATTTCATTCTTACCCTGATCGCTGTCGTTGTCATCAGCTCATTCGGCGTAGCCGGCGTAGGCGGCGGCGCAACCTTCGCTTCCTTGATCGTGCTGTCCACACTGAACATGCCAGTGGCGCTGGCAGGGCTGCTGATCTCCGTCGAGCCGCTCATCGACATGGGCCGCACTGCGCTGAATGTCAATGATTCGATTACGTCAGGCCTGATCTCCAGCAAAATTCTGAAGGAGAATAATCAGGATGTGTACAATGACCGTGGACCGGATCTGGACGCGGCAGCAACATCTTAAGCTGTAAAAAACGCTGCGGTTCTTTATAGAAAAAGGGACTGCTCCCCGTCATCGTTGATGACTTGCGGGAGCAGTCCCTTTTCACAATCCGGGTTGTATTATGCCAGAATTCTAAGCTCTTTGGGGAACGAGGTCAGCACTTCGACACCGTCCGCAGTAACCAGCACGTCGTCTTCAATGCGGACACCACCTTTGCCTGCAATATATATGCCAGGTTCAACCGTGAAGACCATGCCCTCAACCAGCAGATCTTCATTGGCGCCATGCAGGGAAGGGTATTCGTGAATGCCCAGGCCGAGGCCGTGCCCTACACGGTGGTTAAATGCCGGACCGTACCCGGCTGTCTCGACGATGGCACGTGCAGCCTGATCGATGGAGGCGCAGGTGACACCCGGACGCGCAGCCGCAATACCGGCAAGGTTAGCCTGAAGCACAGTATTATAAATTTGCTCAAACTCGGGGGACAGGCTGCCAAAAGCGAACGTTCTGGTAATATCGGATGCATAACCCCCTGCATATACGCCCATGTCGATCATGAGCAGATCTCCGGGAGCCAGCTTTTTCGTACCCGGTTCTCCATGAGGCAGGGCCGTCTTGGCCCCAAAGAGCACTGTTGTATCAAATGATGGCCCGTCTGCGCCCAGCTTCTTCATCCTGTATTCAAGCTCGGCCACCAGCTCCACCTCGGTCATGCCTTCCCGGACATGGGTCAGCCCGTCACGCAGCACCTCCTCCACCAGATGCACGGCATGCTTCAGCCGCTGTACTTCATCAGCCGATTTTCTAACCCGCATCTCACGCAGCACCGGACCGAGATCTTCGTAGCGGCCTGCACCAACCGCCGCGGCAAGCGCTTCATAACGCGCAACGGACACATGCTCTTTCTCAATAGCGAACGAATCGATGCTGCCGCCGATGATTTCTTTGAGAAGCTCATACGGATTATCCGTGTCGGTATGGGTAACGATGCGGCTGACGGAGGAGCTCTCACGGGCCTTCTCTTCATCGAGCGCAGGCACGATAAGCACAGGCTCCTCCCCGTTCACTAGCAGAAGTCCGAGAAATCTTTCATGCGGTTCGCTGGCGAAGCCGGTCAAATAATAGACATGCGTGGGGTCGGTGACCAGCAGACCTTGCCACTCGTTGTGAGTCAGCGCGTTAAACAGCTTGTTTATTTTATCAGTCATATGAATTCTCCCTTTCAAAATTCAGAATCTATGTATGTTCATGCTGTCTGCAGAAGGCACCCGGCCGGGAAAGTAAGCAACATGGGCGATTACAAGAGCGGGCACCGGACCCGGTGTTTCACGCAAAAGCTGTGGAAAACCAGGTCCGGCGAATTGCAAGACCCTACAAGATTCAAGCCCGTATTCCGCTCAGTGTGCTGATTCGCTCCGAAATGCCGTCGGATTTGTACAATCCACCGTGGTAACAAACGACCTGCCCGATGTCCAGGTCCACTAGCCTGTCAAGGCTCGCAAGGGCCTGCGCCATGTCAGGTGTTACAGGCTCTGCGGGACCCAACAGTTCAGAGTTGACCACCCGCATCGCATCCCCTGCCAGCAGCAGTCTGTCCCCGGGAACATAAATGGAGATGTGCCCTGGTGTATGGCCGGGTGTATGAATGATTTGAATGCCTCCGCCATAAGGGAGTGTCTCGCCATCCTCAAGGATGTGGGCAAAGCGGAAGTCCGGCAGCCTGCGCAGGAAGGCATCCGTCTCTTCTCTCATCAGTCCTTCCATCTGCGAAATTCGCGCAGGCGACAGCTTCAGGAAAGGCTTGTCGCCGGTAATATAGGGAACATCTGCTTCATGCGCCAGAAAAGCCGTGTCGGGCAGCAGGTCGGCGATGGCCCCCAAATTGCCGATATGATCAATATCCTGATGGGTAATAATGACCCGCTTTATGCTGTTAAAATCTTCTCCGGCCGCTGCAACTGCATCCCGCAGACGATCAAATTGGGTGATCATGCCGGTATCGACCAGAGTCAGTCCGTCATCGTCCTTGAGCAGTGTGGGATGGATCGTGCTTGGCCCGAAAGCGGAATCAAACGGGATTTCCAAAATTTTAACTTTAGCGCTGATTTGCATAAGGCACCTCCTTGGCTGTTTTCCAAAACCGATTCAGTCTGCCGTTGCACGAAGCTTAGACGGTGGCGTATACAGCAATAGTTCTATTTATTATAAATCTGTCCGGAGCTGATATGCAAAACAACCACTTCTCAGGTATTGTTTGGGCATAAACGCAAAACAGATGACGGTCCCGCGGGGTCTCCTGTACAATAGGCGTATATACCGGATTGTTTATTTCGGGCATTTTCAGGCATTTGGGAGGAACTTGACATGGAACAGCAGTACATCATCGATTTTGCCCGATTGGAGGATTTGCCTGCGATCGTCGCTATCTATAACTCCACCATTCCCGGCCGGATGGTGACGGCGGATGTGGAGCCGGTGACTGTAGAGAGCCGCAAGCCCTGGTTTGAGGAGCATAACCCGGAGCGGCGGCCGCTGTGGGTCATGCGCAGCGGGGATGATATTGCCGGCTGGGCAAGCCTGCAGTCCTTCTACGGGAGACCGGCCTATAACGGCACGGTGGAGATCAGCATTTATGTGAACGAAGCTTTCCGGGGAGCGGGAATCGGCAGCAGGCTGGTACAGCATGCGCTGCAGGAATGTCCGCGCCTGGGTGTGCAGACGGTGCTGGGATTTGTGTTCGGCCATAATGAGCCAAGCCTCGGACTGCTGCGCAAATTCGGTTTTGAACAGTGGGGGCTGTACCCGCGTATAGCCGTACTGGACGGAATCGAACGCGATCTTGTCATCGTGGGCAAGCGCGTGGAAGGATAAATGGCTAACATTCAAAATTTCTTGACCCGCTTCAGCATCTGGTTAAATACTTCGGAGGCAATAAGACCGACGGCAATGGAGCCGGAGATCATGAGCGCCTGCGCGGCAAGCTCGATGGCTCCGGCATATTCATGTTCCACAAAGCTGCGCATGGCGTCATAGGCGATGCCCCCGGGCACGAGAGGAATCATGCCTGCCACGCTGAAGATGATGACAGGCATTTTATACCATCTCGCAAAGGCCTGGCTCAATACTCCGATCACCAGGGTGGCGGCAAACGTGGCCAGCAGAGTGTCCCAGCGGTCGACGGTGAAAAAATAGACCAACCATCCCAGCATGCCGACAAAACCGCAATGAACCAGCGACCTGCGCGGTGCATGGAACAGTATGCCGAACGCTGCAGAAGCGATGAAGCTGGTAGCGAGCTGTTCAAGTATCATAACATTCCTCCGCTCCCCCAGATGGAAAAGATCAAAGCGACGCCTGCCCCGATGGCAAAGGAGGTCAGAAAGGCGTCAGCCCCTTTGGACAGACCTGATACCAGGTGGCCTGCCATCAGGTCCCGAATGGCGTTGGTGATCAGCAAGCCTGGCACCAGCGGCATGACAGAGCCGATGACAATGGTGTCCAGTTGATGGCCGAAGCCGGCTGTAACGAACAGCGAGGCGGCCAGTCCGATTAGGAAGGCGGCTGAAAATTCGGCGAAAAACTTCACCTGAACGAGCCGGTGAAAATACTGTACTGCCGCAAAGCCGACGCCACCGCAGATAAAGGCTGCGGGGAAGTCGGCCCATATTCCGCGGAACATGATCATGAAGCATCCGCTGGCCGCAGCGGCCGCGAAGAGCTGCACCCATCCGGAGTATGCTTGGGGACTGTGCTCCACCAGCCTAAGCTGTTCGACGGCCTGTGTGGGGGACAGCTCGCCTGCACTGATCCGGCGGGATATATTGTTCACCTCAACCACCTTATGAAGATCCGTTGTCCGCTCTATGATACGGATCAGCTTGGCCGGTTCCGTGCCGTCCATGGAAAAGATGATCCCTGTCGGAGTGACATAGCTGTGCGAGTGAAGGACACCGTAAGCGGCGGCAATGCGCGACATGGTGTCTTCCACTCTGTAGGTTTCCGCTCCGTTCTGCAGCATGACTTTTCCGGCGAGCAGGCACACCTCTATAATGTCATAACTGGAATATTGTAATGTGTTATTCATGATAAATCTCACTTTCATTGGATCCGGCATGCAGCAGCCTATGTTCGTTTCCTTATTGTAGCATGAACAGCTTCTTTCTAGACAGTATGGGCCAAAACGAAAAAACCGCCTGCATGCAGGCGGCGGAGTGCAGAATAGATGATGCTTGGTCAGGATTCCATGACAACGGTATAATAGGACTCATTTAGATGGCCCGCCACATCGGATAATCCCATCGCGCTGAGCTGGGAAGTAACAAACGCCCGCAGCCCGGAATCGGTGAACAGGTGTTTCGTTTGGGCGTCCCGTACAAAGGCTAGCTTGGATTCCTCCGTGGCATGCAGGAAAAATTCCTGGATTTTGTCGCCGTCCCGCTCCCAAAGCAGCGTATCCGGCAGACTAAACGGAGTGTGAGTGCGCTGCTCTGAAGAGACCGGCACAACGCCGAGCCCGTTCAAGGTTTGTACGGCGATACTGCGGCGGCGCGCCATGCGCAGATCCTTGATATAGCGGACCATGTCTGCAATCGGATGAATGCCAAAGCGGGTCCGGAACAGCTCCCTCACCATCTGCCGCCGCTCATCATAAAGCGGGGTCTGGCGCCGTGCCAGATCGTGCAAATAGGCGTCCGTGTGCTCATAATAATGGGTGAGCGGGCTATTATCCGTATAGACAATGCTCAGGAATTCATGCAGATTGCGGGCGACCAGCCATACGCCGTTCCAGTGCATGGGAGATACACAGACCACCGGGGCTTGCGCAAGATCGGCAATGGCACCGAAATCAGTCAAAAAACCGTACTGGAGTCCGTCTACGCCCGCGCGTGCGAACGGGATGACATCCGGCGGGGTCGACATGTACCGTATCCCCCGGCCGCGCTCCATAATCAATCCCAGATCGAAATCGAGGGAGTGCCTGTTCTCTTCAAGCTCCTGTTCAAAGTCGATAAGTTCCTGGATCAGCATCGACAAGGAGCCATAGTTAATTTCAGAACCGGGCTTCATTCAGCTCTCCTCCCTTACTGATGACATGCATTTGTGTTCGTTGGATGGCCAGAAGGGCGCGAACCAACGGATCTGATTGCGGGACCGTAACTAAAAAATTACGTGAAATTATACGAATTGTAAACCGAATTTATAAAAACTTCAGAAAATTGGTAAATAAGTATCATGAAGAGCTTTTGTCAAATAAGCGTTAAACGCCTGTGATTCTCAGGGTCTAATATAAATTATGTGATTCAAGGGTTGCGGGTGCAAGAAGACTTTGCAGAGGGGATAAAAACAATGACATTACAAAAATGGCACCAAGCGGTATTTTTTGACGTAGATGATACCATGTACGATCATTTGCAGCCAACACGGGACGCGCTTCAGCATGTGTTGGGGCTGAACGGCTCCTTTCCGTACGAGGCCGCCTATCATCGCATCCGTTATTACAGCGACAAGCTCGCGGCGGAAGGGGGGCTGCTGCACAGAGCTCCGGGCACGCCGGAGTTGGAGGATATGCGTATACGCCGTTTCATGCTCGCCATGGGGGAATTCGGGAGCAAGCTGACCTGGGAGCAGGCGGCCCAGCTACAGGCTGAATATTTGGATCGCCAGTATCGGATCACCCCTTTTGCCGGGGCCAAGGAACTAATGAAGGATTTGGCGAATAAGGGGTTTCTGGTCGGCTTGATTACCAACGGTCCTGAAGAGCATCAACTTCACAAAATCCGCGCTTTGGCGCTGGAGTCGCATGTGGCCCCTGAGCATGTTTTTATCTCGGGAGCTGTAGGCTATGCGAAGCCTGACCCGCGCATATTCGCTGCGGTGAACGAGCGGACAGGCACGACTGCCGACATGTCCTGGTATGTGGGGGATTCCTGGCGCAACGATGTGGTAGGCGCATCCCTGGCAGGCTGGAAGGTGTTATGGTTTAATCATCGACAGACAGCGCCAGAGACAGCGGAGCACTCCCCTTATGGAACGGCCGCCAGTTATGATGAGCTGAGGGAAATGCTGCTGCCGGTCACATAATAAGAGAAACCTCTATCGACGTACTTCCAAAGAAGCCAAACCGCTACCTGAAAAGGGGGAGATTGAATGAGTGAGGAATGGAGAAAGGCAGAAAGCGTTTTGCAGCGGATTGAAGTCATCGGCACCCCGGACAATACGCCTGTTACCATCAACGGTTACGCGGAAGGTGTACACTGCATCGGCATCGGCACGGATGCCGCGGTATTTACGCTGGACTCTATGCCGGAATATGCATTCAAGATCTACTCGGAACTGGCTGTGGAGAAAAAGAGCGCCGAAGCTTCCGTTTATGAGAAACTGCGGGGATGTCCCTTCTTCCCGGTATTTTACGGAGAAGGGGACAGATATATTGTGATCAGCTACGAGAAGGGGATTACACTGATGGATTGTTTGCTGCAGGGAATTCCCGTACCGGAGCAGGTCATTCAGGATGTAGAGGAGGCCCGAGAGTTTGTCAGATCCAAGGGGCTGAATCCCAGAGATATTCATCTTAAAAATGTGCTGCTGCAGAACGGACGAGCCAAGGTGCTGGATGTATCCGAGTACGTCAAGGATGGTGACGACAAACGATGGGAGCACCTCGTATGGGCCTATCACGCTTTTTATTCTGGATTTGCGGAGGCAAGGATTCCGTCCTGGGTCCTGGATACGATCAAAAATTGGTACTACAGGCTTGATAAGGCCAATCTGAATCTTGAGGAATTTGCCCAGCGGGTCAATCAGCTTTTTTCCCGCTGGATTAAATAAGCGCAATAGGATTGCTGTCTAAAAGTAAGGAAGGTCTCCTTAACCGCACTGGATAAGGAGACCTTTTCTGCTGCTGAGAAAATTTCAGCTCATATTTTTGCCGTAATAGATTTCGTCCATCTCAAGCTTGAGCCTGTCTGTGATTTCCTGCTGCTCCTTGGCGGACAGCTTTTCCTTCGTGTAACCGAACAGGTAGTTGTCCAGATCAAACCGCTTCAGTTTGCATTTGGTATGAAAAAGATGTTCCTGATACACATTCACGTCGATCATATCGAACTGATCCCTGATTTTTTCCGGAATGTAATTCTGGATGGAGCCAATGTCATGGTCGATAAACAGCTTGTTCCCGCTCACGTCACGCGTAAAACCGCGCACCTTGTAGTCGATCGTCATAATGTCGGTGTCAAAGGAATGGATCAAATAATTAAGCGCCTTTAAGGGCGAAATTTCCCCGCAGGTGGATACGTCAATGTCGGCCCGGAAGGTGCTGATGCCCTCGTCAGGGTGATATTCCGGATAAGTGTGCACGGTGATATGGCTTTTGTCGAGAGACATGACGACAGCCTCCGGCAGCGGGCCGGGAGATTCGTCGTAGGATTCTTCAGGTACTTCCACCACCGGACCTTCCGAGACCAGCACCGTAACACTGGCTCCCTGGGGCACATAATCCTGCTTGGCTATATTCAGCACATGCGCACCGATGATCTCCGTGACATGCTTCAGGATATGCGTCAGCCGTTCCGCATTGTACTGCTCGTCAATGTATTCAATGTAGGCTTCGCGTTCTTCCTTTGTTTTGGTATAGCATATGTCATACATATTGAAGCTAAGCGATTTTGAAATATTGTTGAACCCATGCAGGGTCAGGCGCTGTTCTGGCGATAAGTTCATAGGTCATTTCCCCTTATCATGGACGTATGTCGATATTAATGTTCCCGTGCTGAATTTCCTTATTCGACAAAAAAATGCTGTCCTGTGTACTATTCTCTTTACCCGTTCCGGCTTAATAGAAAACAGGGGCAAAACTGTCAAGGAAACAGCCGATGAACATTGCATGAAGTTCGTTTAACAACATATATGTAACAGTAAGTTCAAGAAAAATTTTTATATCTCATCCTATTTTAGAATTATTATAAAAAAGGATTGATTTTTAACTAGGGGATATTTATAGTGGAAACATATCAAGCATACGAGGTGATTCCGTTAATGAGCAATCAAAACCATTTGACTACAAGCTGGGGAGCTCCTGTCGGGGATAATCAGAACTCCATAACTGCCGGCCAACGCGGCCCTGTGTTGATTCAGGACGTACACCTTCTGGAAAAACTGGCCCATTTCAACCGTGAACGTGTGCCTGAACGCGTTGTGCACGCCAAAGGTGCCGGAGCACATGGATACTTTGAAGTAACGAATGATCTGTCCAAGTACACCAAAGCAGCTTTCTTGTCTGAAGTTGGCAAGCGTACGCCGCTGTTTATCCGTTTCTCCACCGTTGCCGGGGAGCTTGGTTCTGCCGATACGGTCCGTGATCCGCGTGGTTTTGCCGTTAAATTTTATACTGAAGAAGGCAACTATGATCTGGTAGGAAACAATACGCCGGTGTTCTTTATTCGTGATGCGATTAAGTTCCCGGATTTCATTCATACCCAAAAGCGTCATCCGCAGACTCATCTGAAAAATCCGAATGCGGTATGGGATTTCTGGTCCCTGTCTCCCGAGTCTCTGCATCAGGTAACGATCCTGTTCTCCGACCGTGGCATTCCGGCAACCTACCGTCATATGCACGGTTTTGGCAGCCATACCTTCAAATGGGTAAATGCCGAAGGTCAGGGTGTGTGGGTGAAATATCATTTCAAAACAGAGCAGGGCGTCAAAAACCTGGATGTGGAGCTGGCTGCGAAGCTGGCCGGTGAAAATCCGGATTATCATACGGAGGATCTGTTCAACGCCATCGAAAAAGGTGATTTTCCTGCCTGGAAGCTGTATGTTCAGATCATGCCGCTGGAGGATGCAAACAGCTACCGTTTTGATCCGTTTGACGTAACGAAGGTTTGGTCGCAAAAAGACTACCCGCTGATCGAAGTGGGTCGCATGGTACTGGACAAAAACCCTGAAAACTACTTTGCTGAAGTGGAGCAAGCTACGTTCTCCCCTGGCAACTTTGTGCCTGGCATCGAAGCTTCACCTGACAAAATGCTGCAAGGACGCCTGTTCGCTTACTCTGATGCACACCGCTACCGGGTAGGTGCCAACCACAACACACTGCCGATCAACCGTTCGGTTGCGGAAGTGAAGAATAACCAGCGTGACGGCTCCATGAGAGCGGACGGAAATGGCGGAGCCAGCACGTATTACGAGCCGAACAGCTACGGCGGACCGACGGAAGCTCCTGAGCACAAGACTACGCCGTTTGCGGTGTCCGGTCTGGCAGAAAGCACAAGCTACGATCATGACGATCACTACACCCAAGCTGGTGACCTGTACCGTCTGCTGAGCGAGGATGAGCGTACCCGTCTGATCGCCAACATCGCCGCCGCGATGAAGCCTGTTGAAAAAGATGAAATCAAAATCCGTCAAATCGGCCACTGGTACAAGGCTGACCCTGATTTCGGCACCCGTCTGGCACAAGCGCTCGACCTGCCTGTACCGCAAGGCGTTTAATATATATTTGTTAATAGTAAATTCGAATTACGGAATTTTTGATTAAAAAGAGCGAGTATTGGTGATCAGTTTCACCGACACTTGCTCTTTTTCCTTTCGCGTTGGTTCCATTTGGGTGTATATTCACTTTACAGGGGGCGCTGGCACTGTCTCCGGCTACTTCGGCGATTTGAATGGGGAGTAAATCTGCTGTGTGCAGATATTGCGCCCGCCGGAAATCTAACGGTTGCAGCAGCTGCTATTTTACGAAAAAAGGCCTGTTCTAAATTCTAACAGTTGTGACCGTCGTTATTTGCCTCAATCTAGGTGAAAATTTCCGGGTTAAGTGAAATAAGCTCCATGGCGACCGCTAGAATTTGAAATCAACGTTTTTGGAACCAATAGCGGTTATGGCACCCGTTAGAATCATTTTGTGGTTAGAAATATATCTTTGTCAGATTTGTCGCAAAATCAGGATTGGGCCGCACTGCTTTTCACCGCGATTTTGCGCCGCTTCCCGTTGACGAGCAGAATGCTCAGCACAATCAGGACCAGTCCGGCGGCAAGGTTCAGGGTAACGTGCTCACCCAGAAACAGCACGCTGCAGGTAATCGCGATCAGCGGAATCAGGAAGGTGAATGAACCGACCTTGCTGGCTTCACCCGAGCCAATCAGTTTGAAGAAGGTGAGCCAGCCGAGCGCGATGACAAAGACGGAAATAAACAGCATGTCATAGATAAACACAGGCTCCCACCGGATGGCCGTCCAGTCCTCCACGACAGCTCCGGAAGCCAGCAGCACAATGCCGCCGATCGTAATCTGGATTGCGGTCATCCATAACGTATCCACCCGCCCGGAAGTTTTCTTCATGTAGACGGTTCCGAGGGTCCAGGCCACGGCGCTGCCAATGGCGAGGAAAATTCCTTCCGGTGCGATATGTCCGGCCAGACCGCCAATGCTGATGGCAGCCACCCCCAGGAAGCCGAGCAGCAGCCCGATCAGCTTTTTCCCGGACATTCCTTCTCCCAGCCACAGCCAGGCCGCAATGCCAAGCAGTACAGGCTGCAGGAACACGATGGCAGAGAATAGGCCTGCTGGAACATAGCCAAGCCCGATCGTCTGAAAACCGTAGAACAGAACAATATTCAGCAGCGAGGAAATCAGATAGATATGCCAGTTCTGTCTGAGGCGCAGCTCCCGGAAGCGCGGCAGTGCAACCAGGATCAATAACAGACCGGCAATGCAGGTCCGCAGCCCCGCGAATAGCAGAGGAGGAGTAAAATCCAATGCAAATTTGGACAAGGGCCAGTTGATACCCCACATGATAATAAGAAAAGCAAGATACACGGCTGTCCGTGATCGTGAAAGCTTCGGCAAAACTAAACACTCCTTTCATAACAATGCTTTATAATGATACAATGGTTTCAAATATAAATAAAATGAATGTTTGTTATAAGGAGCATACCATTTACGTTATGACGAATACACAGCTGCAGTTATTTGTGAAAATTGCCGAAACCGGCAGCTTTACCAGAGCGGGGCAGGCGCTCAATATGACGCAGCCAGCCGTCAGCCGGGCCGTGTCCACGTTGGAGGACGAACTGGGTGTGAAGCTGATCATACGGGATCGGCGCAACGGGGTTGTCCTGACGGAAGTAGGCGGCCGGATTCTAGTGCTGTTTCGCGAAATCTTGAACGGCTTTGAGAAGGTGGAGCAGGAGATTGCCGCCGAAAAGGGGCTGGAGGTGGGCATCATCCGGATCGGAACGTTTACGTCAGCCTCCGCTTATTTCCTGCCAAAGATCATTCGCACGATCGGAGAGAAGTACCCGAATTTGCAGTTTGATCTGCATGAGGGCACGATTGACGAGATCCGTGGCTGGCTCGAATCCCGTCAGATCGATGTCGGCTTTACCATTATGAAGGATGAGCAATTTGAGATGATCCCGCTCCTTAGAGAGGAAATGTTCGCGGTCATCCGCGACGATCATCCGCTGTCCGAACGGACTGCCATCCGGATTGAAGAGCTGAAGCATGAGCCCATGATTATCTGCAAGGGCGGTTTTGAGGCACCCATTTATGAGCTGTTCGCACAGGCGAATACCCCGCTTAAACCCAAATTTGTCGTGTCCAACCTTACAACACTGCTGAATATGATTCAAGAGGAGCTAGGTTCGGCGATCATGACGGGCATGATGCTGGCGTATCACCCCTCGAATGTGACCACACGCGCGATTGAGCCGAGAGCATACCGGGATATTTATATGGCGGTACCGTCCTTTCAGGAAGCGCCGCTGGCCGTAAAACTGTTTATCCGAACGGGGCTGGAGCTTTTCGGGCCTGAAAAGGACAGTTAATAAGCATTGACCACCTGGATACTTGAATGCTGACGGAAGGAGATCAGCTCAGCCATTGTTCGAAAAAGCGGCGGTAGCCTTCTTTCATCACCTTGCTGGAGAAGCGCTTCAGTGCGTAGTCCTTGTTGTCCACCGATACGGTATAGGGGGAAGCCGCCGCCATATTGACGAGCTCAAACCAGTTCTGCTCATTGCCTGCAAAGGCATGGCGCGATCCGATATGGCTGTAGCAGGGATGCTCAGGTTTGACGACGATTTTTCCCATTGCCAGGGCTTCCGTAAGCGGCATCGCAAATGTATCGAATTTGGAGCAACTCCAGTACACCTTGGCCGTGTTCATGAGCGCAAATACGTCATCCTGGGATAAAGCGAACTGCAGCTTCACGTTATGCGGGATGTCGTATTTTTTCATGCTCTCCTTATATCTTTTGCCTCCGAAGACCATGAACACTTCCTTGTCCGGGTTGCTTCGCGCATATTCCAGCACCAGATCCGGACGCCGGTTCTCCTCGTCCCTGCCGATCCACAGAATGCGGTTCTGCACCACAAGAGAAGGATCGAAATGCTTGTCCACGAGCTGTTCATTGAAGCCGATGGGAATGACAGTGACGTCATGAACGCCGAATTTGTCCGCCATCTCCCGTTTCAGGAAATCCGTCTGCACGATCGCCTTGTTCACAATCGAATAGAACGGCTTCATCATTTCATAACCTGTCAGCGCGGGATCGGGAAAGCTGTGCGGGAACAGCACGCTTTTATTGAAGAACATGTTCAAAAAAGTAAACCCGGACACGGTATAGATCACATGCTCAATCTGCTGGGTGTGCAGCTGATCCAGCACGATATCATAGTTGACAAGATCGCCTTTTTCGTGTTCATAGCCTGGCAGCCAGTCATAACCGCTGACATGCCGCTCCGGAGAAATGAAGACGACCTCCACTCCCAATTCGCTGCCGATCTGACGGAGCCTTTCCGCAAAAATACGCGGTCCCTGGGCTTCCGTAAACTGAATTTTCCTCATCACTAATCCGACTTTGGTCATTTATTGTGCCACCTTGTCTTCATTATTGTCATTGTTATTGTTATGTTCGAAAAGCTCGTCCACACATTGTGTCAGACTGTCCAGCGTTTCACGGAGCTGGTCGCGCAGCGCTTCCTCCGGCCAGGTGGCGTCACCCTGTTCCAGATCCGACCAGATTAGCAGCAGCATCCAGATGGAGAAGACAGCCGCGAACAGGTAATATTCCCGTTTAAAATCATGCGGATGCAGCACCGCACCGGATTGAAGCGCCTGATCTATATATGCCTCCAATAAGCGGTTTCGGCTTTGCGAGCTCATACGTTTCGGAAAGAGCGGATGGGACATGTCGATCAGATGGTACAGGTCCCAGAGCCGGGAATTCAGATGAACATGCTCCCAATCCAGCACGATTAATCGGCCGTTCACACGTGTGTAGTTGCCAAGGTGAAGATCACCGTGGCACAGAACATCCGCTTCTGTAAAGCGTTGGTGTTCAAGCAGGTCAAAGAGGGAGCGGACAGTAAGCTGCGGCACCCCCAGGGACAGCAGGACGGCTTCCGCCTCGGCCTGTCTTGCCCTTATGTCTGCGGCAATGTCCTGAATGGGCGGCTTGGGTCCTTGCAAAGAGACCTGCCGCAGCGCTTCGGTCGGCTGTCCATGCCACCACACCATATGCGGAATAACGCTTAAAGCAAGCTCGTCATCATAGACATGAGACATGGCTCCAAGATCCTCGAAGATCATCCAGCTGGTGTCTGGATCAAGAGTGCTCGACTTCTCCAGCAGCTTGGGATATATCGGCGGAAAGGAAGGAAGCAGGTGTTCATAGACCCAACGCTCCTTACCCTCCTGTCCATCATTGGTTAAAGGCTTGAAAATATAGCTCTCGGCAGGCGACACGTAAAAACGCTCCACATGCCTGCCGTTCATGCCGGTATACAGTGTCTCTCTTTTCCATATCCGCTGACCGTCCAGCGTTCCATCCGGCAGTACGTAATGCTTCAGCATCTTCATGCCTCCTGTCTCCAGAATATCATTTTTTGCTGCGTTATATTGTACAAATCAACTGATGATGGGGAAATAGCGGCAAGCCAGGCATCGTAACGTAAACGAATGTGTGTCATGATGGACATTCTTCCCCAAATGCTGGAATAGAAGATATAAATACTATTTTCCAATGTAGGGGCTGGTATTTCAAGAGCGGGATATGGGAAAATTATGTGCTGCATCATCCAGACCTGGCCGCATGCAGCGCCGGGATGAAAATGTATCAGGAGGCCTTACAAATGTACCATATTTACACACATAATGATCTGGACGGCGTCGGCTGCGGCATTGTTGCCAAATATGCGTTCGGGACCGATGTCGAAGTGCGATATAACTCGGTGGGCGGAATCAGCCAGCAGGTGGAACGTTTTTTGGACCGGACAGAGGAAAAGGAAAGCAGCGATACGCTGCTGATCACGGATTTGTCGGTAAGCGAAGAGGTGGAGCAGCGGCTGCAGAAATATGCCGCCCAAGGCGGCCAGGTTCGTCTGATCGACCACCACAAGACTGCGCTGCACTATAATACGTATCCGTGGGCATCCGTGCATGTTGAGCATCGCGATGGCCGGCCAGCCTCAGCGACTTCGCTATTATACGATTTTCTCATCCGCCAGAAGCTGGTGGAGCCTGTGCAAGCACTCGATGATTTCGTGGAGCTGGTCCGGCTGTACGATACATGGGAATGGGAGGCAGAGGGCAAGCAGCAGGCGAAACGGCTGAACGATCTGTTCTATATGATCTCCATCGATGAGTTTGAGGAAAAAATGCTGGGTCGTCTGCATGCCGGCGGGCCGTTTGCTTTTGACGAGTTCGAGGAGAAGCTGCTCAACCTGGAGGAGGATAAAATTGAACGTTATATCCGCCGTAAGAACAGGGAGCTTGTGCAAATTTTTATCAGCAAAGAATGCGTCGGTGTAGTGCATGCGGAATCTTACCATTCTGAGCTGGCCAGCGCCCTCGGCAAGGAGAACCCGCATCTTGACTATATCGCCATTCTGAATATGGGCGGCCGGAAAATGAGCCTGCGCACCATTCACGACGATATTGACGTCTCGGAAATTGCCGGACGTTATGGCGGGGGCGGACATGCCAAGGCTTCCGGCTGCACACTGACAGAGGAGGTGTACCAGTCCTATGTGGCAGATACCTACCCGCTGGAACCGCTTCGTCCGGATGCTTTCCGCAACCGCTACAATGTAAAAGGTACCCCCTCCGGCTCGCTGTATGAAACCAATGACGGAACCAAAGTGCTTGTAAGGATGGAGGAAGAGGAATGGGTGACGGAATGGAGCGGCAAGGCAGCGGCTGACCGGTTCGGCAGCTTTGCCGAGGCGGAGCGGTATTTGAAGCGGAAGCATAAGGTATGGCTTGTGCGTGACGACATTTACGTGCGCTGGCTAAGAGACGAAGTGAGCCGGTATAAAGGTGCGGAAAGTTAGGAAAAGAGAAGGGGCGTTCAAATGGTCCATGGCCGGCTTGGGCGCTTCTTTTTGTGCAGCCACATTTTTTAAATCTTCCAGACCTGAGAGAGAGCTTATTGACATGAATTCACCCTATACTTGGATCGGTGGACACAGGGGATCTTATATTGGCTGTTAGAGCGGTGAATGCATGAAAATTCCGATATAATTGTACTGAACGAAACCGTGAAGGGGTGAAAGCTTTGTCCAAAAACAAACTGCTTGAGGTGATCGCAACCTCCATTGACGATATTCTGCAGCTTAACGAGAGCAGCGCCGACCGCATTGAGCTGGTCAGCGCACTTTCAGAGGGAGGGCTGACGCCCAGCATCGGGATGATCGAGAGGGCCGTGCAGGTGTCTGCTTTGCCTATCCGAGTCATGATCCGGCCGCACAGCCATTCTTTTCGGTACAGCAGGGAGGATCTGGAGGTTATGGTCCGCGATATTCGGTCCGTCAGGGGCATGGGAGCCAGCGGGATTGTACTCGGTGTGTTGACGGAGGAGCAGCAGGTCGATACGGAAGCTCTCTCATTTCTGCTGGCCGAAGCACAGGGTTTGTCCGTAACCTTTCATCGGGCATTTGATGAGGCGCGTGATTTGGAGCAGGCCTTTGACACACTGTTGAAATTTCCGCAAATCGACCGGATTCTGACCTCGGGTGGATGTCCGACTGCTGTGGAAGGGACGGACATGCTTGCCCGTTTGCGGCAGCGTTCGCAAGGTACACCGATCCGTATTCTTGCGGGCAGCGGGCTATCGGAGGATAACCTTGCCGATTTCCTGGAGAGTACGGGAGTTGAGGAGGTGCATTTCGGCCGCGCTGTACGTTTGGAACAGAGGCTGGATGGGCCTATCGATCCGGAATCGGTTCGCCGGATCAAACGTCGCCTGCAATAAATACAATGGGGTTGGAACTGCCCAACCCCATTTTTGAAAATTGCAAATTTATTTCGTTCACGCCAAGACAAGAAGCGATTTTTTACGCCAACGGGATTAAAAGGCAGCCCAATGTGCCGGACGGGTGAGCGACGCGGGCAGATTGGTAGAGCTATCTCCGACTGCAGCGTTGATTTGAAACTGGGTGAGAAAGAGGCTCTCGCTGAGATCGGCTCCGCGGAGGTCCGTGTCCCGAAAGTCGGCTCCGATCAGATCTGCGCCTCTTAAATCCGCGCCTCTAAGATCGGCGGCAATCAGGTAGGCTCCCCGCAAATTAATGCCTCTCATATCCGCCCCCTTCAGCTTGGCCCCGATCAGGTCTGCTCCGCGCCCGTAGCTCTTCCTGCGACGTGACGGCTTATGCCGTCTTAGCGCTTCGGCTCTTACAAGCTCGCTGGTTTGCAAGAGCAGGGCGTTGACGTCAGCACGGTGCGTGTTTATATCAAGCTCCATCAGGGCATCGGGATCAAGCCGGGTAAAATCCTCGGTCTGATCCAGTGCCGAACGGAGCTTGTCATGAACAGGACTGGCCGCTTCCAGCATCAATGTTTCATTGAGGTACCAGAGCAACTCGTGAAGCTGGCGTATGATCAGAAAGATGTCAAACATTTGCTTTGCGGATTCCGGCTGCTGCCGCCAGTCTTGCCCTTTGTAGGTAAATTGGGATACCTTTTGCCCTGCGCCAAAGCAGTCAAATACGGTACAGCCTTTAAAGCCCCGCTCTCTAAGGCTGTCATGAATGCCGCAGCGGAAGTCCCCCCGCAGATTGGGACAGGGCTGCCCCGCGTCTTTATCGGCCGCAAAGTCGGCAGATGCGGCGAACGGTAGCGCGACACAGCATAACCCGAAGCAGTTTTCACAATCAGCTTGCAGGCTTTGGTTGTTGTTTGAAGGGAGCGCTCTTGTACACTCATAATTGTTTGACATAAGTACTTCTCCTAACAATTAAGCTTTAGATTAATTGCGGCATTTGGCCGGGCATTGGTATCACCAAGTCTCATCAAGATGTTTGGCATAGTACATCAAACCGCGCTTGAAGTATTGAAGTTTTTCGTCCGAGGTTGTCTCCAGCAGATTGGTCAGCACGATTTCCATGGCTTCCTTATAGGAATGCGTATTATATAAAGCCATTGCGTGAAGGACCTGCAGCGCCCGGTTGTCAGGGAATTCTGCAACTCCCCGGCGCAGCGTTGCTTCGGCCTGCTGATAGTGTCCCAGATATCGGTATGTGCTCCCGAGACCGAGTAGGCATCTTTCCAGGTCCGATCCGGATAAACCTAAATCAAGAGCCCGCACATAGTAGGGAATCGCCTGTTCTCCCAATCCGGAATTGTCATGAGCCACTCCAAGCTGAAAAATAATCTCTGCGTCATTGGGGTAGGCGGCATCCAGTTCCAGTAAAAGGGCTATTGCATTTTTAAGTATGTCTTGATCCTGTTTGGCCCTACCTTTTTCACGCATTTGAATAGCTTCGGCTAAACGGTCTCTGGTCGTCATTTTCATTACCTTCCTCGTATTGACTTGGTCCTATACTATCACAAAATATATACAATGTTTATTGGGATATCTATCAAAGGCACGTTTGTAATCAGCTTCATCTTTCATTCCTTTGCACCGAAGTGCGCGCTTCTGCTCCAAAGAAAGAATCAGACGGTGAGCAACTGGATGATGTACTACCGTCT
Organism: Paenibacillus jiangxiensis; assembly: GCF_046098255.1. Classification (NCBI taxonomy): domain Bacteria; kingdom Bacillati; phylum Bacillota; class Bacilli; order Caryophanales; family Paenibacillaceae; genus Paenibacillus; species Paenibacillus jiangxiensis. The sequence goes on from NZ_JBJURI010000002.1 coordinate 131,467, forward strand.
GATTCTTTTTAATTTCAATTTCACGGTCCTATCTTATTTCTGATGCGTGGCCAAAATAATAGAGGTGTGTATTTCAGCTTTGAATATCCCGCTGCTGTCGAGGCATAGCAAGGCTTCTTCCAGCTCTTTTTCGAATATAGCCGCCTGGTCCCCAAGGAAGCGCCTTGAGCCAAAGGAGGTTGAATATAGATTTCCAATGATCGACTCAACGGTCCATGTATGCTCGTAGATTGGCAGCCGATGCACCTCGACATCAAAGGGAGAAGCTGCCACGATATCTTCGTGACTGACGGTGGGATGAGTGTAGGTGGAGCTGCCGGCTCTTCTTTCGGGACCATACCATTTTTTAACTACCTTATCGACCGCGATTTGCCAATCTGTCGGCTCCTTCCGGTCAGGGGTATAGCTGTCAATAATGGCTACCCCGCCGTTCCGTTCAACCTTGGGATATAACAGCTCAAGCACACGCTCTCTGTACATCCAGTGGAACGCCTTGGCAATAATGACAAGTCTAAAAGACTCATGCTTAAGCCCATTAATATAGTTCTCTGCATTTCCATGCACCCAATCCACGTTGCAGATCCGCATTTCTTCAGTAATCTGGTGCGCTTCTTCCAGCATTTCCGTTTCATTATCCAAGCCTGTAATTCTTTCAAACCAATCCGCGAATCTGAGGGTTAATTGCCCTGTTCCACAGCCCAAATCAAGGAGCTTGCCTCTTCCATTCAGCGCAAAACGATTCACGATCCATCTGATTAATTCAGCCGGGTAAGCCGGGCGGTATTTGGAGTAATATTGTGCCGTTCCTTTGAATAATTCCGGGCCGTAATCCTTCATGTTGCGGCTACCTCCTTTCAAGGTAAAAAGAACTAAGAATTAAACCTCTGATATGAAAATGATGAGGACTTCATTGGAAGCTTTTAATAAAAATTATCTTCTATACTTACAAGCATAATAGAAAATTATTCCTGCGTCATTCTCCGTTGAAATAATTCGATACCAGTTAACACAAACGAAACCTCTCCTTAATATCGGGCTTACATAAAAAAAGTACGATGATCCCTATGCTGTGGCATTTATTCCTGTCCAGGGGAAATCAGGATGTTGTGGACAACGCAATAGGGAGGAAGCTGGTAAAGTGAGAAGGTATATAAGGCAAATCAATGCTCTTGTTGTACTTCTGTTATTACTATCCATGCTTCAGCCGGAACTTTACGCCAGGGCGGCATTTGATGTGCCGCCGGTATCCGGCTATGGCCAGATCATGGATTCGAGACAGACGGAACTTGCGCCTGATGCGAATTACATCTGGATGGATGTGCAGGATGCGCGTGGCCGCCAGAAGATTCACGCGGTGCAGTTCAATCCGGGGAGCGACCATCTTGAACTGCATGCCGGTACAAAGAGCGGAACGGTGTACGGGATGGAGCCGCTTACGGAAATGGCTGCTTATGCAGACAAGCCCGGAAACCGGGTCATTGCCGGGATTAACGGCGATTTCTATGAAATTTCCGGCTATGCTACGGGCGTGCCGAACGGGTTGTTTATGGATGAAGGAGTCATTCTGAACAGCGGGACTTCATCTTATGCGTTCGGTCTGACAGCCGACGGACGTTCGCTGTACGGAAAGCCGGTTTTGCAGAAGAACATAACCATCGGCGGGCAGACGTCATATCTGACGAGCATAAACCGCCTCCGCGGCGAGAATCAGCTTGTACTGTTCGCTCCCGATTATTCCGCCTCCACGAAGTCGTCCAACGATGGCGATGAGTTTGTACTGGATGTGCTGGAGGGGGAAGTGAAGAGCGGGCAGACGATGAGGTTGAAGGTGGCTGAAGTGCGGCTGAATCAGGGGGACACCCCGCTGCGGGAAGGCCAGGTGGTCCTGTCGGCATCCGGTGACAAGCGCACGCTTACCCAGGGACTCAAGGCGGGTGATGAGCTCAGCGCCAGCTTTGCCCTGGAAGGCGAGTGGAGTGAAGCAGAGCTGGCCATCGGCGGGCAAGGGCCACTCGTAAAAGATGGGGTCGTACAGACCGGAGTGGGACCGTCCGGCGTGCATCCGCGGACAGCGATCGGAACGAAAGCGGATGGCAGCATTGTTCTGTTCGAGGTGGACGGACGGGCTCCAGGCTTCAGCGAGGGCATGGAGACGGCTGAACTGGCCTCCATCATGCAGGAAATGGGCGTAGTGAACGCCATGAATCTGGACGGAGGCGGCTCATCCACACTGGTGGCCCGCATGCCGGGAACAGAAGGTGTTCAGATGATGAATCAGGGCTCGGACGGTTATGAGCGCAAAATCGGCAACGGATTGCTGCTTGTAAATACCGCTCCGGAGGAGCCTGCCGCCTCCAGGCTGGCAGTTCAGCCGGGAGCGGAACGGATTTTGCAGGGAGCTTCCTTCACCTTCAAGGCGGCAGGCATCGATGCTAATGGGCATCCGGCTCCTTATCAGGGGGAGCTGAGCTGGGAGGTGGACCCTGCGCTCGGCACCATGGACAGCAGCGGGGTGTTCACAGCTGGACAGACAGCCGGAACAGGCACAGTACGGGCATCTGCCGGAAATGCGGCGGGAACCGCGCAGATTGAGGTCGTGGACAAGCTGACGGCGCTGGAATTCCCGGACCAGGTCAAGACTTATTCAAACGGTGAGAAGGCAGTCCTTTCCGTAAAGGCATTGCGCAGCGGACAAACCATTCAAGCAGGAAATGACAGCTTTGCATGGCGTGTGGAGGGCGATATTGGCACCGTTGACGAGCATGGTGTGTTCACGGCCACCGATCAGAACGCGGCCAAGGGCAAAATCTATGTCACTTATGGAAATGTCGAAGCTTCCTTTGAGGTGAATGTGGGCCTTCCGCCGGTTATGCTGGAGGATTTCGAGGATGGCATCGGCAGCTACAAAGCAAGCAGTACGCTGGCGAACCATGTGTCCATCTCGGAGGTGACCGATCCCGATTATGTGCGCGGCGGAAGCCGGGCGGTGAAGCTGGAGTATGATTTTACAGGCACGACGGGAACATCGGGAGCCTACCTGACAGCTACCTCAACCGATAGCCGGATACAGATCCCGGGTTATCCGGAGAAAATCAGCATGTGGGTCTATGGCGACGGGCAGAAGCACTGGCTGCGCGGACAGCTCCGGGACGGCGCCAACGCCGCTATCCCGGTCAACTTCACCGAGCAGAACATCGGTGTCGACTGGACAGGCTGGAAGTATGTAGAGGTCGAGGTGCCTAAGGGCAAGACAACACCGCTGACCATGGATATGCCTGTCAGATACATGGAGACGAAGAATACGAATAAAACGGCCGGCGCGATTTATATCGACGACATTCGGGCGATCTACGGTCCTCTCGAGGAGGACAGAACTCCGCCTATTTTCAAGGATATGGTGCCAGCGTCGAATGAAATGGTGAAAACGGGCACACCAACCATTTCCGTGACAGCCGAGGATGATGGTTATGACCCGGTGCAGCATCCGGGGACGACCCTGATCGATCCGGATACGATTCGTGTCTATATTGACGGGCAGCAGGTGGAATACGGGTTTTATCCGCCCAAAGGACAGATTTCCTACAAGCCGAAAACTCCTTTAACCGAAGGGCGGCATAAAGTCAAGGTGGCGGTGCGTGATCTGAGCGGCAATCAGACGATACAAGAGTGGTATTTTACCGTTAACCTTGGTTCACCGTTCTATGTGTACGACACACCGGATACGTTGTATGCTGGCCAAACGTATACATTGGATATTTTCGCCGAGAAGGCCGCCGAGCTGAAGGAAGGGCATGTGGCTTTCCGGTTTGATCCTGCAGCTGTATCAGAGCTGGAGGTTGTGCGGGGAAGCAAGGTAAGCGAAGCCCAGCTTGTTCCGAAGATTGAAGGGGACACGGTTACGCTGGAGCTGCACGGGCTGAATGAAGCAGGCCTGGCGGACGACGAGCTGATCGGGCAAATCCGCTATAAGGTAAGAAGTGATTATATCGGTCCGCATACGCTGGAGGAAGCGGCGCAGCCATTGTCCAAGCCGCTGACCATCGCTTTTGCGTCCGGCTCGGTGACTTCCACCAAGGGAGCAGGTCAGCCGATTTCCTTCACAGGGGCGGACGTGGAGGCTATCGTTCGCACAAAGCTTAACCTGAACTGGGATCCGTATGAGATTGCCCAGGGTTATGAGGCTTCTTTCACCGTAACCGGTGAGGACGGGGCGGCGGCCGAGGGAGCGAAGCTGCTGCTTGATGGTGTGGAAGTGCCGAGAGCAGCCGCAGATGCTGCGGGAGTGCTGCGAACAGACCTGGCGACTCGCAGCAGCGGAACCTTCACTCTCCAAGCGGTGAAGGGGGACGAGTACAGCGCCGTGATGACCTTCAAGGTGGCCGAATATGCGGGCACGGCTGATCCGCGCAGCATCAATGTAACGATGGGAGCGGATGCCGCACGTGAGCGGCATTTCACATGGCACACCGATCCGATGACGACCGATACGATGGTCGAGCTGGTGAAGCGCTCGGAATTCACGGATTTTGAGGCAGACAATGTTACCCGCGTGAACGGAAGCAACTCGCTGTATAACACAAACAATGACGGAACGATCCGTGTACACAAGGCGGAGGCGAAAGGGCTGGAGCCTGACACCGAATATGTATACCGTGTGGGCGACGGCAGCTCTCATATGAGTACACAGGGCACATTCCGCACCAGCGGAATGGCCGGAGATACGACGAAATTCCTGTTTATCGGCGACTCGCAGGCAGGGGATCAGGCCGGATTCGGGCTGTGGGGACAGACGCTGGACAAGGCTTTTGAGGACATGCCGGATGTGGACATGCTGGTGCATGCCGGGGATATGGTCGATAAAGGCTTTGAACAGGAGCAATGGGATTGGTGGTTCGACGCTGCGCAGGATGAGCTGATGAACACGACGCTCGTTCCGCTTGTCGGCAACCATGAGGTTATGGGCAGCAACGGAAACGGCGATTACCTGGCCCAGTTCCACAATCCGCAGAACGGACCGGACGGTACGCGCGGCTCCAGCTTTTCCTTTGATATCAATGACACACATTTTGTCGTGCTGAATACGGAAGGATCGGCCGCAAGCTATGAAGAGCAGGCCAGATGGCTGGATGAGGATCTATCGAACACGGACCGCAAGTGGAAGGTGCTGTTCTTCCATCAGGGACCGTATGGCAGCATCTATGCCAATGAACGGGCGCAGCAGGTGTGGGTGCCGGTGTTCGACAAGCATCATGTCGATCTGGCTATGAACGGACATGATCATATTTACATGCGCAGCTATCCGATGGAAAACGGCGGCATCGTGCCGGATGGGCAAGGAACGCGATACGTCATCGGCGGCTCCTCGGGTCCGAAGTTCTATGCGTTGACGGAGCGGTTCTGGCAGGAGAAGATTTACGATGAGGATGAGCAGATTTTTACCGGGGTGGAAATTACGGATGAAGCCATAACGGTAACAGCCAAAACATTGGACGGCACGGAAATCGACCGCTTCACCATTGGCGGCGCGCGTCCCGAATCGCTTCAGGTGCTGCCGGAAACGGCGGAGCTTGCCCCTGGGGAAACCCTTGCGTTGAAAGCAGTGGTCAAACCGGATAACGCATCTGTTCAAAAAATCATATGGTCAGTGGATCAATCCGGACCGGACAGCGCGGTATCGGTTGACGAGCAGGGACTGGTGACGGCCGTGAAGCCGGGTAGTGCGACGGTAACGGCGGCGGTGTACGGCTACCCTGAAATTTCGGCCAAAAGTATAATAACAGTTGCCGGTTCGCTGAGCGGAATTGAGGTCAAGGGCAAGCAGCAGCTTGTGCCGGGCGGAACGGACCGCGTCATTGTGGAGGCTATGTATCCTTCCGGCAGCCGCAAGGCATTGACCGAAGGAGTAAAATATGCCAGCAGTGATGAGAATGTGGCGGCGATCGATCAGAACGGAACCGTTACAGCGAAGGCTCAAGGAGCAACGGTCATTTCCGCAACGTATCAAGGGTTGACGGACTCGTACAACCTGCGGGTCGTGCGTGCAGCGGACGGTATAAGAGGTATAGAAATCCATGGGCCTGCAGAGCTTGAAGCAGGAGAACGCGGCAAAGTAGTTGCAGAGGCAGTATACGGAGACGGGTCCCGTTATCTGCTTGCAGAGGGAGTTTTCTTTGAATCCTCAAATGAATCAGTTGCCGAGTTTGATCATACAGGAACGCTGAATGCTGTTAGAGAAGGCACAACGGTGATCAGCGCAGTGTATGAATCCTGGTCAGCAGATTATCTGCTGACGGTGACAAGCGGGCCGTCCGAGCCGACACCAACACCGACACCATCACCGGATCGTGACCGGGATAAGGATCGGCCGTCGGGTGGTACTGCAGGTGGAGCAGCTCCCGCGCCTGCGCCAGCACCGACGCCGCCAGCAGCGGACGACGCTGTTGTGATTACACCGGAGCAGCTTGCTGCGCGCGGCAGTGATGGTGCGGCAATCGTTGCCATCGGAGAAGATATACGGCAGGTTCTTCTCCCAGGTAATGCAGCAGACCTTCTGAATGGGGCTCCGCTGCGCATCACTGCAGCGGACGTGCAGCTGGAAATTCCTGCGGCGGTTCTGAGCGAGCTTGCCGGACAGCTCCCGTCCGGTCCATCTGCGGCGGCATGGATTTCCGTCTTGGCTGTACCGGTTGCGGATGATGAGCGTTTAATGACCGAGCTGAGCACCCATACCGGAGCGAGGGTGTCGGCCGCCGGCCTTGTGCGGAATTGGTCCATGAGCATCATGGATGCAGCAGGCAAAAGCTTCACGCTTGACACCTTCTCCGAGCCGCTTCAGGTGTCATTCGCTGCGGATGCGGCGGCAGACCGGGAGCTTACCGCAATCTACCGCATTGCGGAGGATGGATCGTTCGAGTATGTCGGCGGTAAATGGGATGGAGAGCGGATTGCAGCTGAAATTCGCCAGCCCGGGATTTATGCCGTGCTGGAGTATGACAAGTCCTTTGCCGACCTGGCATCCGGACACTGGGCCGAGCGGGTGGTGAAGCGGCTGGCAGCCAGACAGCTGATTGAGGGTGTCTCCGCTGACCGGTTCGAGCCGGGCAGAGAAGTGACAAGAGCGGAATTTATCACCATGCTGGTGCGCGTGCTTGGTCTTGAAGGACAGCATACTGAACCGGTATTCACTGATATTCAAGCAGGCAGCTGGTATGCGGAAGCGGTGAGCCTTGCAAGTCAGGCCGGGCTGGTTCAAGGAACAGGAGCAGCACTGTTTCAGCCGGAGCGCACCATTACCCGTCAAGAGATGGCGGCGATGCTGGTGAGGGCTTATGAGTATGCAGCGGATAACTCAGCTAATGAAGCAAAAGGCAGCAGCTTCTCCGATCTGGAACCCGCTCCTTCATGGGCCCGTACGGCCGCCGGCCGGGCTGGTCAGCTAGGTCTTATGCAGGGACGGGGTCAAGGGCAGTTCCAGCCTTTGGCAACAGGCACACGCGCCGAAAGTGCGCAGATGGTTCTGAATTTGCTGGAGCGTATGGAGCAGCAGTAAGGAAGAGATAGAAAAACAAAACCGTGCAAAGCCGACTAAGTAACTGCGGCTTGCACGGTTTTTTCTGTATAGGGTTTTATGTGTTTCAGGAGCTTAGTTGGAGTGCGGGCTTGCATAGATTCTGTACATGGACAATTCATTGTTTATGGATCTGGCAATGCGGAAGGCCTCTTCTACGCTCCGGCTATTTTGGATGATTTCATAGAATAGCCGAATCACAAACATAAACGCATCATTGCCATCCGGGTAATCATCCGGCCCGATATAGACTTTACAGCCGCGATCCAGAAATGCCTTTGCCAGCCTTGAATCCCCCAGTGTGCATCCATTCGCAATGACTGTTTTGCCATCCAGTTTCGCACAGCGCAATATTTCCTCCGGGCCGAAGTCTCCCTGCGGCTCTTCCTCCTCATACACATCAATGTCCAGTTCGGGCATGATGAATTTACCTGTACAGCCGTGAAAATTAAGTATGATCATATCAATGCCGTTGTAAAGGTCCTCGCCGGACAATACGGAAATGAAATCTTTTGGCCTGCCTATCCAATATGTAATGACACGTGCGCCAAAATATTCTAGAGCCGCACGTACAGCTTGAGTTTCCATATCGCAATCGGGTCCGCATACTAAAGCGACGTTTTTTACGGGCCTGCTCATTCAAGATACCTCCAAAGGCTATTTATTATGACTCACAGTACTTATTTAATCTGGCCAATCGACATGCTCAATTTGTAATTTCCATACTTCAGGAGCCTGTCGAGGAAATCATTCAGCTCCAGCGGGGAGCCAACGCGCACCCGCAGCCAATAACAGCCTTCGCCGCTTACACGGTGAACCTCGGCCACCTGCTCGCTTTGTGCAGCGAATGCCTGAAACGATTGGTGGGCTGTGTTGGAGGTCAGGAAAACAGTAACAAAGGCGTGTACCGCCTGGCCGATTTTGTCCGGATTCCAGCGCAGGGTCGTTCCTTCAATAACACCAAGATCCTGCATTTTCCGTACGCGGGCGCCCACAGCCTGCCCGGTCATGTGCACGAGCTGGCCGATGGCTTTGTAGGATTGGGAGGCGTCCTGCAGCAAATGCTTCAGGATGCGCAAATCCACCTCATCGATTGTTGGATTGCTTAACATCGTAATTTCCTTTCAGCGTGAAAGTAGAATGTGGTTTTTCCGTTCACCATGATGATTACCTTCTCATTCGTTTACATTAAGATTAAAGAAGTTTCAGCCGAGCTGAAGCATGCTTGAATCGTAAGAAAAACTTCCGCTAAACGCGATGTGTCTTCTGTGAGGGCACGTCGGGAGATGTTTTCTTAATTTTAGCAGAATCATGATCTGAAAGATAAGGGGTGTGGAGAACAATGAAGCTTCAATTGATACGCCATGCCACGCTGTGGCTGGAATATGCGGAAATACGGTTCCTGATAGATCCGATGTTCAGTGACGCCGGGGCGAACCCGCCGGTCATCAATACGCCGAACGACCGCCGCAACCCGCTCGTGCCGCTTCCTTTTGCCGTGGATGGTCTGCTTGATCCGGACGCCGTACTTGTAACACACTTGCATCCGGATCATTGGGATGAAGCAGCAATAGCAGTGCTGTCAAAATCAACACCGATTCTATGTCAGCCGGAGGATAAAGTACCTATCACATCTGCCGGCTTCAGCTCCGTATCTGAGATAAGTGAGCACATCACCTTGAAAGGTGTGACGATCTTCCGAACTGGAGGGCAGCACGGCACAGGGGAGATCGGGAAGCGGATGGGTCCCGTATCCGGCTTTATCCTCAAAGCAGAAGGCGAGCCGACGCTGTATATTGCGGGGGACACGATCTGGTGCGACGATGTGCAGAACGCATTGGATGCCTATCATCCGGACATAACGGTGGTTAATGCCGGGGGAGCGCGGTTCAATGAGGGTGATCCGATTACGATGGATGAAGGGGATGTAGTTCGTCTTTGCCAGTATGTGCCTTATACCAAGGTGGTGGCCGTGCACATGGATGCAATCAACCACTGTCTTGCCACAAGAGCGGATTTGCACGGCCGGCTGGAGCGGGAGGGACTGCTTGACCGGGTGGCTATCCCGGGAGACGGGGAGTGGGTGTGATTTAAAATCCAAAGGTTGCGATTTCTTCTGTTTATCTTTAGTCAATTTTTAAGTCGGGGTATGCACGGAGCAGCGGAGAAAACGAAGCAATTCCGGAAAAGCGGAGCGCTCGCCTTTGGCCCCGAATTTCTTCTTCATCACAGAATAATCAAATGAAATTCGGGGACAACAGCGATTGGAGGAATGGTTCGTGTTCGGAGCCTCTCAGAACGCAAGAAAGGAGGACTAGCCCGTCTTCAGGATAAAGTGGTGATTAAACGGTTCAACCTAAATAGTCCAGCGCCAGTGCAAGAAAGGTGTTTCCCGCATTCAACAGCGCCCGTTCGTCAAAATCAAATTTGGGATGATGGTGGGCATACTGGGTCCGTACATCCTCTGTTCTTGCCCCCACTTGGATGAAAGCGCCCGGTCTATGCTCCAGATAATAGGCAAAATCCTCGGCTCCCATGACCGGAGGCGGTTCAAGGAAAGCGTCCTCGCCAAAATGCTTTGCAACCAGCTTTTTCACCCTTTCCGTTTCTGCCGCCGGATTAACCAGTGGGGGGTATCCATTTAAATAGTGAATGTCAGAGCGCGCGCCACCAGCCTCGCTTAATCCCTGAACAATGCTTCTGAGTTCTTCTTCAATCTGCTTGCGTACCTCCGGGCTGAACGTCCGTACCGTGCCCTGCATCTCCGCTTTATCCGCAATGACATTAAACGCCGTGCCGGAAGAGAATTGCCCCACCGTTACCACAGCGGATTCGAGCGGATCAACTCTGCGGCTGACAATTTGCTGCAGCCCGCCCACGATCTGCGCTCCGATGACCAGCGCATCTACGGTTTGGTGCGGTCTGGCCCCGTGTCCGCCCTTGCCGTGAATTTCAATCGTAAAGGCATCAACGGCAGCCATCGCCGGACCAGCTCTCAGTCCGAGTCTGCCGAGAGGATACTCTGATGATAAATGGATGCCGTAAACTGCGTCCACTCCATCAAGGCAGCCGTCCTCGATCATAAACTTGGCGCCGCCCGGTGGTTTTTCTTCAGCATGCTGAAAGATCAGCACCAGCTCTCCATGAAGCGTCTCCCGAAATTCCTGAAGCACACGTGCAACGCCAAGCAAAACAGCCGTATGACCGTCATGGCCGCAAGCATGCATCACGCCGGGCACCTCTGATTTATAAGGAACATCCTTCTCATCCTGAATGGGCAAAGCGTCAAAATCCGCGCGGAAAGCGATGCGCGGCCCCGTGCTTCCGCCGCGGATAAAGCCCAGTACACCATTGCCGCCAACGCCGGTCCGGACTTCAATGCCGAAGGATTGGAGCTGCTCCGCAATGAAGCGGGCCGTGTTATTTTCCTGAAAAGAAAGCTCCGGATGCCGGTGCAAATATCTGCGCCATTCAATCAGCTGCTGTTCATGTTCGGCCAACCTGGCCGCAAAAGCATCATACATGGGCTCAGCCCTCCTAGCGTTGATATGTTTGTACAAATAACTATAAGTGCGAGTTCAAAAAGTCAGGTTTTCAGCACCGAAGCGTATGCTTCCGAAGTGCGTTTTTTCAAAACGCTTGAGTTGGATGAAGCTAGGGACTGAGGAGCGGAGCGTACTTGGGGTACGTGAGCACCGGAAGTCCTGGCTGAATGCAAGATTCGATGTCGAGTCCGCTTACTGATCTGCTTCGTGATCAAAAGATGACTTTTTGAACAACCTCTATAAAGGATAATGACAGGCGACGAAACGGTCATTACCAGCCGGGACAAGCTCGGGTTGTTCTGACCGGCATTTGGCTGTGGCAAAAGGACAGCGCGTATGAAAGCGGCAGCCGGACGGCGGACGGGCGGGTGAAGGGATTTCCCCCTGTATGCCGTTCGCAATGAATTGTTGTCCCGGGGTCATATGAGGAATGGATTCGATCAGCGCCCGGGTGTATGGATGGGCGGGGCTCGCGAACAGCTCATGAGAGGGCGCGATTTCCACCAGCTTGCCCAGATACATTACGCCGATCCGGTCCGAAATATGCCGGACAATTTGCAGGCCATGAGCGATAAACAAATAGGTCAGCCCCAGCCTCTCCTGAAGTTCAAGCAGAAGGTTCACGATTTGCGCCTGCACGGATACGTCCAGCGCCGATACCGCTTCATCAGCCAATATAAAGCGGGGACGCAGCGCAATTGCCCGAGCGATGCCGATTCGCTGCCGCTGTCCGCCAGAGAATTCATGCGGGTATCGATCCATCGCAGAGGCTGCCAGCCCAACCGATTCCAGCAACTCCCCGACTCTGAGCCGTTTCTCCTTTCCGCTTAATTTTTCATGGACCTCAAGCGGTGCCCCAATGATCTCTCCCACCTTCCAGCGGGGGTCAAGCGAACCGTATGGGTCCTGAAAAATCATCTGGAAGTCCCGGCGAATACTTCGAAGCTCCGCCGCACGCAGCTTCGACAGCTCCCGTCCCTGAAATTTTACCTCACCTGAGGTTTGGCTCTCCAACTGAAGCAGCAGCCGTCCCAGGGTTGATTTGCCGCTGCCGGATTCCCCGACCAGGCCGAAGGTTTCTCCTTGCCGGATGGAGAAGCTGACATCGTCCACCGCGCGGACAAAAGAACGTCGCCCCAGCCGTCCGCCTCTTACCGGGTAATATTTGCTGAGCCCGCTAATCTGAAACAGCTCTGGTGCGTCCGTCGGGCGGGAGGAGGAAACATAGGCTGGAGAGGCAGCATCGCCGGTGACAGGCGCTGCCTGCCCTGCGGATTTGCCGGAGGGTACCAAACGTTGTAAAAGTTCGGCATGCCAGCAGGCGACGTCCCGCCCGTCTTTGTGTTCGAGCGGAGGGGCCTCCTGCATACAGCGGTCCGTAGCGAAAGGGCAGCGCGGGTGAAAGAGACAGCCTGACGGCAGGTCCGTCAGCGCCGGAATCGAACCTTCGATGGATGGCAGCCTGGTTCCCTTTTCCGTGTCCAGCGTTGCCACGGACTGCAGGAGTCCCTGACTGTACGGATGGAGCGGCCGGCTGAACAGTTCGGCGGCCGCTGCCTGCTCGACGATCCGGCCCGCATACATCACGACGATTCGGTCGGCGATTTGTGCCGCCACCCCCAAATCATGCGTGATCAGCAGAATGGACATATTGAATTCCTGCTTCAGCTCCTGAAGTAGGCCCAAAATCTGGGCCTGGATGGTAACATCAAGGGCGGTCGTCGGTTCATCCGCGATTAACAGCTCGGGTCCGCAGGACAAGGCCATCGCGATCATGGCCCGCTGTAGCATGCCCCCGGACAATTCGCCCGGATACTGCTTCATTCGCAGCTCCGGCTCGGGAATGCCGACGCGTGACAGCAGATATATGGCTCGTTGCTTAGCTTCCACACGTGTTTTGAAGCGATCATGGGTCAGAATGGTCTGCATGATTTGCTGGCCGATCGTGTATACCGGATCAAAGGCGGACATCGGCTCCTGAAAGATCATCGCCATCTTTTTACCCCTCAACAGCTGCAGCTCCCTGGAGGTCGCCTGGGTTAAATCCGTCCCGTTCAGGCGAATTCGTCCGCTGGTGATCCGGCCGTGTTCGAAATCGGTCAACCGCATCACGGCTTTTGAGGTCACCGTTTTCCCGCTGCCGGATTCACCCACGAGGCAAAGCGTCTCCTGTGTCCCGATCGTCAGGGAAACATCGTGAAGCACCCGTAAAGGTTCGGGCCGGGCAGGGAATTCAACGGACAGATGCTCGATTTCAAGTAGTGGTCTCAATGCTTGCCCTCCTTCGTTAGCTTAGCTTCCGGCCTTCTTCGGGTCCAAATGGTCGCGCAGCCGGTCGCCGATCAGATTGACGGATAACACAAATAAAGTAATGGCAAGACCGGGGAAGGTGCAGATCCACCAGGCTACGGTCAGATACCCTCTGCCTTGAGATAATAGCGCCCCCCAATCGGGAATTTCCTTCACCATCCCGAGTCCCAGGAAGCTAAGCCCCGCTCCTGCCAAAATGGAGCTGCCAATACCCAAGGTAGCCATCACGAGCAGCGGGGACAGCGAACCGGGCAATATATGCTTGCGGAAGACGTCCAGGCGGGTCATTCCGATGGAGATGGCCGCCGTAATATAAGGGCGCCCTTTAATGCTCATGATCTGTCCCCTCATAACCCGGGCATAATTGGGGATGCCTGCCACGGCTACAGCCAGCACGATATTGAGCAGGCCCGGTCCCAACGCGGCCGCGATAGCCAGCGCCAGCAGGATGCCGGGAATCGTCATGAGAATATCGATGAAACGCATCAAAACCAGATCCCATTTTCCTCCCAGATAACCCGAGAGAGAACCGATCGCGCTTCCGGCCAAGCCTCCCACAATGACGGACATCAGGCCGATAAACAGCGAATCCCGGCTGCCGTATACGACAAGGCTGAACACATCCCGTCCGAAGTAGTCCGTACCGAACCAATGCTTGCTGCTCGGGGGCTGCAGAATGCTGTCTGTCTGCATCTCCGTGGGAGGATAAGGGGCAATCCACTGGGGCACCAGCGCGCAGGCCAGCATGAATAAAATAATCCCCCCGGCTGCCAGCACAAACAGGTTGGCTACATTGACGCGCCGGAAGGGCAGCAAGGGCTGAACTCTTTCGCTTGCGGTTCTCCAGAGCTTTTTGTCTATTGCGGTGTCTCTCATTTTCTGTGAAACCTCCTTCCGTTTAAAGCTGCGTATACCTGGCAGGGCAAGCGCCCGCCAAGAACCGCCTTCTTTACAGGGACCTGCGCAATCGCGGATCAATCATCGTGTACGAAAGATCCACCAGCAAATTCACCGTGACGTAAATGATCGCCGAGAAAAAGATGACTCCCTGCACGACCGGCAGATCCTTAGCCATAATTGCGTCAGCAAGGATGCGCCCGATTCCCTGTCTGGAGAACACGGTTTCGATGACGACCGTGCCGGCCAGCATTTCGCCGACCAGCATGCCGATCATCGTGATCGCTGGAATCAGCGCATTGCGGAGAGCATGGCGGTACATGACCGTTCTCTCCACAATGCCTTTAGCGCGCAAAGTGACGATGTAAGGTTCGTTCATCACTTCCAGCATGCTGTTCCGGACGAGGCGCACGATAAAGCCGGAACCGATAATGCCCAGGGTGATCGAGGGAAGCACAAGCGTTTTCCAGCCGTCCGAGCCCATCGCGGGAAACCAGCCCAGATGAACGGAAAAGATCAACAAGAGCAGAATACCGGACCAGAAGGTGGGCATCGAGATACCGAACAAGCCTACGAGACGGGCAAGGATATCGATCCACCCGTTGCGGTGAATGGCCGAGAGCACGCCCAGCAGGATGCCGACAATGACCGAAATGGCCATGCTTGCAGCCGTCAGCGCCAGAGTAGGGGGAAAGCTGGTTACAATTTTAGGCAGAACCGGGCTGGAATCCAGCAGCGATCTGCCAAAATCACCGCGTACCAGGTCCCCGAAATAATCGAGCAGCTGAACGTATAAGGGACGGTCGACGCCAAGCTGGTGGCGCAGTTTATTGATCATTTCCGGCGTGGCTGTGGATGGGTCCAGAATCGTATTGGTGGGATCCCCTGGCAGCAAATAAAGGATGCAAAATACGAGGCCTGCCGAGCCGAAAACCACCAGCAGCGAGCTGGCCAGCCTGCCCGCAATCATTCTGGTCATGATGCCGATACCTCCTCGTTCACATTTTTGCCCCGACTAATGTTGCAGCTTTACATCGTTGAATAGCGGGTATCCCAGCACATCGAATTTCAAATTCTGGACCGTTTTGGCGGCGGCTACGGTGTAAGGGAATACGTAGATCGGTATAATTACCGCCTGATCTTTAATGTACTGCTGCACTTTTTTGTACAATTCGGCACGTTTGGCATCATCCGTCTCTACCGCGCCCTGCTCAAGCCATTGATCCACCTGCGGGTCGGAAAGCTTAGACAACGTACTGGCTCCTGCGGCGGGCGTATGATAGAAAGCATAAAGGGCGTTCGGATCACCGTTAACCTGGCTGTTGCCGTACAAGTCATAATCCTGGTTCTGATAGATGACTGTCGCTACATCTTTCGTAATCTCCACCTGAACGTCAATGCCGATTTTCTTTAACTGCTGCTGGATCATGACCGCAATATCATTGCGTTTCTCACGGTTTGGCGAACCATCCACATAATGAAGCGTCAGCTTCTTGCCGTCCTTCTCCCGGATCCCGTCCGCACCCGGCTTCCAGCCGAGCTCATCCAGCAAAGCCGCCGCTTTGGCCTGATCAGGCTGAATCGAATTTTCCAGCGACTCGTCATAGCTGAATACGCCAGGCGTCAAAGCGGACCAGGCCTGGTTATAGGTGCCTAGATACAAGGTTTTTACGATCGCGCCCACATCAATGCCATACTGCAGCGCCTGCCTTGCCTTCAGTTCATTCCAGGGCGCATGCTCCCGGTTGATGAACAAGGTGTAGGGTAAACCAATGGTATCCGTCTCCAAAATCTGAAAATTTGGATCGTTTTTTAAGGCAAGTACATTTTGCGGAGGAACGGTTTCGGCGGCAAGCACCTGTCCGCTTTGTACGCTGCCGATGCGTGTCGCTTCTTCGGGGACAATTTTGAATGTGATTTTATCCAAATAAGGGGCTCCTTGATTGTCCACCGTTTCCGGGGCCCAATTGTATTCCGGATTACGTTCCACGGTGATCTCAGAGTTTTCCTCCCATTTCACGAACTTGAACGGTCCGGTTCCAACCGGATGCTTGCCGAACTCATCCCCGTATTTCTTGACCGCCGTTGGCGATATAATGCTTAACGGGCCCTGGCTCAGATTGCCCAGGAAAGCCCTGGATGGCTGGGACAGATTCAGCTTAATCGTATATTCGTCGATCACTTCGGAGGATTCGTAAGGGCTGATTTGGGCGGCGGCATTGCCTACCTTCACATTCGGATCGAGAATACGGTCGAAGGTGAACTTCACGGCTTCCGCATTAAACGGTGTGCCATCATGGAATTTAACGCCTTTGCGCAGCTTGAATGTATAGCTTTTGTGATCGTCGGATATGCTCCATTCCGTTGCGAGCCAAGGTTTAATCGTATTGTCCGGCAGTTTGACCACCAGATTATCAAACATGGTCCTGTATACACGTGTGGCAACGGCCAACCCGCTTTGCTGCGGGGCCAGCGTATCGGGTGAAGTCGCCAACGCATAGGTCAGCTCCCCACCTGCGGTCGTTTGGCCTGAAGCGGCCTGATCCGCTCCGGCAGCTGCATTCTCCCCGCTGCCGCCGGAGCAGGCGGACAAGAGCAATGAAACCGTCAAAATCAAAGCCGTCACATATCGATGCTGTTTGGATAATTTCATTTGTTCTGATCCCCCTGTGTTGAGAGTAGGTCAATTTGTGATTTTCTGTTTGGTGTAACGGTTCTCTGGATAGGGCAGCCCCAGATGCCCGCGCAGCGTATCCTCTTCATACTCGTTACGGTACAGCCCGCGCTGCTGAAGAAGCGGGACCACCTGATCCACGAAATCATGGAAGCCCCCCGGTACACCGGACCCGATAATAAAGCCGTCGGCCGCTTCCTCCCGGAACCATTCCTCAAGCTGATCCGCGATATGCTCCGGCGTTCCGATAAACGCCGTTCTTGGTGTCGAAGCCCGCAGAGCGACTTGACGCAAGGTCAAATGGAGCTCTTTCGCGTCTTTTTTGATTTTGTCCGTTGTGCTGCGGAAGCCGTTGGAACCGAAATCGCCCAACTCGGGAAACGGTTCATCCAGCGGATATTGAGTAAAGTCATGATAGTCGAAGAAACGGCTAAGATACGTTAGGGCGTCCTGTATGGAACCAAGCCCGGCAATCTCCTCGTATTTGCGCTCCGCTTCCTCCGCCGTCCGGCCCACAATGACGGATATCCCTGGGAAAATCAGCACCTCTTCCGGAGAACGGTCATAAGCCTGCGCTCTTGTTTTG
The DNA here is from genome assembly GCF_046098255.1 of Paenibacillus jiangxiensis. Lineage (NCBI taxonomy): Bacteria > Bacillati > Bacillota > Bacilli > Caryophanales > Paenibacillaceae > Paenibacillus > Paenibacillus jiangxiensis. The sequence continues at coordinate 149,046 of NZ_JBJURI010000002.1, forward strand.
ACATCTTTATAAAAGGCTCGCGCTTCTTCCAATGTCTCCTGTCCGGTAAATACGGCATCCGCCGTTTTGGCCGCCAGATTCCGTCCCGCATCGGATGAGCCGGCCTGGAATATAATCGGACGTCCCTGCTTGGAACGGGCGATATTCAATGGGCCCTGTACGGAGAAAAATTCACCTTTATGGTTAAGCCGATGAAGTTTGGCCGGATCAAAAAACACGCCGCTCGCTTTGTCCCGGATAAACGCATCGTCCTCCCACGAATCCCACAGTCCTGTCGTAACCTCCAGATATTCCTCAGCGATCCGGTAGCGGTCGTCGTGGGCCGGATGTTTGCCTTTATTGAAATTGGCGGCAGCGCCGTCGGATGGAGAGGTGACGACATTCCAGCCGGCGCGCCCGCCGCTGATGTGGTCAAGCGAGGAAAACTGCCGTGCCACCGTAAAAGGCTCACTGTAGGAGGTGGACAATGTTCCGACAAGTCCGATACGCGAAGTCGCGGCAGCCAGTGCGGACAGCAAAGTGAGGGGTTCAAACCGGTTCAGAAAATGGGGAATGGAATTTTCGTTAATATGGAGCCCATCCGCAATAAATACAAAATCAAATTTACCGGCTTCCGCTTTGCGGGCCAGATCCACGTAAAGCGGGAAGCGAATGCTGGCATCCGCCTCCAACTCGGGATGTCTCCACAAGGACATGCTGGAACCAACGCCTTGCAGGAAGGTCCCCAATTTGAGATATCGATTTTGAGCCATGCTGTTTCTCCCCTTTCTCCAGCTAAAAAACAAATCCCGTCTAAACGACTTGGATTACTGTAATTTATATTTGCTATAATAGGCTAACAACCGGACAATGTATATTTGAAAAATTCAATACATCCATTTAAAGTTTCGATTGATTTCACAAAACAACTGGTTCAAATGCTGTTGGGTGATCAAGGGCACAATTTGCTTTTGGGCGATACCTTTTCTATCATTAAAAGTGGAATTGTATTAAAAATCCAAAATCAAGGGAGTGGATCGTACATGTCAGACCATATTCGATTGGGTAAAACGGATTTGCTTGTAAACCGGATCGGATTAGGAGCTAACGCGGTTGGCGGGCATAATATCTATCCTAATTTGAACGAAGAAACAGGCAAAGACGTCGTACGCACTGCGCTGGAGTATGGGGTCAACTTTTTGGATACAGCTTTTATCTATGGACCTGGCCGTTCCGAGGAGCTGATCGGGGAGGTGCTGAAGGAGACCGGGCGGGACAAGGCCGTGATCGCCACCAAAGGCGCGCATAAATTCGTGGACGGCCAAACCGTGATGGACAACTCGCCGGCCTTTCTGAAGCAGTCGGTGGAAGACAGCCTGAAACGGCTGGGGACGGATTATATCGACTTGTATTATATTCACTTCCCGGATGAAAACACGCCGAAGGACGAAGCGGTCGGCGCTCTGCAAAAGCTGAAGGAGGAGGGTAAAATCCGTGCCATCGGCGTATCCAACTTCTCCGTCGAGCAGCTGCGGGAAGCGAACAAGGACGGATACGTTGATGTGCTGCAGTCCGAATACAACCTGTTTGTGCGCGGAGCCGAACAGGAGCTGCTGCCTTACTGCAGCAGCAGCGGCATTTCGTTTGTACCTTATTTCCCGCTCGCTTCCGGCCTGCTTGGCGGTAAATATACACCTGAGACGAAGTTTAACGATTTCCGCGCGCACATTCCGTTATTCCAGGGAGAAGCGTTTCTCCGCAATCTGGAGAAGGTGGAGCAGGCCCGGCAGATTGCCGACCAAAAAGGCGTGGAGCTCGCGCATCTTGTGCTTGCCTGGTATTTGAAGCAGCCGGCCATCGACGTGCTCATTCCCGGGGCCAAGAAGCCGGAGCAGGTGAAGGATAATCTGAAAACACTGGACGTCAGCCTGACCGATTCGGAGACCCAAGCGATCAGCGAGATTTTCCGCGATTAACGGCGATACCGCTGCGGGACGCCTGTGCGTGCCAACAGTTTAACCCCTGTGCCATGCGGCCCAGGGGGATTTGTTTAATGCTTGCGGTTGTTGAACGACGGCTTTTTTCCATAAACAAGCCACAGCGCGAGGGACGAGATCAGCATTAACAGCACGGAATACACAAACAGCATGGCCTGCGCATTGACGGATGCGGATTCGTCGCTCGCTGCCTTGATGACAGGGCCAAGCGGCTGCATCAGGGGATGATATAACAATACGGTCAGATCATACTCTGAAAGCAAACTATTAAAGTTAAGCGTCACGACCGGCAACAATGTGGGCAGGATCACCGGCAAAATAACCTTGAGCATCGTATAGAGAGAGCTGGCTCCCATACTGCGGGCAGCCTCCTCCAATGACGTATCTACACTGGCAAAGCTCGACTTAATCATCCGCAAGGAAAAGGGAATCTTGACGATGATATAAGCAATCAGCATAATAGCGCCTGTGCCGATCAATACCTGATTGAACATCATGAACTTGGGTGAATTATAAGTGGTCATGAGTCCAAGAGCGATCAGCGTTCCGGGCAGCAGCCACGGAATCATCATTCCATACTCATAGACCATATTAATCTTATGGTTATCTTTTTGCACGATCCGGGATGCAATCAAAGCTAGAATGACCACAAGTATGGCCGCTGCCAGAGAATACCCCGTACTGATGACGAACGGCCGGAATGCTTCTGCAGAAGTGAAAATCGTCAAATAATTGCCCAGTGTCAGTTCACTGAGATTCAAAACTCCGGAACGAATCGCTTGAGAGCTGGAGAACGAATAAAGAACAACCAGTACGATAGGAACAGCATAAATGAGAAACAGTACATATGCCAGCGCATGTGCGGCGATGTTCAACACCGGATTTGTTATTTTTTGCTTCTGAATTTTGGATTTCACTTTGGAGACGGAGATATAATTTCCGTTCTTTTCAAACCTGTTCATGATGGCCAGCAAAACGACCGTCGCGATACCCAGAATAACGGCCAATAATGCCGCAACATCCTGCGAGTAGCTACTTTTGGCGAAGGTCATAATGACAGGGTTAATGGTCTGAAAATCCGGCCCGCCCAACACCAAAGGAGCAGACATGGCGTCCAGCCCTGTGATGAAAGTCAAAATCGTAACAGCAAACAACGTAGGCTTAAGCGTGGGCAGCACAACCCGCATAAAAATCTTTAATGAAGAGGCCCCCATATTTTTGGCTGCTTCTATCGTCTGATAGTCTATGCCCCGAATGGCATTCGTCAGAAAAATGATATGATTCGAGGTACAGGCAAACGTCATCACAAATAAGACAGCGCCATAGCCTGTAAACCATTCAGGGTTCATACCGGGAAAAAATTTAAGCAGCAAATTTGTGACCAGCCCGCTGTCGCCATATACAAATTTGTAGCCCGTACTAAGGACAATACCTCCATAAACCAGCGTACTCAAATATCCTAGTTTAAGAAAGGATGCCCCCTTGATATCCAGGTACTCCGTAAATAGAACGAGCAGTATTCCCACAATATTAACCGTGACGATCATGGAGATGGCGAGGATAAAGCTGTTCACAAGAGAGTGCATGGCCCGTTCGGAAGAGAACAGCTTCCGGATGATTTCTGCGGAGAAATGCCCATCATCGTAAAAAATACCTGTAATCATATTCAGGTTCGGATAAATGAGCAGGGCCACGATCACCCAAAGCAGTCCGACTCTAAGCACAAGTCCGCCAGGCCCAATGCGGAGCAGCCAATTTGCCGTGTTATTTTTCATCATCGCATTCACCTGCCTTCAAAACTGCATAATGTCACGGGAATTCAGGTACAGCCTGTGCGTTTCACCTGCTTCGAAATAGACATCGCCATCGTTTTTTTCAATACATTTAATATGGCTTCCACCGATATCCAAGGTATACTTGATATACATGCCGTGATATTCTCTGTCCACGATTTCTCCGTTTAAAGCCACGTCTGCACCAGACAACTTGTGGACACTGGCCCTTTCGAGGCGGATATAGCCTTCCCGGTTAAGGTTCAGCGAGCTGCCGGTTTGTTGATTTATTGTTTGCAAAATGTTTTGGTCCAGGCGGTTCATGTCCCCGATAAAGTCACATACAAATTCAGTGGCAGACCTGTTGTATATTTCGTAGGGTGTTCCGATTTGCTCAATTCTCCCTTTATTAAAAACAGCGATCCGGTCTGACAGGGTCAAAGCTTCTTCCTGGTCATGGGTGACATAAAGGGTAGTAATGCCTAATTCGCGCTGCAGCCTTTTCAGCTCGCTTCTTAGACCGGTGCGCATTTTGGCGTCAAGATTGGAAAGGGGCTCGTCCAGACAAAGGATGTCCGGCTCCAGCACAATGGCCCGGGCCAAGGCAACCCGCTGCTGCTGCCCTCCGGAAAGCTCTGCCACATTACGGGTAAAGTGGCTTTCATTCAAGCCGATTTTTTGGACCACTTCCTTAATCTTCTGATCCATCTCTTCACGCGATTTTTTCTGCAGCTTCAATCCAAACGCGATATTGTCATAAACATTCATGGTGGGGAACAGGGCGTAGCTTTGAAATACGATGCCTATTTTACGCTTTTCAACCGGCAGGTGGGTGATTTCCTTGTTGTTTACGAGAATGGAGCCCTGAGAAGGTGTAATAAAGCCTGCCAGTGCACGCAAGGTCGTCGTTTTTCCGCATCCGGAAGGTCCAAGAAAGGTGAAAAATTCACCTGGCCGGATATGAAGATTCAAACGGTCAATGGCCACGTAATCTCCATATTTGATTTGAATATCCTTAAATTCAATCATGACTGCACAAACTCCAGTTGGATCTTTTCCATCCACATTTCGATCTTCTCGGATGCGTTTTTCCAATCAATTTGTTGTGGATGTACTCTTTCCAGCATCGCTTTAATTTCCGGTTTGACTTGAGAAGCGGCATCCTTATTCACCGGAATCGTTCCGAATTGGTTGGACCACTTCGCTTGCACCTCCGCCGAACCAAACCAGTCCACAAATTTCTTGGCAAGCTCTGCGTTGTGACTGTTTTTGAAAATAGCTGTTTGTTCTACGGTGTAAGGTACGCCGACGTCCGGGACAACATAATCTACGTTTTTAGCGCCGGTATCGCTGTTGAATTGCAGCAGTCCGCTTCCCCAGATTTCGGCGATAGGGCGTTTTCCGCTGGCCACATTGCCGAAAAAGTCTTCCCCTTCTTCCTGAACATGTCCATTTTGAATGAATTTTTTGACCATGTCCCAGCCTTCCGCCGAAACGCCGTACTCACCCGACTCATCCAGATAACGGCTGATCAAGCCTACCAATATCGACTTCGAAGTGCCGCCGCCCAAGGACAAGATTGTATATTTATCTTTGAATGAAGGGTTGGTGGCCAGGTCCGTCCAATCTTTGGGCGCCGTCTGCCCGTTGTATTGATCTGTGTTGTAGATCATAAGCAAAGGCTGGGTCACGATGGGATAGTAATACCCTTCAGCATCACCAAGCGTTTGGTCGACACCACTGCTCCATACCGGCTCGTATTTCAGCAGCAGATCCTCACGCTTCAAGCGTTCGTATTCCATCGGATTGAGGCCGAAAACGACATCCGCCACCTGATTGTTTTTTTCGGCAATGGCTCTGTTGGCCAAATCTCCCGCGCCCAGACTTACAATAGAGATGTCAAAACCGGCTTCTTTGGCCTGTTCTTTCAACCACACGTCACGGCCGTCCCCGCCGGAATTGGTATATACAACAAGCGAGCCCTCAGACGCCGCCGCGCCAGGTGCTGCCGCATCAGATGAAGCCGTACTGCCTGTGGGTGAAGAATTCCCGCTTGCACAGCCTGCAACCAGCATTAAGGTGAAGAGTCCCGTAATCAGTCTGCCAAATGTTTTTTTCATGGTTTGCCTCCATTGGATGTATAGAATCTACAAGCTATTAATATATGATTTAAGCAGCATCGGCCAATCTGTCTGCAAAATATCAAAGCCTTTCCGGACACACCACCCCCAGTACGGATCCGGTCCGTGCAGAATGGAATGGTTATCGTCCATTTTTGCAGTAAGATCGATCCAATCGTTTAAGGTGATCGGATTGCAGCACAGGAGCAGCCCTTTGGATTTCAAATGCGTGATCAGCTGCTCATCGATGACAGGGCTGTGCAAATCCTCGAAAATCAATTCTGCCGCAACCCAGTTCAGCTTGTATTGATCGAAACATCCGGTCTGTTCAGCCCTGGTGATAATCGGCATAAACATAATGTCCGCCGCCTGCTCCTCCAAGGCTTGCAAATATTCGGGAACCGGATGGGATTTTAAAATAATTTGCTCATTCATGTTATGCCGTTTGATCAGCCTGATGGTTTCATCCCAATTCAGCCAGCCGCGGTCAAGGTTAATCAGGCAGCGCCCTTTCAGATAATCCAGAATATCATCCAGGCGGTTCACTCTTTCTTTTTTAATTTCAAAGTTGGAATTGCGAAGCCATAAGCTTTCAATCACCTTGGAGTCCAAGGTGCGGATATTCGTTGTGACCCCCAGCAGTACAGGCTCCATACCGTCATGGAACGCATAAAAAACGCCATCGGTAGACATGGATGCGTCTACTTCCACGATATCAGCGCCGTGTTTCAGCGCATTTTCAAAGGCTCCGATCGTATTCTGTACAATGTTGCCGCCAGCAGTGCCACGGTGAGCCATAATTAATACCTTATTTTGATCTGTCAGCTTTCTGAGGGTTTGTTGCGACTCGGACAAGGTCATTCCCACGTAATCTCCTCCACACCGTTGATGTTGAACAACTCAGATTATACACATCAATTTGAACGTATCAATCATTGTTTCGTAAAAATCATGTAAAAATTAAGTTAAAAACAGACGTTTGTTGCGAATGAGGTTGTTTTTTAGTCGAAAACAAATTGATACGTTAAAATTTTATTGCAAAATCCTGCTCTTTATTTTCGGGATGAAGTGTGATATCAATAGGTTATTAAAGTGAGAGTTCAAAAAGTCAGGTTTTCAGCACCGAGAAGGTTGGATGAAGCTAGGGACTGAGGAGCGGAGCGTACTTGGGGTACGTGAGCACCGGAAGTCCCGGCTGAATTCAAGATTCGATGTCGAGTCCGCTTCCTGATTGACTTCGTGATCAAAAGATGACTTTTTGAATAACCTCTTAAAGAAAACGGGGGAATTCGACTTGCCCACCATGCATGATATAGCCAGGCTCGCCGGGGTATCGCACGGAACGGTATCCAATGTCATCAATCAAAAAGGGAATGTCAGCATCGAAAAAATTCGTTTGGTTGAAGAGGCCGCCCGCCAGCTTGGTTACAATAAGAACGCCCAGGCGCAGAAGCTGCGCAAGGATTCAGTAAAGCATGTCGCCGTGATCATGCCTGACCTCATACAGGAAACCTATCATCAGTTCTACACAACATTGATTCAGCTTCTGGAAGAGAGAAACTATGATTCAAGTCTTCATTTATCGAAAAACGTGCCGGAAAAAGAGCAGGAATGCATTCAGCAGGCGATGTCCAACCGTCCGGAGCTGATCGTTGCGTTCAGCTGCCTGTCGGCACCGCAAGAGGCCTACAAGGTCAATACAAATGTGCTGTTTATGAATCATCCTTTTGTCGATCCCCAGCCCAATCAGGCTGTGGTGTCCTTTGATTATGCGGCGATCGCGTCTTTATTTGCGGAGAAGCTGCTGTCGAGGGGATATAAGTCAGCAGCCTATTTTGCGGAATCTGAGAATACACCTGCAGAGCAAGCTTTTTTTACGGCATTACAAAGTCTCCTGGAAACGCAGGGTGTCGCTTTATCCAACTTCAGCTACGATTCCCGTCTTTCCGGCAGCGGAGCCATTGAAATCGCAAGTCATGAGCCGGCTTTTGATGTCATCATTACCAGTGATACCGAGCGTGCCGTAAAACTGAAGCGAATGTTTGAAATGATGTCCAGACAGCTGCCGCCGGTCATTACGTTTGCTCCAAGCGAAGTGATTCCTTCATTGGATATCCCGCGCTTTGAGCTTGATTACCGGAAAATGGCCCGCTGTGTCATGGGTGTTTTAACCGGAGAGGGGATGGGGGAGAGCCGACTGTTGCCAGCTAATGGCTTCAGAAATGTGGATTACCCTGTACCTGACCTGTCTATCGAAAAAGAGATCACGCTTGCGACCATTGTGAGCCCGACCAGCGACATTTTATCGGTGTTGGCTCCGCTTTTTTACAAGGCTACTGGTATCAAGCTGAAAATCGTGGCCCTGCCGCATGAAGAACTGTATGGCATGCTGTCATCGGCGCATACCGTCCCATTTGATTTAATAAGAATGGACATGGTATGGCTATCACGCCTTGAAAAGGAGTTATGTATTCCGCTTGGACCGCGGATGCATGAATTGTCCGGGGCGATCCGTTCGTTTCTGCCGGAAATCCGTCATGTGTACTGTCCGTCAACTGCTGAACTGTATACGCTGCCGTTTGATCCCAGCATTCAAATGCTGTTTTACAGAAAAGATTTATTTGAAAATACGACGATCCGCAGAATGTTTTATGAAATGACCCATGATCAATTGGCGGTGCCAAGCAGCTTTGCGGAATATAACAAAATCGCGGCGTTTTTTACACAAAGGCTGAATCCGAACTCACCTACCAAATTCGGCACAACGATGACCTATGGATCGGCCAGTGTGGCGGCATGTGATTTTTTGCCCCGGGTCAAGGAAAAAGCAGAGGAGGTTTACCCTGCAGCTGGAAACATGAATCTGCTGTCATTCAGTGAACCGCTGCAGGAGTATCTTGAGACGAAAACATACTCGGACCCGCAGATCAGTTACTGGTGGGGAGACTCGCTTGAAGCTTTTGCCCATGGAAAATCCGCAATGACGATTGTGTTCATCAATCACGCTTCGCGGATTATCAATAATCGGTTTTCAGGTGTGCTTAACCGTGTAGGTACAGCTCCAACACCGGGGGAGACGCCATTGCTTGGCGGGGGATGCATCGGGATCTCGAAGCAAAGCAAACATGTGGATTGGTGCATGGAGTTTCTTAACTGGATTTACAGCTCCGAAATTGCCAATTTAATTACACTGTTGGGAGGGCTGTCGCCCTGCGCTTCGGTTTATGAAAACGAGGAGATTTTGGAGTTGTACCCTTGGCTGCGGGGGATCGAGCGGCATTTTAAGACAGGCTGGCGCAGAAAACCGCTTGGCTCATCCCCGGATATGAACGAAAACCAGTTCGAAAGAATCCTGGGCATGGCCGTACGCAACGCCGCACTAGGCATTATGTCTATTCCGGATGCGTTAAGAGCCGCGCAGCAGCAGTATGAAAGGGAATTAAGCAAATGAGGATGAGTTGAGCAACTTTAAAGGGAGAAAAAACCGGACTGGCAAGGGGGGAAAGCCTTGAACAGTCCGGTTTTCAATTTTTGATCCCTTAGTTTGAAAAAGCAGTCATGCTATTTATTCTCTTTATTATAAATATCATTTAGTATTTCATACGTCTCACTTAGTACGGTTTCAAAATCTGTAACATGAACAAAGAACTCCATAACATCATTTGTATCTGGTGACGAGTTCAAGTTCTGTATTAGAAATCGTGCATTTCCTTCGAACGCTATCAAGAAAATTTTCCAATCATTAAAAATATCTAAGGAGGGGCAAACGTTATGCCGTGCCCAGGACTCCTCAAGGGCCATACTATCATATTGTTCAGAGTCACCATAAAAAGCTTCATTAAGTCTATAGAAGCATTCCTTGGCATTCAGCAAGAAGAGCTTCTCATTTGATCGATTCCCATTATCTTTAACTATGGGTTCCAGTAAGAACAACACATCTCTTAATGATGTACCAGATTCATAATCACCAACACGTGTTCCACCTATCCAAAAGCAAAACTTCCCAAACATCCATGGGCCGCCGTAATCGTTATTAAGTTCGAACTGAACAGCGAATTTATTGGAATCTCCTACGAGCATGTCGATTCTCCTTTACTTGATTCCTAGTTGTTGCCTAACGCTTTTTGAGAGCTTTTCCTTGGTAATCTCTCCTGCAAAATGAACTCCTCCAGCATTATCGCTAAAATACTGATATATCTTACCATCCTTACTAACACCATACCAAGTCCCCATTCCACCACGAACAGAATTGCTATAGACCTCAACAGAATCAGAAGGCTCTGGGGTTTTTTTAGGATTATAATAGGGGCTCCCTTTGTCATGGGCAGGATTCGCTTTATATGGTGGTTTCGTTCTCTCGGCAACAGATTCAGGATGATAAGGGCTGCCCTTTAAAGCTGGCGATTCATTACTTTTCCCAGCGTCTTCACGCTTAAGCATATGGACTAAATCCCTGGCATTTATCCCGAAATTTTTAGCAGAATCAATTGCCATGTTACTTCCATGTGCTGCACCTGCTGCAGCCAAGGTGCCCATAGCTATCCCAGCGGGAGCCAGAACTACTGTTCCATCTGCTGCAATTGAAAAACCTCCAAGTGCTGCACTTGCAAATGTTTCGCTTATACCTGCTGCCGTTGAAACTCCGTCTCCTATTACTTCACCGATTTTCCGAGCAATCGGATGATCTGTTGAATTATCCGGATTAGAGGCCAGACCTAAAGAAGCATTTTCTAACACCCGAGTTGTAACTCCATCAAGAAATTCCTCGGATATATCATTAACCTTTTTTAATCCATTGAATGTTGAAATACCGGCATTTTGTAGATCTAATATCAACTGACCTGGCGGTATAGGAGTTCCGCTTCCAGGCACGTTTAAGACCATTTTACCGTCCTGTGATGAATCCACCATTGAGAAGTTCTTAGCAATGTTTGTTAGGTCCTGCCTGATCGTAGCCAGTTTTTCAAGAGTGACATTCATTGACCGTCTTTCTTTTTCGTATTTAATATAGAAATTTTCCTCTGTGACTCCAGACCATTCGTATCGAAGATTGTAAAGTCTTTTGTCCAAACTGATGCAGATTTCCTCCAGTTCTGCTCTTTTGCGATGGAAAAATTTTGCTGCATCTTCGAGTAATTCTGGAGAAACTAAAATAGTTCCCATCCAAGATTCACACTCACTTTAAACAAGATGGGAATAATTATTTCAATAGGTCTAAGTTAGGTATATCAATCTGACATACTGATTTCTAAATGATAAACCCTGCTTTAGAACCGTAGTGAGGAGGTGGAAATACGTTAGATCTGTGGAGAAAGACATGGTTCTTTGCTCCTTTTCAATTTCCGATAACTTCGTATTTGCGTATACTAAACCTTCAGGCCTGCCCTCATGTTAAATACTGAGGACAGGCCTTGAATAAAAGCTGAAGATTATGGATTTGATAGACCATTCTAAACATTCATTTTATTTATTCAAAGGGTGCTCTTATAATTCTAATAGAATGAACTACGGGGAGGAAGAAGTCATGGATTCTATCGCAAAAACACCGGAGCCGCCATATTATGCGGTCATCTTTACTTCGCAGATGTCGGGCGGGGACAACAAAGGCTATGAAGCCATGGGGGATAAAATGGTGGAGCTTGCGTCACAGCAGAAAGGCTTTCTTGGCATAGAAAGTGTGCGATCTGTGGATGGCGTCGGGATTACCGTCTCTTACTGGGACTCGCTGGAAAGCATCAAGGCGTGGAAGGAGCACAGCTTGCATAGAGTCGCTCAGGAAAAAGGGAAGTCGCAATGGTACGAGCGTTACGCCCTGCGGGTGAGCAAGGTAGAGCGGGATAGCTTCATGAATTTATGAGACTTGAGCGGCTTAACTCGCTCATGACCCGTATAAACTCCTTTGCTGCAGGTGCAGACTCGGCAAAGGAGTGTGCTATTACGCCAATCTCGCGGGTGACGGCGGGATATAAATCTTTGACCAGAAAATCATGCGAGACCGAGGAGAGGGTGAAATTCGATATGATTCCGATGCCCAGATTTTTCTTCACCAGTTGAACTAACGTCTCGGCTGTCTGCACCGTCAGATTTTCATGCAGAGGAATATGGTGCTCCTGAAGAATCAAGGATAAAGATGTCTCGTGTCCGCCTTTGCAAAAGATAAGCTCGTCCAGATATTGTTCAATATCAATTCGTTCTGCATCTTTTAATTGATGATGCTGAGGAATAATAGCGACCATATGATCCTGCACCAGGCTCATGTTTTCAAAGTCATCGAAGGGAGAGGCAACGATCCCTATATCCACCGTCCTGTCAGCCACCCACTCCTTGATCTGATTGGAGGTTCCTTCTGTCAGTTCGATGCGGACAAGCGGATACTTGGATCGAAACAAAGCGATAACTTCCGGCAGCAGCTTTGTGGATGCCGCAGGAAAAGAGCCCACTTTTATTTTTCCTCTGAGCAGCTTGTTTTCCCGGTCCGCGATTTGTTGGATTTTGCCCTCAATCGCCATCATCTCCCGGGCCAGCAGCAGGATTTCTTTTCCCGCCCCGGTGAGGATCAAACCTCTATGCTTATCCCGCGCAAACAAGAGAATATTCAGGGAGGATTCCAGGTTTTTCAGCGCCTTGCTGACCGCAGGCTGTGAGATGTACAGCTCCTTGGCGGCTTCCGTAATATTCAATTTTTCCGCAATCTTGATGAAAATCCTGAGATTGTTCATATTCATCTGTCTAGCTCTCCTATTACTATTTGGTTATATCATTTATTCCAAATATGTATTTCCGGTTATACACTTCCATGATCTAAGATGAAAAGGCAAAAGTCAATGCCACTTAGAGGAGGAACTGCTGTATGACACCAGATCAAGAAACCAATCTGACGGGAATGGCGTTAGATGGGGGTTCACCTGCCTGGAAGATATGGAGAACAGCCTGGATGGTGACAGCCGTGTTTATTTTATCGAATTCGGCCACTCCGCTGTATGTTCACTGGCAGGGGGAGATGGGCTTTTCCAATGGGACTTTAACGATTATCTTTGCGGCTTATATAGCCGGTCTGCTTATGGCGCTGCTCATTGCCGGCCAGCTTTCCGACAGGTTTGGCCGAAAGCCGGTGCTATATCCGGGGCTTGTCGCGGCTGTTCTTGCGAGTCTTCTGTTTCTTGTCGCAACCTCCGTACCCGTTCTGCTCATCGCCCGCTTTTTATCCGGGATCGCTGTAGGGGGGATTGTGTCGGCAGGCATGGCGTCCGTGGTGGACAGCGGCGGGCCAGACCGGAAGGAGCTGGCTTCACTTGCGGCTTCAGTGGCAATGGTGATGGGGGCCGGGATTGGTCCGCTGCTGGCAGGGGTTCTGGCTGAGGCTCTTGCTCGTCCGGTGGTTCCCATTTACCTGATTCAGCTTGTCATTCTGGCAAGTGCTTTTCTGGCTGCGGCTGCGATTCCTGGCAATCGGGCGGATTTTCATCATGGAAAAAGCTTTCGTCTGAGACTTCCCGCTGTGCCCTCGGCGAACCGGCTGCATCTGGCCTTCGGCATCGCTGTATTTGCACCGGGCATCACTGCAACCTCGTTTGTTTTATCGCTCGGTCCATCGCTGCTCTCACAGCTTCTCTATGTAACAAGCCCGCTTGTGGCAGGGGGAACAGCCTGCATCATGTTCATGAGCGCTACCGGCATCCAGTTCGCACTTAAAAGGCTGCCGATCCGCACAATTTTCCTAATAGGTTCTATGGCAACCATTTTGTCTATGTGCAGTATAGTAATCGCTGTTCATTTCTCAGCTGCCGTACTGCTTGTGCTCGCTGCTGTTCTGGCCGGCATCGGTCAAGGCCTGGGACAGCTGGGAGGGCTGACGCTGATTGGGCTTCATGTTCCTGAGCAGCGCAGGGCGGAGGCTAATGCGGTGCTTAATATGGGAGGTTATATTCCGGCAGCGGTGCTGCCTGTCTGCACAGGCTATCTTATCGATTATACCGGGTTGGAGACGGGGACGATGGTCTTTGCTGTGATTTTGTCGGCAGCAGCAGTCGCGGCGATTCTATTTGTCCGTATCCGGTTCGCTTGGGAGTAGAGAGTGATTTTTAGTAGGGCGTTAAATATCTCTTTCTATTGATCTATTATTTGTGAAGACAATTTTTGAGAAGATAGAAAAGGGGAATGAATTGATATTACCAAATGTGATTATCCAAACAATGTACATTTGCGAAACTTATTTGATTTCGGGAGGAAAAGAAAAATGATATTTCTGTCGATAATGATGGTGCTTCCACCATCGGATTCAAGCAACAATGAAGTCCTCTCTTTATACCAGATAAGAAGTATTATCTAGAATTTTGAATATTCCTTGGTCAGGTCACAATGTAGAAGCATCTGTTCCTATAGAAGTTTATGATGCCTCCAATGCATTACATAGCTACGTAATTAACCTGGAGATTGATGGAGATCCAGCAGGATATGTGGAAATTGCAAATAACTCAAAGAATTTTCCGGTTATTAGCTTCAGTGAAAAAAGTCAAATTATAAATAGTGCTGAAGAAAATTCTTTAAACGCAAAAGTAAGAGCAGTGGCAAAAGGAAAAAAAGAAGAGTCATCAAAGGTGGTTACTTTTGGTCCGGGTAGAGTTGGTTTAAAGGTAGACTACAAAGACGGCTCTGCAAATCTGGCTACCTCAGACGAAGTAGAAGCCATTACATCACTTGATAACCATTCTATTCAGAAAACGAAAGATTCAACTAACAATGAAAGCAAGAAGATGTGGGAAGAAATTGAGCAAATTGCCGAAGATTATTCCACTGGTGACATAGGTAATGATAGTGATGGTGTAACAGATGATATTAAGGAATCAGGTTATGATTCAGTAAATTCTTATTCAATTTATGGTGTAGGAGATTCAAATCAGTATTATTCAAGTTTATGGGATGGACCTTCCGGATGTGCACCAACTTCAGCATACAATGTAATGTATTATTGGCACTACGAAAAAGGATTAACGCGATTGCTCAGAAATGATTCAGGAGACGGTTACGTAGATAAAGATGATGCAATTGCACTTATGCGTGATTTAATGAATACCGATGATGAAGGAAATACGTATATCTCAAAACAAGATAATGCAATGGAGGATTTTGCTGATGAGAAAGGATATAAAGCAGCCTCGGCATTGAGTTCAGATCCTTCTTGGACCAGAGTAAAAAATGATATCCGAATTGGTCCAAGCTTGTTGAGCTTTTTGGGGCAAGATTATTATGGAGATCACACGGTAGTTGGTGTTGGTTTCAAAGAGTATTCTTATGACGGTAGTACTGTAGGGCATCGCTATATGAAAGTTCATGATAACTGGGGCAATACACCAAAGAGTGTATATGTTGCATACAATCGAAATTATGACACTATGTATTCATGTTACTTCGAAATATAGTTTCTTTTCGATAAGTAACCCTTGGCTTTGCTAAGGGTTACTTCAGTCATAATAATATAAGTAACATTAACATCGTTGCTGAGCAAAAAGGCGAAGGAAGGTGTTAAAATGAGAAAATCTTATTTAATTCCCTTAATTTTAGTATTAATTTGCTCCGTTGCTGGTTGTAAGGGGGAAAGCTTTGCAGATAATTCAGACACAGACAAGACAGGAAATAGGCTATTTATACCTGAAGGGTACCAGGCTCAGCTTGATGAAATGGATTTGAAGGAAATTGCAACAAAGCCATATTTTCAAAGCCCCTTTATTGCAATCGCTCAGGATAAAAATGGAAGACAGTACGCTGTTATTTTTAATAAAGGAGGGGAGGTCAGAAAAGAAGAACTTCCCTTAGGCTACGATGAGATTATAAAACAACTAGAATCCCAAGGCCAAAACATTTCATTGTCTAATGCACCATCTCTGGATAACTTACATTTATTTGTAATTAACAACAAATTAGTTTGGAACTTTAATAATTTGTATTGGGATGCAGAGGGAGAAGAAGTTAGCAACCCTTTTCAATAGAAGCCCCCTGGTCCATGAAAATCTGTCAACCTTATTGGTAACCCGCCAGATTCTTCTGATGTTTCTGCCGGCTGCTAGCAGCAATTGTACAAAGAAGGGTGATAGAATAGAGCTAATTTTTATTCCAGGAGGTTAATGATGATTGAAGATTTCTATTGCGAAGAGGTATTAAGCGGACGTACTGCGGTGGAAAAGGTGATCGAGACGGAAAATGTACTCGCTTATCATCACACGCGGCCGTTCTGGCCGGTACATATCGTTGCAATTCCCAAAAAGCATATTTCTTCCCTGATCACTTTGGAGCCTGCCGATAATGATCTGCTTATTGAACTAATGGATGTTATTAAAAAGGTTGCTTCCCAGGTGACTGAAAAACACGGCGCCTGCCGGGTGATCACGAATCTTGGAAAATATCAGGATTCCAAGCATCTGCATTTTCATATTGCGCATGGCGAGCCTTTGCATAAGAACGAATGAAGCAGAAAAGCGAAGCATATCAGGGTGTCCCGGCCTTTTCGCACAGCGGCTATCTGATGCAAATGAACTGAAATTCGGCCGATATGTAACTAATTACTAATTTGCCCCGTTAAGTAACAGAGGAGTAAAAAATCAATCAAGAAGGATGGAAGACGATGAAGAAATGGTTGTGTCTGTTTATATCAGCAGTTATGGCCCTTAGCCTCGAAACGGGTGCTCTTGCAGATGCCGCTCCCGCATCCTCAATGGAGCCGAAGGGTGATGTGGCGAAAATGTACAGGGTCAAGCATGAAATGAAATTTGATCTTCAAGGAAAAGATGCAATGCTTGACGGAAAGGCTATTGCAGCGGATAAACCCATACTAAAAGGGGGCCGTGTATATGTTCCTCTCCGTACTCTTCGGCAGTCTGGTGCAGCAGAAAGCGTTACCTGGAATGCCGCGAAAAGGCAGGTACAAGTTGTTATCCATCCTGAGGTGCAGCCGCCGCTTAGTAAGCTGACCTTCCGGATCGGTTCGGAGGATGCGTACCTAGCGGATGGAAGCGTGGTCGGCGAGAAAATACCGGCACCGTTCCTTGCTGCGGGAAAGGTTTATGTACCGGTAAGGGCGTTATCCTGGCTTGGAATGTCAGTCTCAACCGAGAAGAACACGATGGTCTGGAAGTGGAGCGATAAAGTTATAGAGGTGTTAACGCCGGAATGGGAAACTGATCAAGCCAGCACCACGTTCACCATGCTGTATCAGAAGGATATGTATATTCCGCAATACATGTATTCATTAGGAAGCGGCGCTTGGGGCGGCGAAACAGGCAAGGTCACGGAAAAAGATATATCAATGGATGGGCGGATGTATAACCGAATGCAGTTTACAGTAAAATTGCGCCCCGGGCCCAATGCGGTGATGCTCACTGCAGTATCGGCTGGCAGCAAGATTGTTACTGTGAAGAGGAAGGTAACAAATATGAGCTCGCTACCGATCACCATATTGGAGATGGGGAAGGAGAACATTGCTTTCACCAGCCCTCTTCATGGCTATAACCAGGAAATACCTGGACAAAAGATTGAAGTGTCGGGGGATATCCTGCAGCATGATGACCTGTTCGATAATCTGACCATCAGCGTTGAACGGTATCAACCGTCAAGCAAGGACAGTTTTCAAGTATATGAAGTGATTAAAAGCTTCAAGCTGCCCATTAAGAATCAAAAGTTCACAGGCACGTTCACATTAAGCGAAAAAGGCAGCTATCTGATCAGTGTAATCAGTCCTGCCTATATTTCTTCCCTCGAACATGGACCATCGATGACGCGATGGGCTGAATTCGCGGTAGAAGTAGAGTAGTGACACAAGGTGTAAATAAAGTCCAACTTAACTATTTGAAGTTGGACTTTTTCATTAAACATGTCATCAATTCTTCTCATTTTGCAGGGAAATCGATATAGCTTACGCCTTCGCCGACCTATGTTGCCGTCTTTGCCGCCCCGGGCGGTATCTTGTTCGTAGAGCTTCTGCAGGAGCCCTAACTGAACAAATTTAGATTGGTCATAGCCATACCATACCCACAACCAAAATTAACCAAGCATATAGAAGTTTTGATTTTCCAAACCATCTTCACTAAAAATTCTAGATAATCATCGTTGGATAATGATTAAGCCCCCTTTGGAACTCCTTCTTCTGTTTCGTTGGTTTACTCGATTTCCATCGGTTCAATTGAATTGAACAGGAATGGGGCGCCGTTCAGAAAATCTCTTATAATCGCTTGAGCGTAGGGTTGTTCTTTGATTAAACCGGAGGTTTCTCGCGGATCAGGGGCGTGGGTACAGTAATTCTCGATCATGAACATCACGAAGAAGCATGATAAGCTTTCGCTATAATCAGGTTCCAGTTCCCTTACGCTTTCATAACCTTGGAGAAATATTTTCCTTTTATGAGGAGGGAGTCCAATAATAGCTCCTGCGATATCGTACAGATGATACCCGTAACCACATCGGCCAAAGTCGATAGGGAAGGGCTCATCGTCTTTGAATACGAGATTTCCCATATGTAAGTCTGCGTGAATTAACCCATAGTTATGACCATTACTTTTCATAGCAACCAATTGGTTGCTGATTTTATCTGCTGCTGTTTGATAAGACTTCCACGCCTTTTCTGATAAAAAACGTTCATAGTAGAGCTCCAGCTTGGCCATATCGTTCTTAAAGCTGTCCGCCCCCCAAGCTGGACGCTTAAAGTCATGTTCGGGAACAAAGGATGCCGATGCTTCATGAAGACGCGCCATCATTGCGCCCGCATTCATCACCTGACGATCTGTTAGTTTACTGCCCGGCTGTTCTCCTTCCAGCCAGTGCATCATCGTCACGCATAAACAAAAATCTTGTTCCATAACAATCTCCAGCACATAAGTACCATCACGGGAGGCCAATGGTTTAGGGACGGTGATGCCGTCGCATTTACCGAGCGCATTCAGCCATATGATTTCAGATTGGATTTCTTCTATAGTCATTCCATTAGTATGAACTCGGACGAGGTAACAACCATCCGTTTCCGTATCAATCTTGAACGTGATCGTATCGGATAGTTGAATAAAGCGAATTTGCGTCCATGCCAGATCGTACTCCTGCAGTGCGGTTAACGCGGTTTTTCTGCCCTGCATGAGCAGCTTTCTTATCTCTTCCTCCGTATCTATTCGCATAAAATTATTCATAAGCTTTCCCCCTCTCCAGAAGTCGGCTTTCCCCCAAAATTCAGACTCTTAACGAACCGCGAAAACCCCTTGCAGCATAGTAGGAATCAGCTCCATTGTGGTACACGAAGACTGTGTCGTAGCGACGATCACAAAAGAGGGCCCCGCCGAGTTTTCTAATATTAGCAGGTGTTTTCACCCAGCTTGATGTTTTCGTATCGAAATTTCCAAGTTTCTGCAGCTCCCGGTATTGTTCTTCTGTCAAAAGCTCTATGCCCATGGCAGCAGCCATTTCAATAGCGTTATTTTCTGGTTTATGGGCTTTCCTTGACTCCAGCGCTTCACGGTCATAACAAACACTTCTGCGACCTTTAGGGCTTTCCGCTGAACAATCATAGAAAATGTATTCGCCCGTCTTTTCATCATGACCAACAACATCCGGTTCCCCGCCGGTTCTCTCCATTTCATTAAGCGACCATAATTTCTCAGCATTAGCTTCGAGCTTTGCTTGAACTTTAGCCCATTCCATGTCGTTATGACGGTTCACGTTTTTCTCAAATCTTGCTTTCAATGTTCCGAGCAGTTCTTCACGTTGATCTGGTGACAGATCCTTTTTGATACCGGTTTCATTACTCTTTGTCATGGTAGATTCCACCTCATTTCATATGTTTTGCTCCATTGGCGTTAAAGTTTATATTTCCATTATAACCACGGGAATCCAACTCAACAAACCTTAACACTCGTAATATTAACTTAGAAAAAGGTGTAGAGACCATCTTCAAAATATTCGTAATCTTCATCAGTAATAATCTTTTCACCATAACCATCGAAGAAGTCGCAATAGTCTTTAGTTGATTGAAAAATGTTGGGTTTTGGTCTTATAGCCAAGGATACATCATAACGAGGGTCTCCATAGGCACCACCGCTCCAATCAATAATTCCTGATATTCTGCCTTCGTTCACCAAAACATTATCAATGGTAAAATCGCCATGAATTAGCGTTTGCTCAAAATCAGTAGGTTTCTTATTTTTTAATTTCTCAAGTAATGCCTGATTACCATCAACCTTATAGTGTTCCAAGTTATACTCAGCTTGTTTGAGCATATCATCGAGCCATGCTCCGCCACACTTAAGTTCATTAGGACAAGGCGTCGAGTGGAGTTCCCGTAAACTCCTTCCAAAATCGAAAAGAATCTCGTACCTTGTGGCTGAATCATTTTCATAGGTTAGCATTTTACGTATGGTTTCCCCTTGTAAATATTCCAACCGCAGCCATGACTGAATACCTTCGTTTTCATCTTGTTGCTGAAGAAATTGATAGACCCTAGGAACACGGAGATGTGTTTGAAACAAACACTCTAAAATGGATGATTCTCTTCGCAACCATTCAGAGTATTGTTCTCCCCTGGTTCTTTTTAAGACAGAAACCCCTTTTTCAGAATGAATTATTCCAACATCAGACGAATGCCCCTGCCGTGGGAAGGTGATGTTGTATATAGCACCTAACTCCTTAATGACTTCGTGTGGAATTTGTTGTTGAGAAATCGGTTCCAATTTTCACCTCTCCTTTTACTACCTTTACCTAGGAATAATATGGTAAGTTATAGTTGTTGTTATCAGTTTTAGTATCTGTTGATTTTGATTTAAAAGGGGTGCGGCAGAATAATGGATCTGTATATCTCAAAAGAATTAAATAATGCTGACAAAAACTATGTAAGAAATAAGATACTTGAATTTAATTCAATGCATATTCCTGATGATTTAAAAGGCAGGTATCAAGAAGTAAATCTCTATTTAAAAAATGCTGATGGTCAGATTTTTGGTGGAATCGTTAGCGAAATATGCTGGAACTGGATGGAAGTCCATTTACTTTTTGTTGATGAACAGCTCCGCAAGTTAGGATATGGGAAAAAGCTTTTAGATCAGGCTGAAAAAATCGCTAAAGAAAAAGCATGTGAGTTCATAAAACTTGATACATTGAGCTTTCAAGCATTAGATTTTTATAAAAAGCAAGGTTTCGAAGTTTATGGAGAAATTCAAAATGCAGGCAGGCATACACATTATTATTTGAAAAAGGATATATGAATTGAGTTGTGGTTGGCAGGGCTCAATCCAATATCCTGTAAATGATGTTTATTGATTAGAGCAGCGCTCCATTTTGGCGAAGAAGTTCCGCTACGTTATTGTTACCTTGCTTGATTGCAAGAGACAATGCAGTTTCTCTACCTTCAGCTTTAGCGTTAACATCGGCCCCATGTTCGATCAATAAGCGAATAATTTCCAGGTTGTCGTCATGGAATGCAGCGGTATGCAGACTGGTATGGCCATTGCTATCGAAAATATTTGTCTGGGCATTATGTGTCAAAAGCAACCTGATAACATCCACATTACGCTCCCCAGCTAGTGCTGCATGCAATGCTGTATTCGATGGGATGTAAGATAGCTTGGAATGAGATATCGCATCAACATCTGCACCGTAATTTAGCAATATGTGCACTGCATCTTTGTTGCCAAAATGTGCCGCATACCCCAAAGGTGTAAGCCCATCACCGTTTTCCGTATTTGCAAGGTGCGGGTGAGATTCTAAAATTTCTTTTAGCCGTGAAGCTTCACCCGACTGGGCAGCTTGAAATACATCATCAATAATTCTTGCTAAATCCATTCACTTATCCTCCATTTCGATTGTTTTACACTATGTAAATACGGGTTGTACTTAGAATTATAACTGCGGTTAGAAAACTTGCTTCTTGAAAATCACTTTTTTTGACGGAACAGCGAAGGGGGCGTAGAAAAACGTTTGGAGAATAGACCACTAAACGAACTAAGACTTTGAAATCCGACTTCCAAACAAATATCGGTTATGGACTTATCTGTTTGAAGAAGAAGCCTTTTAGCTTCTTGAAGCCTTCTTTCAGTTAAATATTGATGAGGAGATATGCCAAACAATTGCTTGTAACTTCTAAGAAAATGGTTTGGTGATAAACATGCAGCTCTTGCCACGTCCGCGAGGGTTATGGATTGATCAAAGTATGCAGATATAAACTCATGGCCTATATGTATTCTTTTATACAATTCCTTACGTGTTGAGGCTCTTAGGGATTGAAGTTTCAATATTTCTTTATTAACCTGTCGATGAACTTTTAGGAGTCCATGTGCTAATTCGTATAGCTTTTCTTCCAGCCATGTTGTATCAAGACACTTGTTTGTATATTCAGACTTTATTTGAAATAGAGTCGTGGCTAACCATTGATCATTATAAGTTTTCTCAACAAAATCGACTGACATTTGCTTGGGTAAGATTGGGTCATCTAATAGCTGCTCATTTGATGCCATAATACTATGATAGACCTCTTCAACCATCATCTCAGGGAAAAAGATGCAAAATGACTCCACAGGAACCTCTGATTCAATGGTTATAGAGTACTCCTGACCGTGATTAAGCAAAAGATAGTTCCCTTCATCAACAGCAAAGTGCCCATGACCGGCATGATAGAACGCTCGTCCATTCTTAAATGTTTTAATGGATAGTGCGCCGTTACCCTTCCAAAAATAATTCTCGCTCTTGGCATGGAGAATCGGACTATAGCCTTGAATACTCTTAATATTTGTTGGCATCATATCACCTAAGAACTTCACTTTTATTAATTTTTACTATCTGCTTTTTGCTTTTCGATAAACTCATCTTTAGTTAGCCCGAATAAAATAAAATCCAAGTACTGTCCGTTAATATATACAACCTGTCTGCGTACACCTTCTTGTATACACCCTAATTTCTGCATCATCCTTGCAGAACCTTCGTTTCCCTCTAGAACATAATCATTGAATTTGTTTAGTCTTCGTTCAAGAAAAGCATACTTTAAGAGTATTTGCATAGCACTTGTACCATAACCTTGACCACGATGTTCCTTATCAATTACAATGCCAATACTGAACGTACCGTTTCTCTCGTCAATGCTGTTTAAGTTTATTCCCCCTATACTCTCGCCGTTCAAATTTTCGATAGTAAACATGATCCGTCTATTTGTTAAAGAAAAGTCAGCATTTTCCTCTGCAAATTTTTTTGCTCCGAAATAGTTGGCGGCAGTTCAATGGCACATTCTAAAAGACGACGAGCAGGAGTATCAAAGGCGCCTATGTAACAGCTTTCCCAATCTTCTGGCCGTATCGCACGCAATCTAACCTTCTCATTTTGCCAAAAATACTCACTATAATCGATTTCTCTCATATGAATCCTCCTGTAAACTATAAAGTGTCATGTATCCTATTATATACTGTAAACGCTATCTTCGTTATGATTATTCACTACACAAATTGCTCTAAAATTCAGGAAATATGTTTTCGTTAGGGGGATAGAGAGCAATGGTTGATGTCTTCGAATTACGAAATAAGATGGAATATTTTGATGAAGCAGTTAAAGTGTATTGGAATCAGTGGGGAAGCCAAAGTAACTATAAGTTTTACTATGATTGAGTACTATTGATCGTTCAATTGCTTAAATTGTTTCGTTTTTCACCACTGTCGACGATCAAACCTTATCTGATTCGGCTTCCCTGCGTCTTGTTTCACCGCTTCTATATATTCATACGGCGACAAGTCGTATATGCTGCCATGGATGCGGATGCTTAATGCTCGGGGGACTGTTTGAAATGAGTTTACCCAGAAATATTGACGGACCGAGCCCTAATAAGGCATTACTTTCTATGCATTACCACCTGAGAGTTGCTCTTTTTAAAATGAGTTTTTTCGTAGAGAGGAACTAATGACGGTTCGCAAAATAAACTTACTGTTTCAATGTCAGATAACTCATTCATCAATTTTGATAATAACTTTTGTCCTATCCCACTGCGTCGATAATCTTCATGCACTACAACATCTTCTATGTATGCTCGGAAAATTCCGTCTGAGACAGCCCTTGCAAAACCTACGAGCCGTTCGTCGTCCCATGCACCAACTGCTAATCCAAGATTCAGTACTTTAGCAATATCTTGAACTTGTCGATTAGGCCACCATCCTCCATGTTTATATAACTGGACTATATAACTGGCTTCAATTGGTCTTTCTTGATGAAACTTTATTTCGACCATTACATTTTCACCTCTCGATTCCTCAGATTACGGCAGGTAATTTACAAGTGAAGTCCATTGACTCTTTGGATAATGCATATCCATTCCTGGTATAAAACTGTACGCTCGTACTACTTGGCCAGTCAAGAAGAAACTCCAATTCATTACGAAAATTTCCCCAACATGTTCAATGTTGTCAAGAGAAGCCATAGGAAGTACACGTAACCTTATTCTCAATGTGAGGTGTTAATCAATTGAAGAAGGTTCTCATCATTGGAATTGTAGCTAGCGGTAAAACAACACTTGCCAAGAGGCTATCCGAAATAATAAAAGTTCCTTGGTATGAGTTGGATAGTATTGTTCATCATCGAACTGAGACCGGAAGGTATCAAAGGACTACAGACGAGCAGATTGAGGTTATTAAAGACATTGATAAAATTGGTGAATGGATATTCGAAGGTACAGACCGACCATCATATCGTTGCTTATTTGAAATGGCGGACACCATCATATTTCTGGATACACCTTTGTGGAAGCGCAGAATAAGAATCTTAACCCGGTTTCTCAAACAAAATCTTGGTATTGAAAAGTGTAACTATAAACCTGATATAAAGATGTTAAGAATGATGTATAAGTGGACGCGAGACTTCGAAGAAAACCGCGGGGACTTCGAATCCCGGTTGCAGTTATATAAAGAAAAAGTAATTAGACTTAACGATAACAATCACTTAAACTCTGCAACGTATTTGCATTATTTGTGGTAATATTTTCAAAAAAATGGAGGTTTGATATGAAATCATCAAGGATGTTGGTAATAACCTTATTGTTAACATTGTTCTTAGGTGCTTGTAATGGTGTAACTGAAAACACAAATAGTGAATTGACTCAGCAAATACAATCATTAAGTGAAGAAAATGAAAGGTTAAAAGAACAAATCGGAGATAACCAGAATTCTAAAGGGGGAGACACGGCCCTAAGAGAAACATTAAATCATACCTTTAAAATCATAAATGCAATGGAAAAGGACGATTACGATTTTATAGCTTCTGTTTCCTCCCCCAACATTACTATTAATCAAGAAAACAAAAGTATAACAATAGATAATAGAGAACAGAATTTTCTTAAAGGTATCAATTTTAGTAATTTAGAATATCGTTTTTATGAATTAAAAGATCAGAGGTTGATTCTAGGCATTGCTATAGTTGGAAACGAACAAAATATCGAAATAGTTTTTGAATATATTAAAGGTGATGAAAACCAATGGCTTTATAATGGTCATATCACCTGAGTAACCAGCTATCTACAACAAAGAATGGCCACACTGTAAAGTACGTGGTTATTCTTCGTTATATGCGCTTCTTAATGAGCAGAGCTTGGATTGGCTTGCTTACCCTCATACTATTGTTAGTTGGTCTGATTAGGACTTATCTTTAATTGAATAGACTCTGTTAAAGTTCAGTGTTGATTTGATGGTTACCATTGATTTCATCGAACTAACTGGAAGGATAATCCAACCGTTTCTCGAATATTATCTGAGTCGGTAATTTTATGAACTTTGTGAATATAACGTTATCTGAAAGATAGGAAATAATTATTTTTTGAAGGGATGATTAAATTGAAGCCAGGGATATTAGTTTTTCTAAATGGAACTTCAAGTTCCGGAAAGACCTCCATATCCACTGAACTGATAAATCAGAAAGAGATTCTTTTTTATCATGTATCAATTGATGATTTTTTTAATAATTACAATGATTTTATTAATAATAAATTTCTTCCAGATGAACCTCCAAAAGAAATAGATCATCAAGTTGTCTCACAAATATTTGATTCCATATTCTCAGTGTACCATTCGACAATCAAATTGTTATTAGAATTGGGCTTTAATGTAATAGCAGATACCGTAATCGACAATGACAAGAGGTTTAATGAGTTTCTTGATCAATTTTCCGATCAGCCTACGTTATTTATAGGTGTAACATGCTCGGAAGAAGAACTCATAAAAAGAGAGCAAACAAGAGGAGATAGACAGATTGGACTAGCAGCTTCACAGTTTAGCAAAGTATATTGCTTTGATGAATATGACCTCGAAGTAAATACGGAAGAGATGAATCCAACAGAATGTGCCGAAAAGATATTAAGTTTTATTAAGTCCAATAAGGAATACTCGGTATTTAAGAAATTACGTAAAAGAAATGTTAGTGTTTCCTAGATGGCGTATCCATCAGATAAAGCTGACAAACGTATTCAAGGATTCAGTCCAAATCTTTGTTCAACTTCAGAAGAGTTAGCCTTGGTTACGTTGGAAAATTAAAATTGGAGGGTGATATTGGAATGGCTAAACTGATCTACCCAATTAACGTATCTTTGGACGGTTACATGGAGGACGAGCGCGGCAATATCGAGTGGTCGATCTCCGATGACGAGGTGTTTGCGTTCTGGACTGACTTCCAGCGGCCGATTGGCACCTATATATACGGGCGTCGAATGTACGAGTCGATGGTGTACTGGGAGACGGCGAGCGTCAAAAAAGGCGATCAACCGGAGGAAATAAGGGAATTCGCGCAGATCTGGCGAGCTGCAGAGAAAATCGTGTATTCCCGGACGCTTCAGGAGGTTTCAAGCGCCAGGACCAGGAACGAGCGTGAATTCGATCCTGATGTGATTCGGAGACTGAAAGAGTCTTCAGAAGCCGACATTACGATTGGCGGCCCCGAGCTTGCTGGGCAGGCGATGAGCGCGGGATTGATCGACGAGTGTCATCTGCTTGTTAATCCGATCGTCTTGGGTGGAGGTAAGCGAGCATTGCCGGACAACCTCCGCATGCGGCTCGAGCTGCTCGGTGAGCGCCGCTTCCCAAGCGGCGTTGTTCATCTTCACTACCGCGTGATCGTCTGACCGCGACGCTAGAGCGAAATTCAGGAGATACGCTTTCGAGCTTACTAAAATCAAGTGAAATTACGAAAGCAGAAAGTTATGAGCGTCCTCCTGGAGGCACTTGGTCGAGGGTATTATGAGAATCAGGTCAAAAAAAGAAGCGGGTCTCTGCCCGCAGGATTGGTGTTTGCTCAATGTTAAACTGGTTCTATTTGGGGAGCGTTTATTTCCTTCTGCCGATATACAACAAATGAGATGATATTCCCAGGACGGAAGGGTCCTTAGCAAGTTCAATAAGTAAGTTCATCAGACTCTGCGACTGACCTTTTTCTTCCCAAGACTGCCTTTGTTCGTCACTTATTAATCCACCAATACTGGAAGATCCAATCAAATCAACGGTTTCAAATCCTTGGTTTTCCATAAAGGGCCTGATATCATTGATGTTGAAGTAATAAGCTCCTGTAAATCGTCCCTTATCTGCGTGGTTAAAAATCCCAGTATCGCGGAACTCTTTTATTGAATCCATAGTGTCATTGGGCTTCCAGTGTTGTGGATATTGCAAGGAAGTTATTGTCATTCTCGTCCTGCTTTGAAAAGCGGCAAAAATGATGCCATCCTTCTTTGTAACGCGAAACAACTCTTTTACAGCATTTATCCGTTCTTCTTCCCTTTGTAAGTGGTAAAGAGGTCCTAACATCAAAGTAGCATCAAACACCTCATTGGGTAATCCGTCCAAATTTATAGCATTTAACACATGAAAACCGTTGAAGTGTTCCGTTAAGCCCAGTTCGCTTGCCTTCTCCTTGGCAATTTCAACTAGTCTAGGTGTTAAATCAGAAAGAGTTACATTAAATCCTAGCTTGGCTAACTCCATTGAATATTTCCCGGGTCCTGCACCATTGTCAAATACATTACCATGGGGAGGTAAATATTTTTTAATGTAATGCCAGTTAATGATAAACTCTAGCGGTTCCCTATCCAACCTACCCCACTCGTCAAAAAAGGAATAATAATCAATAACGTTTTCCACCTGATAACACCTGCCTTAAATACTTCATAACGTATTACGCCGTAGGTCATAAAAAAACTGCACGATTGGATGTTTTAACTTCATCTTCTCGGACATGTTTAAAATCCGCTTTTTTCCAACTCTTCGGTCCACCAATGCTAGAATATTCAATAAGATATCATTGCTCTCTATGCTTTCCTCTACAGAGGTAGATAAAAACTTATTAGCCACAACTATAAAATTTGATTTACTTAGTGAAGTCTGTGCTGACAAAAGCTCTTTGGCAAGTCCTGAACTTTTTCTGCTTCTGGCAATGACTATTAAACGATCCTCCGGCACTGTCCCTTTGGTATCTTTTTTGATCGCTTCAATGTCGTCATGGGTGATAGAAATTTGGATATCTGGATCATTCTTAATTTCCAGCTCCGTTTGATACCATCTGATGGAGCTGGTTTTATCACTCATATTGAGTATGTTCTTTTTATCTACCGCAATATAACAAATACCTGATTTATCAGGTAAATAACGGTAACCTGGTGCGCGGTATTCCACCCTTCCATTTAACGCAGGACTGAGAAAGCTCTCCAGTTGTTGCTTCAATTTGCTCCAGGACATATAACCCCCTAAGTTCCTCCAACTTTTCACGTCTTTTTTTATTTTAACCAGGCAACTTAATTTCCAGGTTCCTCCGCGCCCTCATGCTCCTTGTTGCCAAATTCATCGAGCAGCGCACGTACTTCACTTGTAGACTTTGTGTTCATTAAGCTATTTCTTAATTCACTTGCCCCTCGAAACCCACGGACATATATTTTAAAGAAGCGGGAGAGAGGTCTGAACGAACGGGGTTCCAGTGCTGAATATTGATCATGGAGATCCAGATGCAGCCGCAGCAAATCAAGCAATTCCATGCTGCTGTGCTCCTTCGGCTCCTTCTCAAAAGCAAATGGATTATGAAAAATACCACGCCCAATCATGATACCATCCACACCGTATTGCTCAGCGAGCTGCAAGCCGGTCTGACGGTCAGGGATATCCCCGTTAATGGTCAGAAGTGTATCTGGCGCCACCTCATCACGAAGCTTCTTGATTTCGGGAATCAGCTCCCAATGAGCATCTACTTTGCTCATTTCCTCTCTTGTCCGCAGATGGATGGACAGATTCACAATGTCTTGCTTCAAAATATGGGTTAACCAGCCGCGCCATTCGTCTACGGCACTAAAACCGAGCCTTGTTTTTACGCTGACGGGCAGTCCCCCGGCTTTTGCGGCCTGGATGATATCCGCTGCAATTTCAGGACGGCATATCAGGCCGCTTCCTTTCCCATTCTCTGCTACATTCGCTACAGGACAACCCATATTTATATCGATGCCTTTAAACCCTTCTTTCGCCATACCGATGCTCATTTGACGAAAGTATTCCGGCTTATCTCCCCAGATATGAGCTACAATAGGCTGTTCATCCTCTGTAAAAGTTAAACGCCCACGAACACTATGGTTCCCCTCCGGGTGACAATAACTTTCTGTATTCGCAAACTCCGTAAAAAATACATCCGGTCTGGCTGCTTCACTTACGACATGGCGAAAAACAACATCCGTCACATCTTCCATGGGCGCCAGTATAAAAAAGGGTCGTGGTAAATCACGCCAAAAATGATCTATCATATCAAAAACCTCTCTATGAATATCATCTGTTCATGCCCTTACTTCTTCTTCACTTACAGCATGTAAAAGCAGCGTATATCAAACGATAGATCTCCGTATTACTTGTCCTTTCGCACTAACAATGTCACGGACTCCACATGACTGGTCTGCGGGAACATGTCGACAGGCTGAACCCACTCGATCGCATACCCGCCATCCAGCAGCACCTTGCAGTCCTTGGCCAAAGTGGACGGGTTGCAGGATACGTAGACAAAACGCTTCGGTTTCGTACGCAGGATCGTGTCCAGAAATTTGCGGTCCAAGCCGGTTCGTGGCGGGTCGGCGACAATGATGTCAGGGGAGAAGCCGGATTTCACCCAGCGGGGCAACAGTTCCTCTGCTTCTCCAACATAGAAGGAGGCGTTGGTCCGATTGTTACGCTCCGCATTGCGTTTCGCGTCCTCGACGGCTTCGGGAATGATTTCAATGCCCCGGATTTCTTTGGCATAAGGACCCAGCCACAAACCAATGGTGCCTGTCCCGCAGTAAGCATCTACAACGGTTTCACGCCCGGTAAGGGCAGCCGCTGCTTTGACGCTTTCATACAGCTTGACGGTCTGCTGCGGATTGAGCTGGAAGAATGCGCGCGGGGACAGGGCGAATTCCAGGTCGCCAAGCGATTCCTGCATGGCTTCCGCTCCCCAGAGCGTAATCGTTTTATCGCCGAAAATGAGTGATGTGCGCTTCGGATTTACGTTCATGGAGATGCCCGTCACTTCTGGCAGCGTGAGACGCAGCAGACGAACAAAGTCATCCTTGCGCGGCAGCTTGTTTCCAGCCGTAACCAGTGTCACCTGCAGATGGCCGGATTGAAAGCCGTGACGAACGACGATGGTACGGACACCGTCACGGGAGCCGTTGTCCTTGTACAGCGGGATTCGCAGTTCTTCCAGCACGGATTTAACTTTTTCCACGGCCTCATTGACCTTCGGATGCTGGATCGGACAGCCGCTGATATCAACGATGTCATGACTTTCCGCTTCGTACAGCCCGGCGATGACCTCACCCTGACGGCGGGTTAATTGAAGCTGTGCTTTATTGCGGTAATCCCACGGATGTTCCATGCCCAGCATCGGTTTCATCCTGATATCATCCAGCCCGGCATAACGGCTGAAGGCTTCCCGTACAATATCCGCCTTGGCTTCCAACTGGCCTTCATATGACAGATGCTGAATCTGGCAGCCGCCGCAGACGCCGAACACAGGACAAGGAGCCTCAATGCGGTGTGGGGATCTTTTCTCAATGTCGGTTAGTTCTGCCTTAATGAATTTGGGCTGGACATCAATCACTTTGGCTTTGACAACTTCTCCGCTGAGAGCTCCGTCGATAAAAACAGCCTTGCGGCGGTAATATCCGACACCTTCCCCGTTGATGCCCAGCCGCTTGATCGTGACGACGATGCGGTCGTCCGGGCGCAGTTCCTCGGCGTCGGCAGCACCTGCGGACTTACGTTGAAAGGACTGCTTGTACGCTCCTTTTGGGCTAGGGCCGGACGAGGCCGTCTTGGCGCCGGTGTTGGCATTGTTTTTGCCTGTATGTGTTTTTAACTGGGATTGTTTTTTCGGTTGTCCATAGGTCTGAGTTCCCTTGCGGGGGCGTTTCTGTTCACCCATAACAGTAATGTCTCCATCCTCTGTAGTATCGTGTTCACTATACCATGTGGGAAAACGGAATGCCATGAAGGGCACTTTGTCGTGGCTAATCACCACAGAGTTACGATATCATCCTGCATAAACAAGAAACCCGTGTCTTGAAAAAGACCGGGTTTCTCATCACACATACTATGTGTTACGTGACATGAATATAAGCCATTTAGAATTAACATTTGCGTTTCCAATTCATCTGGACTCTGCTATGTAGCTTGCCTAATTTGAGTTCAGCGCCTCTACATCCTTGCTAAAAGCATCGCTATACTGCTTGAACAATCCTGTATCAAACTCATAATCCGGGTCGATGGCTGCAGGAGGATTTTCCTTGACTTTCTTATACAGGCTGTCTATCTCATTCGAGAGTTTGGACCATACTTCTTTTGTGTCATCATACTTAGCGTCCAACCCCTGAATATAAGCATCATATTCCGCTTTTTTCTCCATAGATTTACCGAGGCGGTCTATTGTGAAGTCAATATCCAGTTTCTCGCCTGTGCTGCTGGTCCCGCTTGCGATATACCAGCTGATGTCTACAAAACCTTCATTCCAAAAATCCGTAGTTATAAAGCTGCTAATCTCACTTAGCTTAGACTCCACAGTGGGTGGTTCTGCTGCTTCAGTCGAGGTTTTCTCATTATTAGAAGCATTATCGGTAGCTTCCTTGAGCGCATCCTGAAAGGCCTCTTGCAGTTTCTCTTCGTCAGTTTTTTCTTTGCCCGCACATCCGGAAAATATAAACAGAAGCACAAAAGCTAAACCGACCAAAAAACATTTTTTTCTCCAGCTGGACATCTTGATTTCTCCTTTTTTAACAATTTTAAAGTCCCTTATGAGTTATCGGTCTCACTAATGGAATTGTTAAGATATCTGTAGATAAAACTGAACAGTTTAAAGCGCATATCAGTGTCGCCCGTTTGCCCAGTAACTCCAGTCGGTCCAGTGCTGCCCGTGGGCCAGGAATATCGAACTTTGCATAAAGGCCTTTACGATGCGGTTGCCCATTTTTTCGAACCCCGCTAAACTTAAAGATGCAGGCAGAACACGGTCGGCTTCCGAGCTCCGTTTCCTATTGAAATGATCGCGTTTTGATGGGACAATATTATGTATTGGCTGTTCGAACGTAGAAGCGTTTTAACATCTGAAAAAGGGCTCAGAAGCGTTATTAACGCAGTATTATAAGGGGTTTTGAACAATGAACGTACAGGCACCGGGCCTGGAACAGGCGCGCGAGCTTTTGATCAAGTTTTACGGCTATCCCGATTTCCGGGAAGGGCAAAAGAAAATAGTAGGGAGCCTGCTGGAGGGCAGCGATACGCTCGGTATTATGCCGACTGGTGGGGGAAAATCCATCTGCTATCAAATTCCGGCACTGATCTATGACGGTCTTACCCTGGTCATATCTCCGCTGATTTCGCTGATGAAGGATCAGGTCGATGCGCTGACCGCCATGGGAATTCAGGCTGCTTTTATTAACAGCACCTTAAGCGGCAGGGAAGTAAATGACCGTATCCGGAGAGCGCAGCGTGGAGACCTGAAGCTGCTCTATGTCGCGCCGGAGCGTCTGGAGCTGGACTGGTTCCGCGAGGAGATGGCCCAGCTGCCAATCTCCTGTGTGGCAGTGGATGAAGCGCACTGTGTGTCGCAGTGGGGACATGATTTCCGGACAAGCTATCTGGCAGTAGCTCCGTTTGTGGACGGTTTGCCGCAGCGGCCGATTCTGGCGGCTTTCACGGCCACGGCGACACCGCAGGTTATGGATGATATCGTGCGTTTGCTGCGTTTGCGCGAGCCGCAGACGTTTGTCACTGGTCTTGGCCGGGATAATCTGGCGTTTCATGTGCTGCGGGGAGAGGACAAGAAAGCTTATATCATGAACTATGTCCGCGAGCATGCCGGAGAAGCAGGCATCATCTATGCGGCGACACGCAAGGATGTCGACGATCTGTACCACCGTCTGCGTGATGCGGGGATGGCGGCAGGTCGATATCATGCGGGAATGAGCGACGAAGAACGGGCGGAAAGCCAGGAGGCTTTTCTGTACGACGATATTCAGGTCGTCGTGGCGACGAACGCATTTGGCATGGGTATTGATAAATCGAACGTACGGTATGTGCTGCATTATAATATGCCGAAAAATATGGAAGCCTATGTCCAGGAAGCCGGACGGGCCGGGCGCGACGGTGAGCCGAGCCAGTGTATTCTGCTGTTTGGCCCGCAGGATATTGTGACCCAGAAGTTTCTGATCGAGCAGAATCCGCAGGACGAGGAACGTAAGCGCAACGATTACCGCAAGCTGCAGCAGATGGTCGATTACTGCTACACAACCCGCTGCCTGCGCAGCGCGCAGCTGGATTATTTCGGCGAAGCGCATGACGACACGTCATGCGGGATTTGCAGCTCCTGCACCGATGAGCGCGAGCTTGTGGATATGACAGTGGATGCGCAGAAAATCTTTTCCTGTATCCACCGCATGCGGGAGCGGTTTGGCGCGACGATGGTAGCGGCGGTGCTGAAGGGTTCTCGCAATAAAAAGGTGCTGCAGTACGGCTTCGACAGCCTGCCGACCTATGGTGTCATGGGCAACCGCACGGAAAAGGAAATCGTTGAGATCATCAACGTGCTGATCTCGGAAGGATATCTGTCCCTTAGTGAAGGACAGTATCCGGTCGTACGGCTGCAGCAGCTGGCGGCGGAGGTGTTGAAGGGGCAGCGCCAGGTCATGCAGCGTGTCGTGCGTCATGCGACTGCCGTCGCGGGTGGTTCGGGCAGCCGGCGCAGCAGGGATGCTTACCCGTCCGCGGTCAATGAGACGGTATTCGAGCAGCTGCGCCTCATCCGCCGTGATCTGGCGGCCAAGGAGCATGTGCCTTCGTATATTATTTTCAACGATGCCACCCTGAGGGAAATGAGTGTGGCCAATCCGCGGAGCGAAGCGGACATGCTGCGTATCAAAGGGGTCGGGGAAGTGAAATTCCGGAAATACGGCAAGCCGTTCCTGGATTTCTTCCTGAATCAGGCGGACGAATCGGTCCCGTTGTATGACGACGAGTTTTAAAGCTTTTATAGAAGTTCAATCCACGCAAAGGTCGTGACCCATGAAAGTCATTCTGTCCACTTTAAACGCGAAATACATTCATACGTCGCTCGCGATCCGCTGTCTAAAGGCGTACAGCGAACGTGATTTTGATATTGAGCTGGCGGAATATACCATTAAAGACCCGGTGATGAATATTGTTTCGGACCTGTACCGGCGGGGAGCGGATGTGATCGGCTTTTCCTGCTACATCTGGAATATTGAAGAGACAATCAAGGTCATTGATGTCCTGAAAAAGGTTATGCCAGATGTGAAAATCGTGCTCGGCGGGCCGGAAGTCTCCTATGATACGGAATACTGGATGAACCGGCTGCAGAACGTTGATTTTATCGTGATGGGCGAAGGGGAAGAATCGTTTCATCAGCTTCTGCAGGAGATTGAGGGAGCGGGCAAGTATCATTTTGTGTACGGTCTGGCTTACCGCAAGGGTGAGGAGGTCATCCTTATGCCGGGGCGGCCGAAGGCTAATCTGAACGAGCTGCCGAGCCCGCACTGGTTCCCGGAGGATATTCCCGAGCTTGGGAAAAGGGTTGTCTATTTCGAGACGAGCCGAGGTTGTCCGTTCAGCTGTCAATTCTGTCTGTCCAGCATTGAGGTCGGTGTGCGATACTTCGATATCGAGCGGACCAAGTCAGATCTGCTGTATCTGATTGACAATGGCGCCAAGCTGATCAAATTCGTCGACCGCACGTTTAATATCAAGCGGGATTATGCCCTTGAGATGTTCAAGTTCCTGATCGAAAATCACCGGGGCTGTGTATTCCAGTTTGAGATTACAGCGGACATTATGCGGCCTGAGGTGCTGGACTATCTGGCGGAGCATGCGCCACCGGGCATTTTCCGCTTCGAAATCGGTGTACAATCCACCAATGATCCGACAAATGAGCTGGTGAAGCGTCGGCAAAACTTTGCCAAGCTGACCCGCACGGTAACGAAGGTCAAGGAGAGCGGCAAAATCGACCAGCATCTGGACCTGATCGCAGGCCTGCCGCTGGAGGATTACAATACGTTCCGCAAAACCTTCAACGATGTCTTCGCGCTTGGTCCGGAAGAACTGCAGCTCGGCTTCCTTAAAATGCTGCGTGGCACGGGGCTGCGCCTGGATGCCGAGAAGTATAACTATGTTTATATGGATGTCGCGCCGTATGAAATGCTGAGCAATGATGTGCTGTCTTTTACAGATATTGTCCGCTTGAAGCGACTGGAGGATGTGCTGGAGAAATACTGGAACGCCCATCGGATGGATCATACGCTGACTTACCTGATAGAGCGGGAATTTCCTTCGGCTTTCGATTTCTTTCAGGAGTTCGGGGACTACTGGGAGGAGCAGGGCTGGCAGAAGATCGGGCATCAGCTTGAGGATCTGTTCACCCGGCTTTACGCCTTTCTGGAGCAGCGCGATACGAAGCGAATGGATGTTGTCCTCGGCCTGATGAAGCTGGACTACTTCCTGAATCACAAATACAAGCCACGTAAAATATGGTGGGACATCTCGCTCGATAAAGACGACCGCAGCGGGTACGTCAAGCTGGCTGCCAAGCGTCCGGACGCCGTTAAAGCGGCGGTTGGCGATCAGTTCACATCACCTGCATTTGCTGAATTGGCAATGGGCGAGAAGGAGCTGCAGAAGTTCGCCGTGGTTGACGTGCTGCCGTTCCGGCTCGAGCATATCCTGGGCGGCGGCAGCTCTTTGACAGCCGAAGGCCGTACGCTCCTGATCGTGGTATACCAGCAGAACGAAGACCAGAAGCCGTGGTATTATACGATGCCGCTGGGTACAGAGGCTGCTGCGATATAATAAGAAGAATAATCCATATCGAATCCCTCTGGTTGAATGCATTTACACCTGGGGGATTTTTTTGAAATAAAAGCTTGACACCAAAATAAAAAAGGATTAAGATTACCTCATAATAAAATTCTTAAATTAAAGATAATTAACTTAAAGTATTCTCGAAGAACAAATAATACATAACCGAGATGGAGGAGAAAAAAATGGCTGATTTTGTACAGGTGGTAAAAGAAAGACGTTCTGCAAGCAATTTTCTTCCGGAGAACCCGATCACGAAAGAAGAACTGAATGAAATTTTTGAGCTGGTAAAGCTCGGGCCATCGGCTTTTAACCTGCAGCATACGAGATATATCGCGGTCACCGACCCGGTCCATAAAGAAAAACTTAAGAAAGCGGCATATGGGCAGTATAAAGTAGGCAGTTCTTCTGCGGTTATTGTAGTCCTGGGTGATAAAAAGGCATACCTTCAGGCAGCTGAAATTTATGAAGGACTTAAGCTGCTGGGCGTGGTCAATCAGCAGGAGTACGATCATATGGTCAACGATACCGTTGCTACCTATGAAATGAGAGGAGAACAATTTCAAAGGGATGAGGCGATCCGTAATGCCTCGCTGTCAGCGATGCTGTTTATGATGGCGGCCAAGGATAAGGGCTGGGATACATGTCCGATGATCGGCTTTGATCCGCAAGCGGTGAAAGAGGTTCTGAATATCGACGATCAGCATGAGGTTGTATTAATGATTACGATCGGGAAAGAAAAGGTGGAGAGCCGGAAACCGCGTGGTTACCGGAAGCCTGTTAATGAATTTGTAAAACATATCTAAGGGGAGTGAATGAAAATGAGTAAAAAAACGATGGGGATTCATCATATTACGGCAATCGTGGGGCATCCGCAGGAGAATGTAGATTTTTACGCCGGTGTGCTGGGGTTGCGGCTTGTGAAGCAAACCGTCAACTTTGACGATCCGGGCACATATCATCTGTATTTTGGCAATGAAAACGGAAAACCGGGAACCATTATTACCTTCTTTCCATGGGCCGATGCTCATCAGGGTACCATTGGGGATGGTCAGGTCGGGGTCACTTCCTATGCTGTGCCTAAAGGCGCCATGAATTTTTGGGAAAAACGGCTTGAGCATTTCAAGATTCCTTTTACGAGAATGGGACGCTTTGGCGAGCAGTATCTGGAGTTCGATGACCCACACGGGCTTCATCTAGAAATTGTGGAGCGGGAAGAAGGGGAACCGAATTCGTGGAATTTCGGTGGAATGGATCCTAAAGTGGCAATTAAAGGTTTCGGCGGCGCAACCCTGTTGTCGACCCGTCCCGAGCAAACAGCTGAGCTGCTGGAGAAAGTCATGGGCCTTGAATTTGTCGGAAAAGAAGGCGATATCGCCCGCTATCACTCTGCCGGAGACATCGGGAATGTGATTGACCTTAAGCTCACCTCCATCGGCCATGGACAGATGGGTGTCGGCACCGTTCACCACATTGCCTGGCGGGCAAAAGACGATCAGGATCAATTGGAATGGAGAAAATACGTGCAGGAGAACGGTTATGGAGTGACACCGGTGCAGGACCGGAACTATTTTAATGCTGTCTATTTCAGAGAGCATGGAGATATTTTGTTCGAAATCGCTACTGATCCGCCGGGATTTGCCCATGACGAATCGCAGGCAACGATGGGTCAGCAGCTGATGCTGCCGCCGCAATATGAACCTCATAGAAGCGAAATTGAGCAAGTCCTGCTTCCTTTTGAAGTAAGAGAGCTGGACTGACTGAGAAACTCTGATCACCATTTTTTTTCCGGAGGACACTTTACCTGATGTGTAGAGTTGGCCTCTTTTTTTTACCTTAAAGCGCTCTTGGATTGACCTATTAGCATAATTTGCAGATTGAGCAAGTGGAAATTTTTAATACGATGACAACAGACTGGTTGCGGAGAGTACAGGAGTTTAAGTAATTATCAGTTACTCGTCTACGGCCATAACAAAGAAACCCTGCGCTTGAATCAGCAGCAGGGCTTATGTGAGGGGCGAAGAGGCTGTTAAGGCTGTGCGCCCTCTGTAAAGATGTGAAACGTTACTCCGAATTTATCCGTTACCGTACCGTAAGCCGGGCTAAAGAAGGTTTCCTGTAAGGGCATTTGCACCTGCCCTCCCTGCTGCAGCGCTTCAAAGATGGCATGGGAACGTTCTTTATCACTCGACTGAATACAGATCGTGACCTGATTTCCAATCTGAGGAGAATGTCCGGGAAAAGAATCCGACAGCATAAGGTCTGATTCGCCGACCTTCAGCATGGCATGGGAAATTCGGCCTTTCGCAGCTTCAGGGAGCGGAAATTCCGCATTTTCCGGCATTTCTCCAAAGCTTTGCACAAATTGAACGCGAGCGCCAAGCGCCTGTTCGTAAAAGCTGATCGCCTCTTTGGCGTTTCCGTCCATAAATAAGTAAGGTGTCAGTCCTAATGTCATGGTAATCCATCTCCTCTGCATAGGTGTTTTAACTCAACGCTGTTCTTAGCGTATTTTACCAAAAGTAATCTGGGCTTGTCCCTAGGACATTCGGACAAGTTTTTAGGTAATTTTTAGTTGCTGCTCTATAGTGTGATCTAGGGGATGTAAAATTATTCCTGACAATTGTGGCGAAACCTCATGCCTTATTGTTTTTCAGAAAAAACAATTTCTATGGTGGCTGTCGATAGGCGATTGCATGGCCTATTTACTGCATCCCGATTTGGCCGAATTTGGCCAGTTCAGATTAAAATATATACGATGTCTTTATGAATCCACGGACGCCTGATGATAGTGTGAAAGAAGCTCTGGAACATGCGCGCTCCCATGACGCGAGAGACAGCGCTACGGTCATCTGCTGGACTTATGATAACGCGGCGGATGCCTTCTGATATTTAACGAGAGGAGCCGGGATGATCCGGCCCTTTAAGCCCACTGCTATCAAGCTATAACAGTTTATCGATCAGCCAAGGCTTGATTAACGGCAGCACTTCAGCCGGCTGCATAGCTTTGGTGTGATCCATGCCATCCCCAGTTAGCATCTCTACATCCCAGCCCGCGCGTTGTAACTTAGCTTTATGTTTTTGCAATAATCCGGCGATGTCCACCGTTACCCCTCCGAAATTATCTCCGTACACAATCGAATCCTTGTCTCCTGCAAAAGCAAGCTTCGGTATGGACAGCAGATGCTGCACCTTTCTGTCATCAAAATCTGTAAGACTTTGGTACAGCGTAACGAACTGTTTCGTTTGGGCCGAATTGGTGCTTACTTGTACTGTATCCCAATCGATTTCTTCAGGAGAAGTCCCGGCGTTCAGTCCTTTTCCAGAATGCTCATAAGTATTTAAGGTCTGTTCGTATGCCTTTTGGGTTACAATCAGCATTTCCCGATAAGGTCCTTCAAACGGCGGGTAACCGCCCATGATCAGGCTTTCCAATCTGCCGCTTCTGACCCCCAATTGCAGCCCTGTCAGAGCCAGCCATGAGTACCCATAGTAGCTGAAGCTCTCAACATTCATCTCATCAGCAATCCGTAAAAAATCCGTTACCACACTGTCCGCTGTGAGTTGATCAGGCCGGGGATGTGCAAAGAGATGGTCTTCATAATCAAAATACAGGACCCGGAACTTGTCCGAAAGTTCCTCAACCAGCTTCTTCCCGGCTTCGGGATCTACGCCCCACTTGGCCAGGCTCTCAGCTTCATCTCCGTAAACGGTTTTTTTAGCTCCCGGCAGCATAATCACTTTAGCGGAGCTGTCCCCCGTCAAACCGACTTCCAGTGCCGAACCGTCATGCAGTGTTACAATTTTCTTCAAGTGATCACTCCTCTTGATCGGTTTATACTCCTACCATACAACATTCATGCAATATTTCGGTTCATGCGATTGAGATGCCCGATAGTTTCAGGATTTGCAGATTTGTATGTTAATGTAGCACTTGAGGGTTTTACTTTAATGAGAGGGTTGGAAAATGGACAATACGACATATACCCCGAAGCAAATTGCCGACCAGTTGAAAGTAAGCACAACCACCTTAAGGAGATATGAAGAACAAGCTTTAATCCCTGAGGTGCCGAGAAAAAACGGAAATCACCGCTTGTACCATGCCATTCATGTTCAAGCATTTGTTACGATCCGCTCGCTGCTAAAGGGGTATGAGATTCCCGTTGCATATGAAGTCATGAGGAAAGTGAGATCAGGCGAGCATGAGCAGGCGCTTTGGCTGATCAATGCGGAGCAGCATAAACTTCAATCCGAGAAAATGAAGACTGAAGAGATTTTGACGATGATCCAAAATGCTGACTTTGACAAGTATAAAAACATAAAAATATCCAACTCAATGAGCATCCGCGAGGTATCAGTAATTGCGGGCGTTAATGCTTCCGCCATCCGGCATTGGGAAAAGGAGGGGCTGATTCACGCGAAAAGAAACCGGGAGAATAAATATA
Organism: Paenibacillus jiangxiensis; assembly: GCF_046098255.1. Taxonomy (NCBI): domain Bacteria; kingdom Bacillati; phylum Bacillota; class Bacilli; order Caryophanales; family Paenibacillaceae; genus Paenibacillus; species Paenibacillus jiangxiensis. The sequence continues at coordinate 189,700 of NZ_JBJURI010000002.1, forward strand.
GAATATTTAGCGAAGCGGACTTGCGGAGAATTCTGGTGATCAGCAGTCTTAGAAAAACCGTCTATTATATTGAAAATATGAAAGAGCTGCTGGAAACCCTGGAAACCCTGGAAACCCTGGAAACCCTGGAAACCCTGGATACCCAAAGCTATGCCAAAGTGGAGCAATCCTTTAATCTGGCGCTGACCAAACTGAACCATCAACTGTTTGACCAATTCAGTGGAATCACGGAGCTGATGAATTATATAACTATGTACCAAAAAGAAAAAAACAATGCCCCGCAGCATTGAATACGGGAAGTAAAACGCGGATAATGATGGTGTAATGAAATGATTTACATCTTGATGTTAATCAATTTCGAACGTGCATAGGAGGAGAAAATGAATGTCTGACATCTACGCTTTTCATTTAATGGAACGTACCCGCCAAAAAATACTGAAGCATCTGGAGTCGCTTCTGGAGGCCAAGCGGAATGTAGTTCCGACAGGCTATAACAACAGTATCCACTGGCAGCTCGGCCATGTGGTTACCCTGGCTGACCGGATCATCTACGGTATTGCAGGCAAGCCGATCCCGCTTCCGGAAAGCTATACCACTTTCTTCGGGCCTGGGACGAAGCCGGCAGATTGGATCGGAGAACCGCCGTCCTGGGAAGAGCTTATGCAATTGTTTAATGAGCAGCCGTCCCGTCTCCGCGATACCTTTGCAGGAATTCTGGATGAACCTGTGGCCAAGAAGGATAACTTCGCCCAAGCCGGGACGATTGGCGAACTGATCCATTTAAGCAATGGGCACGAAAGCTCCCATGAAGGCATGATCAACGCCATGGTGAAAATATTGAAGCAGCAGTAAGAACAAGCGTGCAGTAGCAAGCATCTTGTCTAAAAAAAGTTGAAGCTTGCTATAATAAAAGCATTATCGATGTACCTTCTCAGAAGACAGACCGCTTTTAGCAGTAGAATTGTTCAGCTCCGCTGAAAACTTATAAATTCTATAATCTTCAGAAAAAAAGAGGCGACCGCAACGCGGCCGGCCTCTTTTTTTGGGCGGGCAGATTAGTGAAACTTGGGCAGCCAGTCGCCGTGCGCTTCAATCAGGTCATCACAGAGCGCAACAATATCATCCAGGGAAAGCTCTGCCGCCGTATGAGGGTCCAGCATAGCCGCATGATAGATATGCTCCTTTTTGCCCGTAATTGCAGCTTCAATCGTCAGCAACTGGGTGTTGATATTCGTGCGGTTAAGTGCGGCCAGCTGCGGCGGGAGGTCACCCACGTAAGTTGGGGTTACACCACTTTTGTCGACAAGGCACGGCACTTCCACACAGGCTTCCCGAGGGAGATTGGGAATCAGGCCCGTGTTCAGCACATTGCCCCCGATTTTGAAAGGAACACCTGTCTCGACCGCTTCAAAAATGTAAGATGCATATTCGTGCGAGCGGGTATGCTCCAAATCCGCATTATTGACCAAATCCTCACGCATCTCCGTCCAGCGCTGGATCTGGTTCACACAGCGGCGCGGGTATTCGTCCAGCGGAATGTTCAATTTTTCGATCAGCTCAGGATAGCGCTGCTTGATAAAGTAGGGATGATACTCGGCCGTATGCTCGGAAGACTCGGTATTGTAATAGCCGAACTTCAGCATCATTTCGTAACGCACCATATCATGATGCCGCTCCTTTTGCTTTTCGGCCGCACGCCGCTTGATTTCCGGGTACAGATCTTTTCCGTCCTTCGTTACCTCCAGCAGCCATGCCATATGATTGATGCCGGCGATTTTGGACTGGACACCGGTGGGGTCGAGCTCCAGATCTTTGAACAAATCCGGAATGCAGGCCTGCACGCTGTGGCAGAGGCCGACCGTATTTACACCGCCTTCGGTATTCATGACCTGGGTCAGCACCGCCATTGGATTGGTGTAGTTCAGGAACAGCGCGTTCGGACACACCTCGCGAATATCAGCCGCAAAATCGAGCATCACCGGGATGGTGCGCAGATTGCGGAAAATTCCGCCGATGCCGACGGTGTCGGCAATCGTTTGCCGCAGGCCGTACTTTTTCGGAATCTCAAAGTCGGTAATCGTGCAAGGATCATAACCTCCGACCTGGATGGCATTCACGACATATTTGGCACCACGCAGCGCCTCCTTGCGGTCGGAATACGACTTTATGATGCAGGTACTGCCACTGCTTTGCTTCAAATTGTTCAGCATCCGCTCCGAATCGGCCAGCCGCTGCGGATCAATATCAAATAAAGCAAGCTCAAAGCCCTGCAGCGCAGGGGTATGCATGCAGTCACCCAGCACATTTTTTGCAAATACGGTACTGCCTGCTCCGAGAAATGTAATTTTGGCCATGCTTGTTTCCTCCTCTTAAAAAGTATTCGCAACTGTATTTTGTTGAGGTAAAGCGCTCCCAAGCTGCTCTGCTCAAGCTATAATATAGAGAAAGTCCCCGGCGATGAGTATGGAAGAATACAAGAAGCATATGGACTTTTGTTGTATGAGCAGATGGAACAGGAGGGGTGGTGCAATGGATCACGAGGAGTTTACCGTTGGTATCAACCTGTCTCCCCGGGACAGGAGTCTGGCAGTGTTATTCAGCGGGGAGGGTAAGCCTTACCCTGCCCATAAAATCGGTCCGGCTGTCCACAGCTACTATTTAATGCATACGGTAATAAGCGGAGAGGGTGTGTTTGAGTGCGGCGGACAGTCTCTCATTTGCCGTGAAGGGGATACCTTTATCATTTTCCCGGGTGTTCTGTTCAGCTATGAAGCGGATGCCAGCCAGCCCTGGCATTATATCTGGACGGCGTTTCAAGGGGAAGCGGTACACGATTTAATGGAGGATCTGGGTCTGACTCCCCGGCAACCGGTCATACATAAAACCTCAATCCGCGGCTTAGTCAGCTTATACAGGCGTATCCGGCGTAGCTTTGAGGATTCCAACGAACCGCGGCTGCAGGATTTGGAGGCGTCCGGCTGGCTGCGGCTGCTGCTTCATCGTCTGGGAAAAGAGGGGAACCGTATCCCACTCGGACGGGAGGATTTGTCCGATATTGACCGTCAAGTCGAGCAAGCGATCCGCTGGATTACGCTGCAGTATCATCAGCCGATAACCATTGAAGGCATGGCCCAAAGCCTGGGTTATCATCGTGCGCATCTTTCCAAGGCTTTTAAGCAGAAAACAGGTCGCTCCCCCAAGCAGTATTTGATGCAGGTTCGGCTGGAGCAGGCCAAATCGCTGCTCGAGGGTACGCTGACGATAGAACAGGTAGCTTCGTCGGTCGGCTTTAAGGATGCGCTGTATTTTTCCAAGCTTTTTCGCAAATGTACGGGCCTTTCTCCAACGGAATACCGGGGGCAAAATCGTATGAAGCGGTAAAGCGGCACTGAAAGATTGATTCATACTTTAAACGGTCAGGAGGCAATTATGAATACCATTGAAGCTGTCATATTTGATCTGGACAATACGCTTGTGGATCGTACGACCACGTTTACCAATTTTGCCTGCTCTTTTACCGATACATATTTTCAGCATATAGATTTCAGGGAAGGGCTGGTCAAAAGGATAATCGAATTGGATGAGGACGGGTATAAAGAAAAAAACGCTATGTTCGAGGAACTGCTCACAGAGCTTCCATGGAGCAGTAAACCTGAATTGACGGAACTGCTTCATTTCTATGAGGAGAAGTATGTTGAACACGCACTGCTTATGGACGATGCAAGAGAAGTATTGGGACATCTCAGGACGAAATACAAAACCGGGCTTATTACGAATGGAAAGACCTCTGTGCAGTACGGCAAGCTGGATCGCCTGCAGCTGCGCAGCAGCTTTGATGTCATTGTAGTTTCGGAAGAGGCGGGAGTGAAGAAGCCAGATTCGTGTATTTTCGAAATTGCCGCGGAACAGCTGGGGCTTAAGCCTGAAGAATGTGTTTATATCGGGGATCATCCCGTAAATGACATCGAGGGGGCAGCCGCTGCCGGGATGGAGACAATATGGCTGCAGGTGAACCAGCCTTGGCGTGAAGGGCTGACGGTTACACCTATGCATTCAATTACCAGCTTAAAGCAGCTACTCAAGCTTTTATGATATCACCGCAGGGGAGGGGACGTTCATGTCCAGGTCGCATCTGGTGCTCGATATTGCCGGTGTCATTGCGACGAATCTTTCACCCATGTATTGGCAGGAGCTCGCAGAACATGCGGGCTGCAGCGCACAGGAGCTGAAGAAGAAGTTCAATCAGGAAATCCGGCAGCCCTTTTGGAGCGGAGAAATATCGGTGGCAGATTACGAGCTCTGGCTTGCCCGGGAGTATCCCGTATTAGGAAGGCACGACTTGCCGCACCTGATTCACAAGCATCTGAAGCTGCTGCCTGCCGCCGAGCTGCTGCCCCGATGGAGCGGTATCGCTGATATCCACCTGTTAAGCAATCATCGGACCGAGTGGGTGACGGAATTAATCCGGCCGTTGGAGCCATATGTGACAAGCATGCATATTTCGGATAAATCGGGATTTTGCAAGCCGGATAAACGGGCATTTGACCAGCTTCACAGACAACTGGGCGGCCGAAAAATGATCTATGTGGATGATCAGGAGAAGAATCTAGCACCGGCCAAAGAGCTGGGCTGGACTGCAGTTCTGGCAAACCCAGAGGGACAATGGACGGAGGGGGTATCTTATCTGCTGAATATGTTGAAGGACTTATAGTCGGCTCAAAACTGACTTTGGTGCTTGAGCGGGGGATAGGTGCGAGTGCGTTTAAAAGCAGGGGAATTCTAACGGTTGTGAACAACGCTATTTGGATAAAAATGAGGGGTTATCAAATGCAACGGTTGCCAGCGAGCTTAATTCCCGTTTTTCCGCAGATAAAGAACTATTTAGACTAAATAAGGCCGGGCACAACCGTTAGAAAGGAAATCTTTGTTTTCCCAGCCGAATAAGCGCTGTGGCAAACGTTAGCAAAGAAATGCACCAGATAGCTCAATCTAGAATTCGATGCTTGACCAATGGGGTTGCCTCGAAGAAAATACAATCATAAATTCGGGGGCAACAGTGACTATTGGCTTGGCCTCCAATACTGCTGTCTGTAATTCTTCGGTGACACACCGAATTTTTCTTTGAAGCATCTGGAGAAGTAGCTGGCTTGGGAGAACCCTGTTTCTTCCGTGATCTGTTGAATGGGCCAGTCGGTTTGCAGCAAAAGATTGCGGCTCTGCTCGAGCCGGTAATCCATTAAATATTCAAGCGGTGTACGCTGAAAAGCAGCTTTCATGCACCGGGCCAAATAGTTTTGATGCACGTGAAAATGGTCTTCCAAATGTTTGTTGGTGACCGTTTTTTTGAAATTTTGCTTTAAATAGATTTCGATCTGCTCTGCCAGCTTGGCAGAGCTGTTTTTGCTGCTCTGATCATACTCCAGGCTGCTGAAAATATTAACAAAGGTTTGCTGAGTCTCCCACAGCGCCAGCTTTCTGGGCTTTAATGTGGAGGCTAACAAGTAGTCCAGTTTGGCAAACAGCTCCTGCGGATTGACCACTTTTTGAAATTTGGGCAAATGAATGGTCGTATGCTCTGAATGAAAATGCAGCTCCGGAATGGGAGCGCTTGGTGTAATGAAGTTGGGTAAGGCTTGCGCGCACCAGGTGCTATTGGTTTGAAAATGGAACCAGTAAAAGGAGGTTTGCTCCGTACAGGCCTCAATGGGAAAATGGTGCTTGTCCGGTTCCAGAATCAAAGCATAATTTTCAGTAACCTGCCATGTCTGGTTCTCTTCCCCGATGTGCAGCATTCCTTCCTTGATCATAATCACGTCAAAATAACCCAGGTTATAACGGTTCGGGTGCCAATCCCCTTTCCGGTATGTCGTAAAGTTCCCCTCAATGAAATAGGGCAATGGCGGGACAAGAAAAGACAGAAAGTCCGTTTTGCTCATACAAACCAGCTCCTTTATCACGTGCATATTTGCAGGTGAAATCGAAGGCTGCAAAATGCGGGTATGTGTGAAATCATATAAGTTTTAGTTAAAGATGGCGATGTTTTTTGTAGATTCAGGTTGATAAAATAGGCACTGTAGCAAGGAGAGCTCAGGCTAACCTGGTCGGTATGATGTTTACTTTATCGTTATTTTGCGGGAAATGAAAGCGTTCTATTATCAAGGAGGGAATGTTTGATCAATGAAAACAGCAAAGCCAGTCAAGGGTGTTATCGTGGATGATTCATTTTGGAAAAAGTACAAGCAGGTGGTTGCGGAAGAGGTTATTCCTTATCAATGGAAAGCATTGAATGATGAATTGCCTGATACAGAGCCCAGCCATGCCATTGAAAACTTTAAAATTGCAGCCGGGGAATCAAGCGGTGAATATTATGGAACCGTATTCCAGGACAGTGATCTTGCCAAATGGCTGGAGACGGTGGCCTTTAGTCTGAGGGATCATCCGAACCCGGATTTAGAGGCACGGGCGGACGAAGTGATTGATCTGCTGGGAAGAGCCCAGGCTGAGGATGGATATCTGAATACCTACTATCTATTGAAGGAGCCCGGCAATCGCTGGACGAATTTACGGGACAATCATGAGCTGTACTGTGCGGGACATTTTATAGAAGCGGCTGTTGCTTATTATGAAACGACAGGCAAGACCAAGCTTCTGCATATCATGGAGAAATATGTATCACTTATTCAGCAGACGTTTGGCACAGAGGACGGTAAGTTAAAAGGTTATCCGGGGCATGAAGAAATTGAGCTGGCTTTGATCAAATTATACGGTGTGACCGGAAAGGATCAATATCTTATGCTGGCCCGATATTTTATTGAACAGCGCGGGCAGGAACCCATTTATTTTATTGAGGAACAGGAAAAGAGAAAGCTCATTCAAACATCGCCTACCTGGAATGATGATAATCATATCAATTTTGGGCTCGGCTTTGAATACCAACAGGCTCACAAGCCGGTTCGGGAGCAGACAGAGGCTGTCGGCCATGCGGTGAGAGCGATGTACCTGTATATTGCGATGGCGGACCTGGCGGCAGTGACGGGAGATGCTTCCCTGCTGCAGGCCTGTGAAACGCTGTGGGAGGATGTCACGAATCACAAAATGTATATCACGGGCGGAATCGGTTCCGCTGTCAATGGGGAAGCCTTCACTTCCGGGTATGATCTTCCTAATGACAGCATGTACTGCGAAACCTGTGCCTCGGTGGGGCTGGTCTTCTGGGCTAATCGTATGCTGCGCTTAACACCTGACCGCAAATACTCTGATGTTCTGGAACGGGCGTTATATAACGGCACGATCAGCGGAATGGACCTGGACGGCAAACGTTTCTTTTACGTCAATCCGCTGGAGGCCAATGCTTTTCAATCCTCCAGAAAAGATCAGGAGCATGTCAAAACAGAGCGGCAGAAATGGTTCTTCTGCGCCTGCTGCCCGCCCAATCTGGCACGAATGATCGCGTCGGTCGAAGATCATGTGTACACCCAGACGGAGGACACCCTGTATACACACTTATATATTGCAGGCAAGGCAAGCCTGGTTTTGTCCGGACAAGAGGTTGAAATTATACAAACTCACCGTTATCCATGGAATGCGGACTTAAGCTTCGCGATTCAGACAGCAAAGCAGGCTTCGTTTAAGTGGGCTTTTCGCGTACCCAGCTGGTGCAAGAAGGCGGAACTGAAAGTGAACGGAGAAACCGTTTCATTAGATCATCTGGAAAAAGGTTATGCAGTGATTCAGCGTACCTGGAAGGATGGGGATGTGGTCACTCTACATCTGGCTATGCCTGTGGAACGAATGCGGAGCCATCCGCTGGTTTCCATGAATCAGCAGCAGGTTGCACTCCAGCGCGGCCCGGTCGTGTTCTGTCTGGAGGAAGCGGATAATGGACCAAACCTGGCAGGGTTAAGATTGCCGAAGTGCAGCCTGATCAGGGAAGAGTTCGATGAAAGCCTGCTGGGCGGAGTTGTCAAGCTGATCGCAGGGGGTTACCGGGTAGAAAGCCCTGCCGCATTATACAGCTCCGAGCCGCAGGAATGGATTCCTCAGACCCTCACTGCCATTCCATATTACGCCTGGTGCAATCGGACCCAAGGAGAAATGCGTGTCTGGATTTATGAATCCTAATTCAAACTATTTGCTGTACTTTAATACGGATGTTTTCGTTCTTTGCATCGGGATTGCGTGAACCCTGCTGTTCAGATTTTCTTTGACGCTAGCTTTATTTGGCGTGCTGGCTGGCATTATGTTTTTCACCGCATTTGCCGACTTGAGAGTACATACAGCGGTTAAAACCAAGTCCGTTCCCATTACCTAGAATTTTGCCGCCATCAAGCACAACTGGCCCTGGATGCTCGTTGTAGCAGCCAACTTGTGCTACTGGATCGGTCTGAATATCTGTTCGTCAACGCTGGTCTATTATTTGCAGTATAATCTGGATGGCAAAGAGTTGGTGCCTTTAATCAATGGTTTGACCTCTATACAGTTGATTTCGATGGTTCTGATTCCATTGTTCGCCAGAAAACTGGGCAAATATATGATCATGATCATCAGGCTGATCCTGGTTGCTCTGGGACAAGCTGTGATTTTAATGGGAAGCACGGACCTGACCATGATTATCATCGGCTGGATTATCGGTGCCCTGGGCTCAGGTTTTGCGTGTTCCATGCCTTTTGCGATGCTGTCTGATACGGTGGATTATGGGGAATGGAAAAATGGCATTCGAGCCAGCGGATTTCTGACCTCCATTGGGAGCCTATTCTGTATCAAGGCAGGCAGCGGAGTCGGCGGATTATTACCGGCATGGGTGATGGACCGGACAGGCTATATTGCCTGGAGCGTGCAAACTCCTGTGGCGCTGTACAGAATTCAGCTCAGCTTCATCTGGCTGCCGTTTATCATCTTCTTGGTTGGCATCATTCCTATGTTTTTCTATAAGAGATTCGAAAGGAATGAGACTTTCATTCAACAAGATTTAATGGCGAGAAGAGTATAGAGTTCTATTAACAACACATTTTTGATGATTGTGAAAAGAACGCAAAATCTGTTCATTAGGCTGAGCAGGTTTTGCGTTCTTTTATTTTCCGAGGGTTCGTATTTCTGTATATTCATAGGAAAAGGGAACTATTAACAATGAAAAACATAGACAAAAAGTATGGTATGTCCGATACTTACTTTTAAAAGGTCCTATGTTAAATATATCCTCTTAAAAATAAACTCATTTCTTGGATGAAAGGAATACGCAATGAACTACATGGACGAGCATATCCTTAACCTCAAAAATCGCCTGAACAGCCATGCAGCATCTAACAATGCAGATGCAAGTAAAGCACAGACGCCTTACAAGGGTAGAACCAGCCGGATGCCGGGCAAAACAGGGCGCTGCGGATGGGGGATGAGCTCATTACCCAGGAGCGCAGCCCATTCTGGATGGACATATGGAGGTAAGCATGTCTGTACTGTGGGTATCCGGATCGAAAATGACGGGCAGGAACTGGACTAACGGCTGCGGCAGGGAGGCCGCTAGTCATGGGGAAAGGAGTCAGGAATTCATTTGAGTGTATCGCACAACGACAACGGGATCGGGTACGAAAGTCTGCGCCTCTATGGTCCCTTTCAGCCTCAGCATATCGAAAAGTTGAAGATTACGAGAGCAATCAACGAGCACGCTTATTTACATATTAGTGGTGTGTTGTCCGAGGAGCAGGGAGCAGCCTGTATCGGTCAGAGTATGGAGGAGGAGCCCATTGTTCTACGCCAACTCGATGAGCAGGGCCAATCGGTAAGAAGGCTGTTTCATGGCCTTGTCACACACATGTCGGTGCAGTGTATGCGCGGGGTGTATACCTTCGAGCTGGAGGCCGCTTCGCATTCGTATCAGATGGATATTTTGCTGAAAAAGCGCTCTTTCCAGGATGTTGACCGCACCTATGACGACTTGGTCACTGCGCTGGTCCGCAAATACAGGTATGGAGATTTGATCGACACCGTCACGGACCATGCCAAGTTAGGGGCTTTTGTTTTACAATATCAGGAGACGGATTGGGCGTTTCTGAAGCGCCTTGCTTCCCGCTTTGGGTCGGTGCTGGTGCCCGAGGTGACGGCCGCTTCGCCAAAGATCTTTTTCGGGATGCCGGAAGGGAAGCCGTATAAGGTGGAGCGGGAGGTCTCTTATCGTCTGCGCAAAACTTTTTATGAACCAGGAGCAGGATCACAGGGAAAACGGGACGGCTCGTATATGATTTACTCCATGGAAAGCTTGCAGTACTTTGCGTTGGGTGACTTTGTTACTTTGCCGATTGGGGATGGCAAGGAGCTTGTCGTTGTCCGGGTGGTGACCCGGCTGCGGGATGGCCTGCTGTACACCGTATACGATCTGCAAGCAGAGCAGGATATCCGGTATGCCCGTTATGAGAATGAGCAGGCTGCCGGCATTACCTTGATGGGCAAGGTGCTTCAAGTACAGCAGGATGGTGTGCAGGTGAAGCTGGACATTGACCCTGAGCAGGACCCGGCTGCCGCCTGCTGGTTTCCGGTGGCGACCCGCTATGCGGCGGAAGGACATAGCGGCTGGTATGATATGCCGGAGATCGGGGATCAGGTGCAGCTGTATCTGCCGACGGCCCGTGAAGCAGAAGCTTTTGTGACCGATTCGCTGCGGCAGCAGCGGTATACGCAAGGGGAGCCGGGGGTGAAGGCATGGCGCCATGCGGGTGGAAGCGGTATGGAGATGGCGGCAGAGAGCCTGACGCTATCCACTCCTGGTGAAATGTCCATTCTGCTGCACGAAAGCAGCGGCATTACCGTAAGCAGTCCGGGTGATATTGAGATAAAAGGCGGCAACGTAAAACTGGATGCAGGGCAGAACTTATCGCTCCAGGCCGGGACGGGGCTGTATTTAAAAGGCGGAGCCAGCAGCATGGTGCTCGACGGGGAGACGGATACGAACGCGCCGATGATTTATCAGGAAGGCACGGTAAAAGCCCCTGTCTATGTGGCGGACCTTCCGCCTGTACCAGAGCCGCCGCTGATGAGCATCAAAGCGTATGAAGCGGCACAAGCTGCGAAAGCGGAAAGCGCCGCTTCCGCTGCGGCCCGCCCGTCCGTCACCGCCAAAGTGACGACACCCGCCGAGCTACAGCAAGCTAACTCCTTGCTGGGCACGGTGTCCAAGCTGCTCGGATCGATCCCAGCGATGGGAGCAGTGGCGGGAGCAGCGATGACAGCAGGACCTGAAGGGGTGGCAGTAGGTGCGGTTCTGATGGCAACCGCAGCTATTCCTGTTCGAAGCACGGGGAGCGCCAGCGGGGGCGTCAGCAGCAAGGGAGCAGGAACGCATCCATTAAAGCACCTGGCAGACTTGGCGATGCAGGGGCTAATCAGCCAGTATGAACACGAGCAAGCTAGAAACGCCTATTATAATAAGTGGATTTTAGGCAAAGTGTATACAAGTGCACGACATATAGCACAGTCTGGCGGTCCGTTGGGGCTGGTTCAGAACCTGCTGACGGAATCAACAGCGATAGTTCATGCATATCAGCAGGTTCCTGCCGATGTTAAACAGCGCTGGAAGGATCACGAGCGTTACACGTCTCCAAAGGAGGAGACCTTGGATCTAAGCGATACTAGTGGGTACACTCGGGTATGGCAAGACAACATGTGGGTTTTTATTACTGATGAGACTGGACTATCAGATCAGAAAGGACTCCAACTTACCTTAGCCTATGATGAAGCAACCAAAGGAAATAATACTATTGATACGGATAGTCTGTACCAGAAAGAAATGGAAGCAGCTCTAAAGGGTAAGAATTATAACACTGGGGAAGAAATATCAGGCATACAAGCATTCGGCATTTATGCTGGCGCACTACAGAATGAGATGGGAATTGGATTTGGTGGAGGTCGCGGTGGCCGTGGCGGGAAACCAACCGGCAATAGTGTTCCACCCAGAGCCAATGGATTTTCAGCGGGTGGTTCAGGAGTAAATAACCATGGCACTCAAAGTAATCAGATTACTAGGGGGACGGGTCAAGGTGTTGTTCCTCCAAAAACAGTAATTAGTCCAGAGATGGAAGCAAAGATTTTGGAAGGACAAAGAAAGGCCCCAAAAAATGAACTAATAGGCGGACATTCGCCAAGCATCAATAATGCTAACGATAATTTTGCAGTTGAAGTATTATCAACTAATGCTGATGGTACTAAAAATGTAGTTTTTACAAAGCAATTCCCTGACGGCAATATATCCAAACTCAAAAAGAGTACTCTATTTCCTGATTCATGGTCTGATGAACAAATTCTCAGGAGTATAACTGATGTTGGTAATAGACCAGCTATTTCTACAAGATTGAGGGATGGAGCGACTTGGCATAGAGCAACTATTAATGGTGTAGAGATTGATGTAATCAAAGTTGGCGATGATGTAACAAGCGGCTATCCAACAGGTACGATAAACGCGTCGCGCCCATCAGGTTTTTAATTCAAATTAAAGTGGAGGCATCAAATATGTACAAAGAACTAGATAACCTTTTATCTGCTGATACAACAGTAGATTCTTGGTACGATGATGGCTGTGTCATAGCAAGCGAGATGCTTTCAGAGTTTAGCCCGAGTGATTGGGATGAATTATCTAATCAAGTGCTTAGTAAACCAATAGAATGGCAAAGAAAAATAGCATATTGTTTGGATAATAAGTGCAATGTACAAGAACTTAACATTCTAATATCTTTGTTCAGTACAAATGATGAGGAATTATTCGAGATATGCATCGACACGTTAAGAAGTTATTCAAGTCAAGAAAGTAAAAAATTGATATTGGGTAACCCCCAGATTCTACAACGTGTAGATGACTTATTACCCACTGCTAGCATACCAGTAAGGAAAATGCTCCAAGATTTCCTTTCAAAAATCCATTCGTAATATTTAAAATCCACATTTGGATGCAATTATACTTTTAGACCTTGATTGGCTACGTGCCTTTCAAGGTTCTTTTTCAATCTAACGCTTGAACTTTGGTCTTTCGTGTAACAGGCAGCAACAAATGAATTGAAGAACCAGCAACCATCACAGGAAGCAGAAAAGGAAATGTGGTCTATTGCCTAAGCCCGTGCAACATATGAACAGCTTCTGAAGGAAACTCGTGGTTACTCTTAGCAAGCGAGAGAGTTGCGTGAACAAGTACATTGGTGACAGTTGAGCCATATTCCTTATAAAGAGACAGGCGGAATGTCAAAAGGTACTTTTCTATATAGAGGTTGAAATTCTGCATAAATCGGTTGAAACTGTTTATTTTCCACATTGGCCAGGCTTTGTACAATAATTGTAAAGCGCTTACATATACATAAAAGGATGCTATCCGCTCCGTTACATCAGCAGGAAATACCTTAGTGGAGCAGAAATATTAAATAGCTGAAGCTTGATTTCAAATCCGGCGCAGGAGGCAAACATGGCTTCCAGCCTATGTGTAAGGAGGAAAACGCATGGGAGGAAGCGGTCGCTTCAGATTTACGGGGATTCCTACGATTCGTGGGAAATTCATTGTGCTGACACTGGCGCTCACGGTCGTCCCGATGGCAGTGCTGACGTTTACCTTTTACCGGATTGCTGCTCATTCACTTGGCGAGAAGTCGGAAGCGCTGGCTATGCAATCCTGGCAGATGAGTATGAATTATGTCAATGCGACGCTTTCCGACCTGAACGATTTAACTAATGCCATTCTCGGCAACCCTGATGTGCAGGCTGCGCTGGAGCTTACACCGGAAGACGATTATGAATATCTGCGGAACGATGAAACGCTCAGCATGGTCGTTCGCGCACAGACCCAGACCAAGCCGTATATTGTGTCCTCTCTCATTTATGCCGCCAATGGCGGACCAAGGCATTCTCTTTACCAAGGAAATGCTTCGGTCCGTTTTGGCGGCCTTCCTACATTAAAAGAAGCCGATGAGTACTATCGTCGCCTGCTCACGGAGCGGCCCATGATATGGATGGCTCATTCCCCGTTTGCAGCAGGGCGCGGGATGGCGGAGGATCGTGTTTATGTCGGCAAGCTGCTCCGCAAAACGACTGGGGATTACGCGCCGCTCGGGTTTTTGCTGCTTGAAATCGATAAGGAAACCCTGTTCCGCGGTCTTTCTTTCCATTCGGCAGACAGCAATATCCAGATGTGGGTGCTGGATCAGGAGGGGGGGCCTGTGTATGGATTGCCGGAGCAGGGTACGGCTGACAGGGAGCTTTTGCAGCAGATTGCGGAAATGGCCGCAGATCGGCCAGAGCTGGCCAAGGAATGGAGAACATGGAACGGCCGTCAGACCATGATCTCTTTTGCACCGTTAAATGAAGGGCAATGGACCCTGCTGCAAACCGTTGATCAATCCGTACTGCTTGAGGCTGCGCGTAAGGTGGGAGTATGGACGATCTGGACGTTCTGGATTGCGCTGGGTCTGGGCTGGATGCTGTCTTACAGGCTGAGTGATACGATTTATCGTCCACTGCTTCAGCTCAGCCGTTTAACGGCGGCAGACGGAAGTATGAACGCCATTGTCCCCGGACCGGCACCCGGGGCTTCTGCTCCCGTCGTTTTTGACCCCAAGGATGAGATGGGGCAGATCGGGGAGCGTTATCTTCACCTGATGCGAAAAAATCATGAGCTGTACGGTCAGGTGTACGAAGCATTGCTGTCCCGCAAGCAGGCGGAATTTCGCGCGCTGCAGGCACAGATTAATCCCCATTTCCTGTACAACACGCTGGAGTCGCTGAAGGGGATGGCCATGGCGAGGGGAGAGCAGGAAATGGTGGAGGTCATCGAAGCTTTTGGCAAATTCTTTCGCATCTCCTTAAGCTACGGACGGGAGGAAATTAGCCTGGGACAGGAAGTGGAGCATGTAAGTGCCTATGTGAAGGTACAGCGGTTCAGGTTTCAAAATTCGTTTGAATGGATTTGCGAGGTGGAGGAAGAAATCTGCGGGTTTTACGTCCCAAAGCTCATCCTGCAGCCGCTCGTTGAAAATGCCATCTACCACGGCTTCAAAGGCCGTGCCGACCCCGGGTATATCATGTTATCCGGTATGAGGGAGGGAGATGCGCTGCGATTAACGGTCAGTGATGATGGCCGGGGAATTGCAGCAGAACGCCTGGA
Source organism: Paenibacillus jiangxiensis (assembly GCF_046098255.1). Taxonomy (NCBI): domain Bacteria; kingdom Bacillati; phylum Bacillota; class Bacilli; order Caryophanales; family Paenibacillaceae; genus Paenibacillus; species Paenibacillus jiangxiensis. The sequence continues at coordinate 204,827 of NZ_JBJURI010000002.1, forward strand.
AGCTATAAGGAATTCCCTGGAGTCCGAGCAGGGGAGCGCTCTGGGCTTTGGGCTGCGCAATGTGCATGAGCGTCTGCGGCATTATGGCCCGCAGTATGGACTGTCCGTGACGAGCGAACCGGGACATTACACCTCGGTCAGTTTGCTTGTGCCGATTCGGGCTGAATAAGGAAAGGAGAGGATCGCAATGTACCGGCTGCTGATTGTGGACGATGAGTACCATATTCGGGAAGGGCTTAAGACGATGGTGGCGCAAAGCGGCCTGTCCGTGCAAGTCAGTGCCGTTGCGGGTGACGGCGAGACCGCATTGCGTTTGTATGCGGAGCGGCGACCGGACATGATTTTGCTGGATATTCATTTGCCGGATGCAAGCGGGCTGGAGGTGGCCCGGGCTATTCGGGAAAAGGATCAGCAGACGCCTCTTTTATTTCTGACAGGGCACGAATCCGTGCCCTATATTCGTCAGGCGCTGGCGCTGCAGGCGACCGATTATTTGCTTAAGCCTGTGACAAGAGAGGAATTTGAAGCTGCCTTGTGCCGGGCCGGGGAGCGGATTGCACAATGGAAAAGAAGCGGAGAGGAGACCGCTTACCGTCAGCATTTGTCCGAGTCATTGTACCAGGAGCACCTGCTGCTGGACCTTCTGCAGCAGCGGCGTCCTGCAGAAGAGGTGATTGACGAGCTGGAGGGATTGAAGCTCTTTGGCGAGAATGGCAGGCCGCCTTATATCATACTGTGCTGTGAACTGGAGGAGCCGCCTCTCGAGGCAGCGGGTTCTGCAAGTGAGCTGCATGGGAGTCAAAATCGCGGCGCTGTTATCTTCACCGGACTTGCTTGGGACTACACGACCACGGAGGCCGGGGTGAAGGCGTACGGGGCAGCGGTGTCCCGGAACCGGCGTATCGTGCTGCTGTCGGCAGCGTCCGATCGCGCGGCGGAGCGGACGGCGCAGCATATCCGGCAGGCGATACAGGAGCAGCTGAGCCAGGCAGTCTCCATCGGGATCAGCCGCCCGGTACAGCGGCTGGAGCAGCTCCCGGAAGCGTATGAGGAGGCCATATTGGCCGCAGAACACCGGGCATGGGTCGGATTTAACCAGATCATCCCTTTTGCGAGCATTCAGACCCATACATTGAACAGCAGCGGACTGTTAGAGAAGGAGCTGCTGTTGATCACGGAGCTGCGGGCTGGAAATGATGCCGCTGTGCATACGATTTTACAGGAATGGTCGGCGCAATTGGGTGGTCTGCCCGTCAGGCAGGTGAAGATGGTCCTTACTCAGCTTGTGCTGCTTGTGATGCGCATCGTCCACAGCGATACATCCGTTCGCCAAGCGGCGGATCAGGATCAGGATCCGCTGCTGGAGCTGTCTCGGCTGCGGCATGGACGGGAAATGATTGACTATGTATTCAGCTATTTTACCCGGATGAGCTGCCGAATCCGGGAAAAGCGTGAGAAGGGGGTGCCGCGCAAATTTCAGCTTGCGAGGGAATGGATTCGCGAGCATCTGCAGGAGGACGGCGGTCTGAACAGTCTTGCTGCTTATATGAATATGAGCCCCAAATATTTGAGCGTCCGCTTCAAGCAGGTTACAGGGGAAAGCTTTGCAGATTACCAGACCCGCGTCCGTTTTGAGCGAGCCCGCGAGCTGCTGCTGGACCCGAAGCGCAAGGTGGCGGAGGTGGCGGAGTTGGTGGGCTTTGCAGATACGAATTATTTCAGCATCGCCTTCAAAAAGCATACCGGACTGACTCCTACAGAGTTCCGTAAAACATTTTTGTGAATTGTTAAATTTCTGTTAAAAAAATCATACCAAAACAAAGAAGGTCTGGACTTGTCGCGTGGTCGGCTCTGGGCTCTCCGCGCATAATGGACATATAAGTGAGTGTTCAAAAGATGACTTTTTGAACTACCTCTTGTAAGGAGAATCCGATTCAGGAAGGGGCCGGTGAGCATGGTGAAACGACGGTTAAGGACATGGGTGGCTCTCGTGATGACGACGATGTTGGTAGGACTGACGGCTTGCAGCGGGAACGCAGGCGGACCAGCCAATTCGGATGCGGTAGAGCTCAGGTTCATGTACTGGGGAAGCAATGACGAGAAGCAGGCAATGGAAAAGATGATTGAGAGCTTTAACGCTTCTCATCCGAACATCCGGGTGAAGGGCGAGCATGTTCCTGGTGACTACACGACCAAAATCAACACATTAATGGCTGCCAATCAGCTGCCGGATGTCGCCTATCTGGGCGATTCACTTACGATGAAATGGGCAAGTGAAGGCAAACTCCTTGATTTATCCTCCTATTATGACGAATATCCCGAACTAACCAACAAGCTTAAATCCTCTTATCTCTACAGCGAACCCGGCAAATCAATCGGCAATTATACCGCACTGGAAGTGATGCAGTTATTTTACAACAAGGAGTTGTTTACGGAAGCAGGTGTCCCTTTCCCGCCGGCTGATCCTGAACAGGCGTGGACTTGGGATGAATTTCTGGAAATTGCGAAAAAGCTGACCAAGGATCAGAACGGCAAGCATCCGGGGGAAAGCGGATTTGATCCAGGCAATATTGTGCAGTACGGCTTTGCTTTCGGCAACGACCGCAGCTCCTGGGGCCCGCTTCTCGCGAGCAACGGCGGAGGCTTAACGGACGAGACAGGCACGAAGTATACCCTGAATAGCCCCGAATCGGTTGAGGTATTTCAAAAGCTACAGGATCTGGTGTTCAAAGAGCATGTGTCCCCGGATTTGATTCAGCAGCAGGATATGCCGTCCAACACGATCCGGCTGCAGACGAGAAAAGTCGCCATGGTGGTAGACGGGACGTGGTCCCTGCTGGATTTTTCCAACAACAAACAGCTGCAGTGGAGCGTCGGCGTCCTGCCGAAGCTGAAGGAGCCCAAAACCATGATCGTTGCGGGAGCGACGGTGATTTTCCAGAGCACCAAGCATCCGAAGGAGGCGCTTGAATTTTATTTGTACCATAACAATCCGGAGAAGGTGGACCTGTTCAAGTCAGGCCTGTGGATGCCGATCGAGGAAAAATATTATACAGATGAGCAGGCCGTCCAATCATGGACCAATAACGCCGCCCATCCGCCGGAATTTCAGGAGGCAGGCATCAAGTATGCGAGAGATTATGCGATCAAGCCGTTGACCACTACCCTTCGCAACTGGCCGGATATCGGCTCCAAGCTGACCCCGGGACTGGATCTGATTTGGACGAACAAGAAGACGGCGCAGCAGGCGCTGGATGAGCTGGAACCCGTCATTCAGCCCTTGCTGCAGGGAGTATATCCGGATGAATAATCCGGCAGGACAGCCGGGAAAGGAGAACAGCCCATGAAGCGGCCAAAATCAGGCATGAAACGCATGGAGCGAAACTGGGGTCTGCTGTTTGCGCTTCCTGCCATCCTGGGACTCATGATCTTTACAATCGGACCGATTGCGGCCTCGTTTATCTTCAGCCTGACCGACTGGACAATAGGCGGACAAATGAGCTTTGTCGGGCTGGATAATTACCGGACCATTTTGACCGAGGATGATACCTTTGCCAAATCGATGTTTGTGACGACTTATTATGCACTGGGCAGTGTCCCTCTCGGCCTGGCGGCAGCTTTTATTATTGCGCTGCTTTTAAATCAGAAGGTGAAGGGCCTGTCGGTGTTCCGCACCATTTATTATTTGCCTACCATTGTGCCGAGCATTGCCAACACGATGCTGTGGCTGTGGATGTTTAACCCGGATTTCGGCCTGCTGAATTCATTGCTGGAGCAAGCCGGGCTGCCGGGCAGCAAGTGGATCTATGATGAGCGGACAGCTATTCCCTCTCTGATTATGATGAGCACCTGGGGCATCGGGAACACGGTTATTATCTTTTTGGCCGGGCTGCAGTCGGTTCCTGCCCATTTGTATGAGGCGGCTGAGGTAGACGGCGGCCATATGTGGCATAAGTTTGTTCATATTACCATTCCTTCAATGACTCCGACCATTTTCTTCAATCTGATCATGTCCTTGATCTCTACCTTCCAGTCCTTCAACCAAGCCTATGTCATGACCCTGGGGGGACCCAACAATTCGACCTTGTTCTATGTATTTTACTTGTGGCGCACGGCCTTTACGGAAACGAAAATCGGTTATGCTTCCGCGCTGGCCTGGATTTTGTTTTTCGTCATCATGGTATTGACTGCCCTTATTTTTTCCACGGCCAGCAAGTGGGTCTACTACGAAGGAGGTGGACGTTCATGAATCAGGTTTTACGGTCCCGCAGTCCTACTACCATCAACCGTGCCAAATCCCTCCGGGTTACCCGGGTGCTGCTGTACATCATTTTAATCACAGGCAGTGTTTTCATGCTGCTGCCATTTGTATGGCTCATTCGCAGCTCGCTGATGGGAACCTCGCAAATATTCGTGTTCCCGCCGGAGTGGATCCCTTCTCCATTTCAATGGAGCAATTATCCGGAAGCGCTAACCTCGGTGCCATTTGGCAGGTACTTCATGAATACATTCATCATTGAAGTGTGTGTGCTGGCGGGGGTGCTGTTGACCTCCATGATCTCGGCATTTTCCTTTGCACGATTACGCTGGCCGGGGCGGCAGCTGATTTTTGCCCTGCTGATCGGGTCGATGATGCTGCCTTACGCGGTGACGCTCATTCCCACCTTTGTCATGTGGCGGGAGCTGGGTGGACTGAATACGTTCCTGCCGCTGATTGTTCCCGCATGGTTTGGCGGCGGAGCATTTAATATTTTCCTGATGCGTCAATTCATGCTGACGATTCCGCGCGATCTGGATGAAGCCGCATATATGGATGGCGGCACACCTCTGACCGTGCTCTGGCGTGTTATCGTTCCCTTGTGTTCGCCGGCCTTGATCGTGATCGGCATCTTTACCTTTATTGACGTGTGGAACGATTTTCTGGGTCCGATTATTTATTTGAGTGATGAAAGGAATTTTACGCTGGCGCTGGGACTCGCGACGTTTCGCGGGCTGAACAATACAAATTGGCCTTATCTGATGGCAGCTTCCAGCACAATTTTGGCACCTGTCGTACTGCTTTTCTTTATCGGGCAGCGCTATTTTATTGAAGGCATTACTTTAACAGGCATCAAAGGCTGACAAGAAGCCTGAATGCATGAATTGGGATAAGGAGGCGAACGAGTGAAAGAAGCAGGTATGCAGGGTATCCCTGGCAGGTTGGCACGGCTGCGAGCGGAATTCTCCGCGCTGGGTGTAGATTCGATGCTGATTACACATGGTCCCAACCGCCGTTATATGACCGGTTTTACCGGCTCGGCGGGAATGGCGCTCATCACAGAACAGGATACTTTTCTGGTCACGGATTTCCGCTACATGACACAAGCAGCGGAGCAGGCGCCGGAATATTCCATCCTGAAGCATGAGGGGCCTATTCTTCAAACCGTGGCCGATCTCGCAAGGAAATCAGGCGTTCAGCGGCTGGGTGTGGAGAGCCGTCATGTCTCTCTTCAGCAGTCGGGCGAGCTCCAGGCGGCGTTGGGTTCGCTGGAATACGTGCTGACTGAGGATGTAGTGGAAGGGCTGCGCAATGTGAAGGATGAGGAAGAGATCCGTACCATCAGCGAGGCTGCGCGTATCACAGATGCCGCTTTTATGGAAGTGCTGAATTCGATCAAACCTGGCGTAACAGAGCGGCGGATTGCGGCGGAGCTGGAGTATAGGCTGCGGTTGGCTGGGGCGGATTCGGGCGGTTTTGCGTTCATCGTCGCTTCGGGAGAGCGTTCGGCGCTGCCGCACGGACTGGCCAGTGACAAGGAAATTGGCAGGGATGAGTTTGTTACGCTGGATTTCGGCGCCAATGTGCGCGGTTATTTGTCTGATCTCACACGCACAGTATTTGTCGGCAAGCCGTCAGAGCGGCATGAGGAATTATATTCCATTGTGCTGGAGGCCAACAAGAAGACGATTGCGGGGCTTCGCCCGGGGTTAAGCGGCCGAGAGGGGGACAGCTTGGGGCGGGATGTGATTGCCTCGTACGGCTATGGTGAGTATTTTGGCCACGGGTTGGGACACGGCTTTGGCCTTGAGATTCACGAGCAGGTGCGTCTGTCCCGAGAAAGCAAGTCGGTGCTTGAGCCGGGTCAAGTCCTTACGGTGGAGCCGGGGATCTACATTCCAGGCTTCGGCGGGGTCCGCATTGAGGATGATGTGCTGATCACGGATGACGGGGTCAAAGTACTGACTACCTCACCCAAAGAGCTGCTTTTATTGTAATCACGTTGTTGTTTTTCAAATCATTCGAAAAAAGAAATGGAGGGATTGATCTGCAAAAACGGTGTACGAAAGTATGGCTGACCACACTCGCGGCTTCTATGATTGTTGCTCTAACACCGGCTGTTCCGGGTGGGAAGGCTTTTGCCGAAACGGATTTACAGGCGCAAGCGCAATCGGGTGCCCAGGTTATCGACATTTTTAAGCGGACGGTGAACGATTACGGCATTGAGCTGGTCGATTGGCAGGGGTATCTGGCCAACCCATATGTGAAGCTGAAAGTTAAACCGCCGGCGGACGCTTCTTTTCCGGTAACCGTAACGCTGAAAGCACAGGGTACATCCCGCCTGATGATGGATTTGCCAAGCACGCTGTCGGCGAACGGAGCCAGCAAAACCTTGACCTTCAACAGCGCGCAGGAGGAGAAGGACTTCCTGCTGGCCATCCATCCTGACCGGGTCGGCGGAAACGGCGAAATTGAGAAGTATACGCTGTCCATGGCCGTGACGGGGAGGGATGGGCGTACGACGAACCAGACCATTCCCATTCGGGTACTGGATCAGGATGATAATGCCGAGCCGTCAATCCCGATTGATTTTGACTACCGCTTCGATACGATCATGCCTTATTTCAATGATGCTGCCACCAGAAAAGCCACAGAGCTGGCCATAAAGGACTGGTTTTATTTCTTCGATCTGAAGCCCTTCGACACGGTTCAGGCCGGGGCGGAGAACAACCATCTTCCCGGAGACGACTGGCAAAATACGATACAGGTGTCAAATAACAAAGCCTATAACGGCATGTGGGTGTTCCTAAGAGGGTTGAACGGACCGTATTCCACGGGTTATCCGGCTGCGAACGGCAAATATCACACCCGGGGCGGTGTAACTGTGCCGGGCAATTTGAATCGTTCTTACGGTCTGATTCTGGATTTCTATGATGATGCGGTTCCATTTACGTCCGTGAATGACGAAGAATGGTATCAGTCTGACCTGTCCAAGGTGACGGATGTGTATGGGCTGATGATGCACGAGTTCGGCCATGCGGTCGTGTTCAGCGATACGTTCCCTGGTGTGAGAGCGCTGAAGGAGTCGGGAGGCAATGATCCTGTCATTTTGGCTTATCAAAATAGACCGGCCCTGTTGGACAACAGCTATCATCTCTCCGGAGCGCTGGCCGAGGTGGACAGACTGAGCGGACAAAATGGCGGCTGGAACCATCTGTTCCCGACCCGGCGTTGGATGAATACCAAGCTGTCGCTGCTCGTAGCGGAAAAAGCAGGCTGGCCTTTGCGCAAAAATTTGACCCCTTTCCTCGCGCCGGAGATTGTGACGAAGGAGCTGCCCGCACCAGTTCAAGGGCAGGCCTATTCGGTCAAGCTGGAGGCCAAGGGTGGCGTACCGTTTTATGATTGGACTATTACGCAAGGCGAGCTCCCAGCTGGTTTCAAGTTGGATCGCTTCACGGGAACGATTAGCGGAACGGCGGCCAGCGGAACAGGAAACAAAACGTATACGTTCACCGTACAACTGCGGGATTATGATGAACTGGGCAAACCTGTGACACGGAGCTACACACTCAATCTGTAACCCCATTGCAGCAGTGGAAGGAGAGGGCAACGAATGAAACACGATGCGGCGGATCTGCTTGTTGTCGGCGGCGGCATCATCGGTGCGGCCATCGCTTATAATGCGGCAAAATCCGGCTTGCAGGTCGTACTTGTCGAGCGGGGAGAAATTGCCGGCGGCACTTCGTCGCGTTGTGACGGAAATATACTGGCGATCGACAAGGAGCCGGGACTGGACAGCCGCATGTCGCTGCTGTCGCAGCAGCTGGTGGCAGAGCTGGCCGGGGAACTGGAGGATGAGTTTGAGTACCGTGCGCCGGGCAGTATTTTGGTCTGTGAAAATGATCAGGAGATGCAGGCGGCACAGCAGTGGGTAACACGCCAGCAGCAGGAGGGTCTTCCATTCCGCATGCTGGACCACCAGGACCTGCGGGAGGAATGGCCGTATCTGGCCAAGGATTTGCCAGGGGGGCTGGAGTGTGCGACAGATTCTACCGTGAATCCTGTGCTGATGACCTATGCGCTGGCCAAAGCCGCACGCCGGATGGGAGCCAGATTGCTGCCGCACACGCCGGTGCAGTCTGTCCTGAAGGATGCAGGAGGCAATGTCTGCGGGGTGGAGACACCCCGCGGCGTGATCTCTGCGGGCGCAGTGGTGTTGGCGGCAGGGGTATGGACGCGCGCTATCGGTCAATCACTCGGCCTGAACCTGCCCATTATACCGCGTAAAGGACATATCCTGGTGTCTGCCCGCATGCCGTCCATCGGGAAGCGAAAGGTCATGGAGTTTAGCTATCTGATGAGCAAGTTTGGCGGACAGCGGAGCGTTGACGAAGAGGATGAAAAATACGGCATAGCCATGGTATTCGAGCCTACCGCCTCGCAAAACATCCTGATTGGCAGCAGCCGCCAGTTTGTCGGCATGGATTCACGTGTCGATCAGCAGGTGATCCGGCTGATCGCCCGCAGGGCGATTCGCTTTTTTCCGGTGCTGGCGAACACACCGCTAATGAGGGCGTATACGGGACTGCGTCCATGGACACCAGACCATCTGCCCATTGTATCGGCTGTGGAGGAAGTGCCAGGGCTGTTTATCGCTTCCGGCCATGAAGGGGACGGGATCAGCCTCGCTGCCGTTACAGGTAAGCTGGTGACGGAAATGATTCGCGGCGAGCCCACTTGTGTACCACTGGAGCCGCTTAGGTATGACCGGTTTGAAAAAGATGATGCCAGTCATGAGATTCACGGGGAGGGAACCGGATGAGCGAGCTTGGCAAAATTACGACGATCGATACGCACACCGGAGGCAATCCAACGCGAACGGTCATTCACGGCGCCCCCAAGCTGATCGGCCGTACGATGCTGGAGAAGATGACTTACATGGCAGAGCATCATGATGATTTTCGCCGTCTGCTCATGTTCGAGCCGCGCGGGCATGAGGTCATGTCAGGCTGTATTTTAACAGAGCCTTGTCATCCGGATGCCGATATCGGGGTGGTGTTTATTGAGACAGGCGGTTATCTGCCCATGTGCGGTCACGATACGATCGGCGTATGCACGGCGCTGATGGAGATCGGATTCATTGCCCCGGACAAAAAGTCCATATTGCTGGATACTCCCGCCGGCCCCGTTCAGGTGCGGCTGGATGTGAAAGAAGGCAAGGTGAAACAGGTGACGTTTACGAACATTCCTTCCTTTGTGCACCGCAGCGGGGTGGAGGTTCAGGTCGAAGGCCTCGGGCAAGTGACGCTGGATATTGCCTATGGCGGCAACTTTTACGGCATTATCGAGGCCGCTTCCGTCGGTCTTGAGCTGGAGCAGCGAAATGGGGCGTACATTGTCCGCACGGCAGTGAAGATCCGGGAGGCGGTGAATGCGGCGGTAGAGGTGGTACACCCTGAAAACCCGGTCATACGCGGAATGACGCATATTGAATTTTACGGGGAACCGACCGTTCCAGAAGCCCATTGCCGCAATGTCGTTGTTATCCCGCCGGGAGGCATCGACCGTTCACCCTGCGGCACAGGGACGTCGGCCAAGGTAGCGGTGCTGCATGCCCAGGGCAAGCTGGGTTTGCATGAACCGTTTGTGCATGAAAGCATCACGGGTTCATTATTCAGAGCTGAAATTGTGGGTGAGACGACAGTTGGTTCCTATCCGGCGGTGATCCCGCAAATTACAGGTTCGGCCTGGGTAACAGGGCATCATGAATTTGTGCTGGACCCGGAGGATCCGCTCAGGGAAGGGTTCCTGCTGTTGTAGCTTTTTTTGCGAGTTCAGGAGGCTTGTGCCAAGAAGTTTATACTTTCTCACATTTTAAAAAAAAGGTCCACGAAAGGGTTGGTGAAGTGTATGGCACGTTTTGAGGGTGTGTATGTGGCTCTGGTTACACCGTTTACAGCCGAGCTGGAGGTCGATTACAAGCGTCTGGCCGAGCTGTGTGAGCATTTGATTGCAAATGGCATCAGCGGTTTGATCCCCACGGGATCGCTGGGCGAGTATGCGGCTTTATCACCGGAGGAACGCTCGCAGGTTGTGCATACCGTCATTGACGCCGCGGCGGGGCGCGTTCCGGTCGTTGTGGGATCGGCGGCTCCGTCCACGAAGCAGGCGGTGCATTGGGTTCAGCATGCGAAGGATGCCGGGGCAGCGGGTGTCATGGCACTGCCGCCCATTAACTACAATCCACTGCCTCATGAGGTAACGGCCCATTTTGAAGCACTTGCGGAGATAGGCTTGCCGATCATTGTGTACAACAATCCTCATGATTACAAGGTAGATCTGACCCCCGAGGTGCTTGCCGGCTTGTCACGGTTGGATAATATCGTGGCCGTCAAGGAGTTTTCGGGCGATGTAAGGCGTATCCACACCATTCTGGACCATACAAACCTGGAAGTTATGGTCGGAGTGGATAATCTGGCAATGGAGGGAGCGCTGTTCGGCGCGACAGGCTGGATTTCAGGAGTGCCTAATGCCTTGCCGAAGGAAGGGGTTGAACTCTTCGAACTGGCGCGGGCGGGAAATCTGGCGGAGGCTTCCGCGTTGTACCGCAGGCTGCTGCCGCTGTTCCATTATGATGCCAAGCCGCAGCTGGTGCAGTCCATCAAATATATGATGGAGCTGGCCGGATTTCCGGTCGGCCCGACACGTCCGCCCAGACTGGCGCTGCCGCAGGCGGAATATGACCGTATTCGCGAAGCCTTTGAGGCGGCCGTTCGCCCGAGCGGAGTCTCATCTTAATGGGGGCGAAGACGGTGGAGAGCCGAAACTGGATCGGCGGCGAGTGGCTGATCCCTTCCGACGAAGACATGGTGGTGCGCAACCCTTCGGTCCTGCAGGAAGAGGTGGGAGTTGTCCGCTTTTCCACGAAGGATGATATAACGCAAGCCGGGGAAGCGGCACGGCTGGCCCAAGCGGGCTGGGCGGCATTAACTCCAGCCGCTCGGGGAGCCTATCTGTTCCACGCTGCCGGGCTGTTGGAGGCAAGCCTGGCGGAAGTGGCCGAACTGGCCAGCCGCGAGATGGGCAAGCCGATTACGGAGATGCGGGGCGAGGTGATGCGGGGCGTGCATTTGCTCCGATACTACGCGGCAGAGGGCGTGCGTTCCATCGGTACGGTCATTCCCTCCAATGAGTCTGGGGTGCTCCAATATACGAAGCGCGTTCCGCTCGGGGTAACGGCTGTCATTACGCCGTGGAATTTTCCCGTCGCCATCCCACTGTGGAAACTTGCGCCCGCGCTCCTGTGTGGCAACACGGTCATCTGGAAGCCTGCCGAGCATGCTTCGCTCACGGCGGTTCGGATCGCCGAGCTGTTTGAAGCAGCGCAGCTTCCTGCCGGTGTGCTGAATCTGGTGATCGGTCAGGGCCACGCAATAGGCGATATTTTGCTGGCGCATAAGGAATTGGATGCCGTCAGCTTTACAGGCTCAACCGCCACAGGCTTGGGCATTGCGGAGCGGTGTGCACGCCGCAACCTTAAGTACCAGACGGAGATGGGCGGTAAAAATGCGGCCATCGTATTGAAGGATGCAGATGTGGCACAGGCGGTGGCGGCGATCGTCAGCGGGGCTTTCCGCTCAGCCGGGCAAAAGTGCACGGCCACCAGCCGGGTAATCGTGGAGCGGTCTGTCTATGAAACGTTTACGGAGGCTTTGTGCAAAGCGGTAAACAGCATTCAGGTTGCCCCGGCGCTGGACCCCGCAGCTTATCTTGGACCTGTGGCGTCCGCAGCACAGTACGAGAAGGTGATGTCCTATGTGGAGACGGCCCGCCGGGAAGCCGATATTTTGGCGGAGGGCGGAGCCGCTGCCGGGACGGATCACGGGTATTACGTGCGCCCGCTGGTGGCCGCCGGACTGGATTCGTCACATTCGCTGATTCGGGAGGAGATTTTCGGACCCGTAATCGGAGTCATGCAGGCGGAGGATTTTGAGGATGCGATCCGGCTGTGCAATGACACTGTATACGGGTTAAGTGCCTCACTGTTCACCCGTGATTTACGGTTGGCCCACCGCTTTCTGGATGAAGCGGAAGCCGGTATGGTCCGCGTAAATCAGGAGACGGCCGGTGTCGAATATCAGGCTCCCTTCGGCGGCCTGAAGCAGTCCAGCTCGCACACCCGGGAGCAGGGGCAGGCGGCGCTTGATTTTTATTCAGCGGTTAAAACCTGCGCGATTAATTATGGATAAGCAGGCAGCGGCAAAGGGGGACGGTTGGAATGGATGTCAGGACGTCTGACGGGTCAAAGCATTTGATTGTCTGCCGATGTGAGGAAGTGAGCCTTGCACAGCTTGAGGAGGCGTGCCGTGAAGGAATGGACACGGTGCGGCAGCTTAAAATGGCGACACGGGTGACGATGGGGGCATGTCAGGGCAGGGTATGCAGGCAGGTGGTGGAGTCGTGGTTTTACAGCCAGTATCCTGCTGCCCGCCGGGAGGCGGAGCTGTTATCGCAAAGACCTCCGGTGCGTCCGGTCACATTCGGCCAGCTGGCGGAGGGAGGTTCCCTATGAGCGATATGCGGATTGTAAATCACCCGATTCTAGGGCCCAAGTCTGCACGGCAGCAAGTGTCCTTCACCTTTGACGGGCGTCCCATGCAGGGGCTGGCCGGAGAACCGCTGGCGGCGGCGCTGCTGGCGGGTGGTGTCCGCTTGCTGAGAAGACATGAGGAATCCGGGACGCCCAGAGGCATTTATTGCGCGATCGGGCATTGCAGCGAATGCCGTCTGACGGTTCATCCGCTTGGTACCGTCCGCTCCTGTCTGACGAGGCTGGAGGAGGGCATGATCGTGGAAAGCGGGCGACAGCTTTCGAATGAAATCACGGGGAGAATGGTGACATGAGTAACAGAGTGCAGCTCATCGTCATTGGCGCTGGCCCGGCCGGGCTATCCGCTGCGGCAGCGGCTGCCGAGCATGGTATGCGGGTCACGGTGCTGGATGAATTTACGGAACCGGGCGGGCGTATGCCCGGGCAGTATCACGAGGAGGGCGGCAAAGGCTGGTGGGTCGGAAAGCATGTTGCGGATCAGCTGATTGTCCGCTGCAGGGACCTGGGGGTGGACATTCGCTGCGGCGTATCTGTGCATGGCATGGAATACACAGGCGTATGGGGGATTTTCACCTCCTGCGGATTATTCACCGCTGACTACGTGCTGCTGGCGACGGGGGCCGCCGAAGCTCCCGTTCCGCTGGAGGGCTGGACATTGCCTGGCGTTATGTCTATTGGAGCAGCGCAGGTGCTGACCAACGTTCATTATGTCAAGCCGGGGGAACGCGGCATTATTGTAGGCATGAACGTCCTATCAATGGCGATTGCCCGTGAGTTGTCCGTCGCCGGGGTCAGGATCGCCGCGATTGCGTTGCCGTGCGCCAATCCGCTGGCAGGCGTGGCGGCCACCCCGGCAGCGGCCGTGAAGCTGCTGCTGCAGCTCTCGGAGCTCGCCCCCGCCGCCTGGATGCGCACAGGCGGCAGGCTGGCGGCGGCGCTGCGGATGGAGGGCCTCATCGCGCGCTTTTATCCCCACAGAGGCTTTCGCCTGTGGGATATACCCATCCGTTTGCGGACGGCGGTCCTGTCCGTGAACGGGCAGGACCGGGTCGAGTCCGTGACCCTGGTCCAGGTTAAACCGGACGGCTCGCCGATTCCCGGCAGCGAGCGGATCGAGCCCGCCGACTTCGTCGCATTGAGCGGCGGATTGTATCCGCTCGCCGAGCTTGCGGCGGTGGCGGGCTGCAAATTCGTCTATAGCCCGGGGCTTGGCGGGCATGTTCCGCTGCATAGTGAACGTATGGAAACCACGCTCAAGGGGCTGTATGTTGCCGGAAATATTACCGGCATCGAAAGCGGGCTGGTCGCTATGGCACAGGGCCGTCTGGCCGCCGCTTCCATTACCCATGCCGCCGGCCTTGCCGGAGCCGATGGGGAACAGCGGGTACAGGAGGCGATCCGTGAGGTCTATACTGCTCGGGAAAATGCGCTGATTCAGTTTCATCCCGGTATCACGGAGGCGAGAATGCAGCTATACCGGCAATGGGAGCAAGCCGCCGGACGCGCATATTAATGCTCGCGAAACTGAAGAAGCTTCCTTATTTAACACCCAAACTTACCTTAAAGATGAGCTCAATCAGAAATCGGGGCTTGACCCATGGATTTACCTCGAATGACTGATTTATCCGGTACATTTTTTCTTTGCTAACAGTTGTCATAGCGCTTATTTGGCCGGAAAAACGAAGGTTTCTTTGCTAACGGTTATATGCGCGCTTATTTAGGAGAGACAGCCTCTTCACCTGCGAAAAACGGAAAATAAGCTCGTTGGCAACCGTTACATCTTATAACCCCCCGTTTTTACCCAAATAGCGTCGCCTACAACCGTTAGAGTTTTTGTGTTTTTATACGCATTCGCACCTATCCCCTGGTCAAGCACCGATTTCGGCTTTGAGCCTAAAAAGGAGGAACAGAAGCATGGCGGTAAAAGTAAAGGCCCGCATGCAGGCCAGACCATTCGCGTTAAACGAGGTGAACCTGGGCGAAGGCCCCTTTAAACAGGCGATGGAGTTGAACCGCTCCTATCTGCTGGAGCTTGTGCCTGATCGCCTGTTGGCGCGCTTTCGCGAATATGCCGGACTTGCGCCCAAAGCCCCTCAGTATGAAGGCTGGGAGGCCATGTCTATTTCCGGCCATACCTTGGGGCACTATTTGTCTGCTTGCTCCATGATGTATGCCTCGACAGCCGATGAACGGTTTAAAGAAATCGCACATTACATTGTGGATGAATTGGAGCTTTGCCAAACAGCCCATGGTGACGGGTATGTGTCCGGTATTCCGGGAGGAAGAGAGCTTTTTGCAGAGGTATCTGCCGGAAATATCCGCTCCAAGGGCTTTGATCTGAACGGTGCGTGGGCTCCCCTCTATACGCTTCATAAGCTGTTCGCCGGTTTGCGCGATGCGCATCATTTGACAGACTGTGACAAGGCCTTGGAGATCGAACGCAAGCTGGGTGACTGGCTTGACGGGGTTTTGCAGCCCTTGAATGATGAGCAGATGCAGCAGGTGATGTTTTGCGAATATGGGGGGATGAACGAGGTATTGGCGGACCTGTATGCGGATACCGGAGAGGAGAGCTATCTGCGGCTGGCTGAAAAATTCTGGCACAGGCTGGTGCTCGATCCGCTGAGCTTACAGGAAGACTGCCTGCAGGGTATTCACGCCAATACGCAAATTCCGAAGCTGATCGGGCTTGCCAAGGAGTATGAGCTGACCGATGATCCGAAGCGGCGGGCGACGGCGGAGTTTTTTTGGCAGCGGGTAGTGGAGCATCATTCGTATGTCATTGGCGGCAACAGCTTTGGAGAGTACTTTGGAGCGCCGGACGGTTTGAATGACCGCATCGGGCCCTATACGACGGAAACATGCAACACCTATAATATGCTTAAGCTGACTAATCATCTGTTTCAATGGAATGGCTCTGCGAAGGAAGCGGATTTTTATGAACGGGCTTTGTTTAATCATATTTTGGCCTCACAGGACCCGGTTCACGGGGGAGTGACGTATTATCTGTCGCTGGCCATGGGCGGACACAAGCATTTTGAAAGCAAATTTGACGGTTTTACATGCTGTCTCGGCACAGGAATGGAGAACCATGCAAGCTACGGCAGCGGCATCTATTTTCATAATCATGACAAGCTGTATGTCAACCAGTTTATCGCGTCCACACTGGAATGGAAAGAAGCGGGAATCACATTAAAGCAAAGCACCTCTTATCCGGAAACGAATCATACCAAGCTGGAAATGCAATGTGATCAGCCTGTTCCATTGACGCTGCTCATTCGTTATCCTTATTGGGCGGATCAAGGAATAACCCTGCGTGTAAACGGCAAAGAACAGGAGGTCGCGTCAGAGCCGGGCAGCTTCATCCCCATTGCGAGAACGTGGTTTGATGGGGATACTGTAGAGGTGACGATGCCCATGTCGCTGAGATTGGAGGCGATGCCGGATAATCCGGGCCGGGCGGCGGTCATGTATGGACCGCTGGTGCTGGCGGGTGACCTTGGCCCGATTGATGACCCAAAGGCCAGGGATTTTCTTTACACCCCGGTATTTATCCCGCAAGCAGAGGAATTGGAGGCATGGATACAGCCGGTGGAGGGAAAAACGAACACGTTCAGCACTTCGGGAGCCGGGCATCCGCGGGATGTGGAATTATCTCCTTTTTATAAAATGCACGACCGTACGTATTCCGTATATTGGGACATCTTTACGAAGGAAGGGTGGCAGGAGGCGGAAAAGGAATACACTGCCGCACGTGAAAAGCTAGCGATTCTGGAGCAGTGCACGATCGATTTTGCCCAGCCTGGGGAAATGCAGCCGGAGCGGGATCATAACTTCCAGGGAGATGCTTCGACCCGTAAGGGATATGTGAATAACCGACCTTACCGGAATGCGGGCATTGACGGCTGGTTTTCCTTCGATTTGAAGACAGATCCGGCGCTTCCGATGCTGTTGGTGATCACCTACACGGCCGCACTGGAAATGCCCAACTGCGGTTTTGATATTTTGGTGAACGGCCATCCGCTTGAGCAGTTTAGTGAAGGTTTTGATGAAGCCGACAAGTTTTACAACATTCATGCCGAAATTCCGGCTGCCTACTTAGAAGATAAGGAACAGGCGACAGTGACCTTCAAGGCCAAGCCCGGCCAGCGTATCCGCAGATTGTTTGGGCTGAGAATGGTCAATAAGGACGTGTATGAGCGGCTCTATCAAGCGGGTAGTTAGGGATGGAATTAAGAACGAAGATATTTATGCAGAATGCCGGAGGAAGAGTGATTCATTAAAGGCTTTATAAATTGTCCGGGAAGGACAAGAGCGGCAGTTCCTTCCCGGATTTGATCTTTAGCTGTGAGAAAACTCTCAACCTCTATAGGTGCGTAATTTTCTATGAGACTGCAGCTGCCAGCCGATTAATGGCTTTGCCCTGTACTTAGCGATCCGCTTGAAGCGGAATCGGACTGATTGCTGCTTGCGCTGTTATTTGCCTTGAATTCCTTCAGCTCGGATTTTACTTCCTGGGTTGCAGTAACGACCTCGTCTTTCGCTTCCTTTACAACCCCGATCGTTTCCTTGACGACTTCGACGGCCTCGCGGCTTTTCTCAGTAATTTCGCGTCCTTTTTCGTTATATTCAGGGCCTTTCTCCTTGACCAGCTCCAGCAGATTGATGAGGGTGGTCCGCATATCTCTTCCGTTCTTCGGTGCCAGCAGTGCGCCAATCCCTGCGCCAACCAAGGCTCCTGCCACGATCCCGTATACCATTTTTTTAGTTTGCTCCTCCATGTTCATCTCTCCCATCTGTGGTAATATGGATGTTCTTGTATTGTAATTACCCAACCGTCAGGCATTTACCACATCCTTTAGATGAAAGACATCAGGGAAATGGGGAATTGAATGGGCGGTTATTTAGATCTCCCTTCTAACTAGCGCGGAAGATATGTTAAATAATGAGGACAATTAACTAGTCCCAAGAAGCTGAAGCGGAAGTATTGAATGATTCCCACACTGCCGCCGCTGTTTTATATTTTGTATTCAATTAACCAGCAATCCCGATATTCTCCCTCGTGAAGCTCGCGTTTGGGAAGAAGCCGGACTTTCCTAAAGCCGCATTTTGCATAACATCTTAAGGCTCTTTCATTGCTGGCCCGAGGGTCCATGACGACCCGGTCCGCTTTTTTGTGCTCAACTAAAAATTTAATCATAGAGGAAACAAGCAGGGTACCGATTCCTTTGTTCCAATAATCCGGCTCGCCTATGAACTGGTCTGTTCCATAGATCGTCCCATCCTTATCCGAATACCCGTATGTTTGTCCTGTCTCATCGTCTAATTGGTAGTATTGTATGTATCCTATTTCGCAGCCATCGAATTCGATAATGCATTTTACTGTGTCATCTTCCGGATCATAGTAGATATCAAGAACCTTTTCTAAATCGAAAGCATTGTCCCGCCCTTCATAAAATTCCAGAACAGCGGGGTCCGAAAGCCATGTTGCCAACAGACCGGCATCCTTGGCTTCCAACTCACGAACCATTAATTTTCCATTTTGGAACAGCATGATATTCCCTCTCTTCAGAACGTACATGAGTTGAATTTAAACGAGTTTGCTCCGATTATAACAGGCTTTCCAATTGATCAGGCAGCGTTGTCCAATGGTCCTCAATCCAGTGCATTTCCTCGACGAATCGGTGAAGCAGGACTCTTATCTCGCCTTCCATACGAACCTCTGTCCGAAGCCACCAGATGGATTCGACCAAATAAAGCATATTCATAGCGCGGGAGAGCATGCCGTAGGGCACTTCCAGATGCTCGCGGTATCCATTCAAAAATGCCCGTGCAGCTTCCTTATTGAGTTGACCGTTCCGTAAAGCTCCCGACAAGATTGCGCGGGCGATATCGATTTCCTGATATGCCATCGTCATTCTGTCAAAATCCACGATAGCAGCCAACCCCTGTTGATTCAACAGGATATTATCCACCCACAAATCCCAGTGCAGCCACCCCGTCGGACAGGATTCGAACATTCGGAAATCCATGGCTTCAACAACCTGCCGTGACCGACTGAGCCATTCCAATACAATCTCATCTCCAGCCGCCTGTGCCTTTTCCCGGTTTTCCTGCCACTCTTTGAGATATAGGTATCTGTCAGGTTCCCAGGCAGGCTTGTTCAGTGGTGGTACGGAGCGCAGCCATTTATGCATTTTGCCTGCAGCTGCCCCCAGTTGGTACATTTGAATTGTATTCAAAGATCCGGCCTCGCCGGTATACCCGTCAGTCCAATCCAACATGGTATATAATAAGCCTGACGGTGTTTCTTGAATACAATGACCACTATGCGGAAAAACCTTTGGGCATGGGACTCCGGCTCCATTCAGTTCATGCTGAATCTGGAGCGTTTTCTCGATCGCGTTTCTTCTTTCAGGCCGTACGTTCAGTTTGTAACGATCCGGATGATAATACTTGATAAACCTTGGACCCTGGTCCGTTACCATCTTCCATTTGATGTTCAGCCAACCCTTGTCAATCACAGCTGCTTCGCTCACGGAGAGACCGAATGTATGTTTAAGATGAGCTGCAATTTCGGCCGCTAGGCTCTCTTTCGTATCTTCAGTCATCGAAACGATCCTTCCAATATTATTGTTCATTTCGGTCATGCTGTTTCAGAATGGCCTTTATATGCTGCTCTGCCCTCGATATGCTCTCCTTCGTCCAAGGCGGCGCATCGGGATGATTCATGATCTCGTCAGCTGTCATCCACAGTACCTCTTCGACTTCATCGGGGCTTTTGGGATACGCAGTCCCTTGACCATACTTGCAAAGGAAAACAATATTGATTACAGTCCGCCCGTCATCTAACACAAAAGAGGAGCTGTACAAAAATTGAACAGTTTCTGCAGTTTCAATGCCAACTTCCTCAAAAATTTCCCGTCTGACCGTCCTTTCGAGAATTTCCGTAGAGGCTCCTTCCAAATCAACCTTGCCGCCGACCAGGGAGAGGGTGCCGCCTGCATGCTCCTCTTTGGCACTGCGTTTAATGAGCAGCCACTTGCCCTGATGGAATATAGCACCCTCGACGTTTACAATAAACATGTTTTCCCCTCCTGCATATGTCAATATAAGAATGCTCCTCAGTCTTTATCGAATCTTTTCGAAGATAGAGGAGCTTCTCGCTTTATTCCTTTTCACCATGTACTTCCAGAAATCCTCTTCCGTCCAATTTCACACTAAAGAAGTGATATAATTTCTGCTTCCAAATCAGCAGGCTCAATCGTAGGCTCGTATCTGCCGTGTACCTGTCCGTTTTGATCGATCAAAAACTTGGAGAAGTTCCACTTGATCCCGTCACCGGCGTAGATATCAGGATATTTTTCCTGTAAAAAATCCTTCATCCACTGTCTGTTAGAGCTCTTAGTATCGAAGCCCTGGAAGGGGGCTTGCCCGGTCAGATATTGAAATAACGGATGAGCGGAGGGGCCTCGGACGTCCAATTTTTCGAACAATGGAAACGTCACGCCAAAGCTGCTCTTACAGAACTCCTCTACTTCCGGGTTTGTACCCGGTTCTTTTTCGTTAAATTGATTGCAGGGAAAGCCGAGGATTTCAAAGCCCTGATCACGATAGCTTTCATAAAGCTTCTGTAGTCCGGCAAATTGGCGGGAATAACCGCATTTGCTGGCCGTGTTGACAATAAGCAGAACTTTTCCGCGGTAAATGGATAGTTTAACAGCTTTGCTGTCGATGGAGTTCACTTGAAAATCATAAACAGACATTTGTGCATTCCTCCTCGCTATGGTATAGACCCATCATAAGGCTGTAGATGCTATTACTCCAATATATAAAGAGGATAAATCTTATAGGTAAATATAATAAATGTTCTATTCCAAAAGACATTCTACGAAGCAGTGCCCCTTAGTTTACCAGGCTGCCAGTTAGCCAGAAATATGCCAACCAGGATTAACCCGCCGCCCCAGTATATATTTGCATAAACCACTTCGCTAAGCAGCAGCCATCCGGACAGCACACCGAAAAAAGGCGCCAAAAACAGAAACGCGCTCGTTCTGCCGGGCTCCCCTTGCTGCAGCAGGTAATACCAGACCGCGAACTGAACGATGGACCCCAGCACCGCCAAATACAAAATAATCCCGACGGATTGCATGTTGATTACCAGATAGGGAGCTTCAATAGTCAATCCCAGTGCAATAAGCAGGATTCCCCCGCACAGCATTTGATAGGCTGTTAGAACCCATATATTCATTTCGCTGCCCCATTGTTTAACCAGAAGTGTTGCGATGGCCCAGGATACGGCTGACCCCAGCCCCAGCCACGTTCCTGTCTGCAGCTGCATTTGGAACCCGAGTGTAACGATCACACCGACAAATCCGATGACTACTCCTGCCCATTGGGATAATCGATAGCGGGTCCGGAAAATGATCGTTCCGAAAATGATGACCAGCAGCGGATTAATAAACGTAAGAATGGCAGACTCGCCTGCTGTAATTGTTCTAAGACTGAGAAAGATGCAGCCCATAACCAGCGCCGTTTGGAATAGCCCGATCGTTCCGATTTTAAACCAGGCCTTTGCCGAAGCGGGGTGTGGCTTATTAGGAACCCAAACAGCCATCAGCAGTCCAGCAAGTGTAAAACGTATGCCAGCAAGCAGCAGCGGGGAAGCGTAGCTCAGTCCTATTTTCCCGAACGTAAAAGAGCTTCCCATCAGTGCAGTGGCCAGGATGACTAGCAAAATAAACACAGTTGGTTTCATGATAACCTCCTATATATGTTTTCAGGAATGGACTTATGGTAGCATGGATATAGTTCGGTTAAAGTCGAAGTATGAATGTACGGAATGGAGGATGCAAAAATGGAGGTAACGCCCAATACCGTAAAGGTGGCTGAGCTGATCGGAGACACCTCACGTATAACCATGCTTATTCGCCTGATTGGCGGAAAAGCCATCCCTGCTACGGAGCTTGCCCACGCCGCGGGAATTTCACCCCAGACAGCCAGCACCCACCTTGCCAAGCTGGTGGAAGGAGGGCTTCTTACTTTTGAAATGCATGGTCGGCATAAATATTTTCGCCTGGCGAGCAGCGAGGTGGCGCTTGCGCTGGAATCCCTGCAGGCCATCGCGCCACAAAAGCCGGTCCGCTCATTAAGGGAATCCGACCAATTGAAGGCGCTTCATTACGCGCGAACCTGTTATGACCATCTTGCAGGCAGGATTGGTGTGACCCTGAACGATCGGCTGCATGAACTCCAATGGATCGAAGAAGCGGGGACGGATTATCAGTTGACTGCGGAAGGACGGCATTTTCTGCAGGATTTCGGCATTGATGTTGAGCTGTGTCATAAAAAACGCCGGCGTTTTGCCCGGCCATGTCTGGACTGGAGCGAACGTCGCTATCATCTGGCCGGGAGTCTGGGGGCTGCCTTGACGGGGCGGCTATTCGAGCTGGAATGGATCCGGCGTCTGTCTGATGGAAGGGCTGTACTGGTGACAGAGGCAGGGATGAATGGTTTGGGAGACGTGTTTGGCATAGAGCTTAATGTTTGAGTTATTGGAGAGATGAGATGCGAGCTAACTTTTGACAAACGACAAGTCTCTTCGGATTTTCCTTGCTATGAAGAGAACTGCTCAGGCCATGTTTGTATTTGGTATCATCGGGTAACTATATGTAAGAGGCAGGGTCGCAGGTAAAGGTGGCTTTTGCAGAGGAAAGCACAGGAGCAGCTGCTCGAATACATGTAAAAGGAGGGAATTGCAATGGAATTTCAATCCGAAGACAAACTTCGCAACAAGCTGAATAAAGACGGAGATTCCCTGATGGAGCAAAAGAAAATGGAGAATGGCCAGGATATCGAGCCTGAAGCCGAAGAGTGGGTTGCGAAAACGACACCGGGGATCAGTGACGATAAGAACACCACAAAATAAGCGGAGAATGATCACAGGTCTTTGATTCAAGACAGATTGTCCTTAACGGGCATCTGTCTTTTTTAATGTTCAGGTGCCCGCCGACCATTCCAGATACCATCTCTTCGGCCATCGCGGCCGCCGGGATTTAAAGATGATCACAAGATTAGCTTATCCTAAAATAAGACATCTTCTGTCATGATTATCTGTTAAAATAATATCACTAACCAGAATGGAGGCGAAGGCGGATGCGAGCGGACCGTTTATTGCATATTCTGCTGCTGCTGCAGAATCAGGGCAGACTGACCACCCGGCAGTTGGCCGGACAGCTTGAAGTATCGGAGCGGACGATTGCAAGAGATATGGAAGCGCTCAGCATGGCCGGTATCCCTGTATATGCCGAAAGAGGGGCCAATGGGGGGTGGCGCTTGTCTGAACAATACCGAACCCGTCTCACCGGTATGAAACCTGATGAGCTTGTTTCCCTGTTCATATCCGGTCAGGAAAAGGCGCTGGAGGATCTGGGAATTCGCAGACACTTCGATTCCGCAATACAGAAGTTGTTATCCTCTGCTCCGGACACGGTGCGGCACAGCGCGGAAGACGTACGGGCCAGGCTGCATATCGATGGGGCGGGCTGGCATCAGGCGGATGAGCAGTGTCCATGCCTGCCGGCAATTCAGGAAGCTGTATGGGAAGAACGGCTGCTGTCCATTACGTATATGCGTGGTGTAGAGGCCGAAGAGCGGGTCGTATCTCCGCTCGGTCTTGTAGCCAAACGCGGCGTCTGGTACCTGGTGGCTGCAACGGATCATGGAATGCGAACATTCCGTATTTCCCGTCTGGCTGCTGCCGAGATGAAGGAGGAATCTTTTGAACGGCCACCCGGGTTTCAGTTGGCCCAGTACTGGGAGCAATCCATGGCGGACTTCAAAGCGACTCTGCCGCGATACCCGGCAAAGCTTCGTTTTCAAGAGGGACTGCTTGACAGTCTGTCCCGTACACGGTATGTAAAGCTGCTGCATATGGTACAAACAGGGCTGGAGATTGAGGCAGAGGTGGAATTCAACACCATGGAATCCGCCTGCGGCATTATTCTCGGATTTGGTCCCGGCATGGAAGTACTGGAGCCGCGTGAGTTAAGGAGTCGGGTGTGTGAGCAGGCGGCAGCTATTGCTGCTTTATATGAATAACGTTAATAGGAGGTTGTATGAAAGGAAAAGAGGTTGTTTTCAGAGTCAAGGGTCCTATTAATTTTAATATTTTGCTAGGTTTTCTTATCCTTGGGGTCATCAACTCGTTTAATCTTTATAACAATGTCGAATATGGAGGGATTGCAGGAATAGACTACCTCATTATCGCATCGTTAGGTTTGTTCTGCGTCGTCTGGCTTGCTGCCGCTGTAAGGGCGTTGACCGGCCCAAGAACCTTGAGGCTTGACGACGGCTCAGTTACTTTAGGCAAAAAAAAGATACAAAGCAGCGAGATTAAAGAGATTATTATCCATCAGGATCTTTGGGGGCTGGTGACGGTTGGAATTCTGCCGAAAGGCAAAAAAATCGTTCCTGTACATTGGTCCTTCAGATTGATAGATGACAGAGTAGGCAGCCTCAAAGCTCTTGATACATGGGCCGCAAGCAACAATGTGGACGTGGGATGGGGGCGATTTACAAGTTGGCTTTAATAATACTACTTCAGCGGGTTTGCCCTCACTGTACGATCCTTGTTAGAATGGCAGTGGGAAGTACAAATTCGTGACAGAGGGTGTATAATGGAAAACTGGATTACGTCATTTATGGAGCAGTACGGTTATTTTGGAATCTTTCTGATGATTGCCTTTGAAAACGTATTTCCACCCATACCGTCGGAGGTTATACTGACATTCGGCGGATTCATGACCACGAACTCCGATTTGACAGTGCCTGGAGTGATAGCGGCGGCTACCGCCGGGTCGGTGGTCGGAGCGATAATTCTGTATGGCATTGGCCGTATATTAAGCGTTGAGAGAATGGAAGCGATCGTTGATAGATGGGGGCATATCCTTCGTGTCAAAAGGCAAGACATACATAAGGCAGACGCCTGGTTTGACAAATATGGGCCGTGGACGGTGCTGTTTTGCCGTATGGTGCCGTTGATTCGCAGTCTGATCTCCATTCCGGCAGGCATGTCGGGCATGAATTTCTGGGTGTTCCTCGTGTTCACCACGATCGGCACGTTAATATGGAACATTATCCTCGTTAGTGTTGGAGCCGCGCTGGGAGACTCCTGGGAAAGCATTCTGGCTTACATGGATGTGTACTCGGAGATTACCTATGCCGTTATCGCAATCGCCGTTATTATATTTGTTATTTATTGGATTCGCAGAAGCCGGAAGAATTCTTAAGTACAGCATAGTAAACAGCGGAAATGAACGTTTCTATAATGGCAAGAAGCACTTCTGCTAAGTGCCGTCTGGCTTCTTGGAATGTACTTCGATAGACGTTTTACTTACAATTTAAACTAAAGGGTTCCCGATTCGGTTACAGCCGGGCTGTGCCGGAAGAACGGAACCTTTTCTATATTAATGACATGAATATCTAAAGGAGAGACTGATTATGTATGAAGCTTCTGACATATTACATCGGGCGGAGCAGTTTGTAAAGGAGCAGCTGCAGCATGACAGCAGCGGCCACGACTGGTGGCACGCATACCGGGTCAAGCAGACGGCCGTAACCATTGCGGAACAGGAAGGGGCTGACCTGCAGATATGTATTCTGGCTGCGCTGCTGCATGATGTGGCAGACCCGAAGCTGAATCCTTCCAAGGAAGAAGGGCTTCGCAAGGTGGAGAATTGGCTTCAAGTTGAGGGAGTAGAGGTTGCGGCAAAGGAGCATATTCTTGAGATTATAGCCACCATGTCCTACAGCGGAGGGAACCGTCCGCCTATACGTACGCTGGAAGGCCGTGTCGTGCAGGATGCTGACCGACTGGACGCCATCGGCGCGATCGGCATCGGCCGGGCTTTCGCCTATGGCGGGTCAAGGGGACGCCTGATGTATGATCCTGGAGAAAGCACCTGTGAATTTCAATCCGAGGAAGAATACAGGAGCCATCAGGGCACGACGATTCATCATTTTGATGAAAAGCTGCTGAAGCTGAAGGATCTTATGAATACGGAAAGCGGGCGGCAGCTGGCTGAGGAGCGGCATCAGTTCATGCTGGAATTTCTGGACCGTTTCCATAAGGAATGGGAAGGAAAATAGATTGGATGATCCGAAATTTTCGTGATAAAAACGACTTGCATTACGTAGTGGAAGCTCACAGCAGAATATGCGGCATTGAGTACCAATATGATGACAGTTTTGCACGTTTTGTTGCCGAAGGCATTGCTGCCTTTGAACGCAATCATAAGGCTGGGCGGGAAAATGTTTGGATCGCTGAGCTGGATGGCAAACCGGCGGGCTGTATCGGAATTACCGAAGCGGAAGAGCACACCGCTCAGCTGCGCTGGTTTCTCATGGAACCGGATGCGAGAGGAAAGGGATATGGCCGCCTTCTGCTGGAACATGCTGTACAGTTTTGCTTGAACAACGGATACAAGCGGATAATCTTGTGGACAAGCAGCCAGCTTAAAGGAGCCAGAATGTTGTACAATAGCTGCGGCTTCAGGCAGGTAGAAGAGAGACGCGAACTGCGCTCCGGCCAGCTTTTGACCGAGGAGAAGTGGGGGCTGAGTCTGCCACCGGAATAAGTGGGAAGCAAGTAGGGAAGCCGCAGAAAAGCGGAGAAGACAAAGCAATCCGGGAAAAGCGAGTTGAGGAATGGTTCCTTCGCGAAGAGCCTCACAGCATACGAAAGGGTGCCCAGAGGGGCACCCGCTTTGTCCGGGGTCACGCTCTTAAACCACCGTCCACCGGTAGAACGACACCTGTCACATAAGAGGAGCGATCGCTCAATAACCAGGCAGCAGCTTGCGCGATCTCATGAGGATCGGCAGCACGTCTAAGAGGCGTAATTGAGTTATTTTTTTCGATAATTGCCGGGTCCTGAGCTACCCATTTCTCTATCATCTCAGTCATGGTGGTGCCAGGTGCAACCGCGTTCACCCGGATGCCTGCAGGCCCGTATTCAATGGCTGCCGTCTCGGTCAGACTATTAACAGCCCTTTTGGCGGCTGCGTATGCAGACAGCCCCGGATTACCTCTGAAGCTGCCCACGCTGCTGTTATTGACAATGGCGCCGGTACCCGCGGTATTAAGTATAGCTTGGATTTCCGCTTTCATGGCCACCCAGATTCCTTTGTAATTTACAGCGTGAAGAAGGTCGAAATCTTCTTCTTTGACCTCTGTAATAGGTGATACGGGAATCGCAATTCCGGCATTATTGAATGCGATATCGAGGCGTCCGTGACGCTCAACGGTTGTTTGAACCGCTCGTTCGATGCTGGCGGAATCGGCCAGATCCGCTACAATGTAATCGGCTTTACCGCTTTTCGCGGTAATTTCTTCTACTACAGAACGCAGGGATGGTTCTGTTCTTGCGATGAGTGTAACCCCCGCACCTTCTTCTGCAAAGAGCTTGGCTGCTGCTGCCCCGATGCCACGGCTGGCACCTGTAACCAGGGCTACCTTATTGCTAAGCATTCCCTCAGAATTGTTATTTTTGTGCTGAGTTGCTGTTTGCATGGCCTGTCTCCTTTAAATCGGTATTGGTTTGAAAAGCTTCAAACTGGGTTGAAGCAATTTCTACGCTTGAGTATAATTTTCTAATACATTGTTGACGAGAGGTCGCATGATCATAGGTTTCCGAGTAATAGGATAGGGGGGGCTGAGATGAACGATAGCGAGCGCCGTACGGCTCTCGGTGATTTTTTGCGCAAACGGAGGTCCGGTCTTTCTCCGGATGATGTGGGATTGCCACCTGGGACGCGCCGCCGGACAGCCGGATTACGCAGGGAAGAAGTTGCACAGCTGGCGCATATCGGCACATCCTGGTATATGTGGCTGGAGCAGGGACGTGATGTCCGCCCCTCGGTGCAAGTGTTGGAGAGTCTTGCTGCGGCTCTCAGACTTAGTCCCAATGAACGGCGTCATCTTTTTTTTCTTGCAGGAGAATCACTGCCGCCTTACTTGTCTTCTCATGCTGAAGGTATCGGGTCCGCTTTCCAAAGAATGCTGGATGACCTTAATCCGAATCCTGCATATGTTTTGGGAAGACGCTGGGATTTTGTGGCCTGGAATGATGCTGCAGATGCGATTTTCTCTATTTCCGAAGTGTCACCGCCTTATGATTACAATTTAATCTGGCGGTTATCACTGACCCAGTATGGAAGATGCGCACCCCCAATTGGGAACAAAAAGCGCGGCGAATCATTGCGGAGTTCCACACGGCTACAGCCCGTTATGTTGAGGATTTGTCGTTTGCCGGATTAATTGAAGATCTTAAACGGGTAAACCCTGAATTTGACCGGCTATGGCTGCAGCATGAAACTCCCGGCTCTCTTGAAGGATTTTAAAAAAGTGCAGCATCCTGATATGGGGCATCTGGAGTTTGATCATATTACCCTGCAAATCCCCAATGATCCTGATATGAGGGTGATGATTTACACGCCTTTCGCAGCAGCACGGTTAAAACTGGAAAAATATTTGACAAAGAGATCCCCCGCAAAAAGGTGAGGGATCTCTAAATATTTTTGATACAAATCGTATCAATATTTTCGTTAGTATGATAATATGATCGTGAAAGGGATGTAATCGCTTTATTTTAAATGTTGTGATATCAAAAGGCTTTGGGGGAATGGGGATGAAGCCTGCATATAAGGCATTACATACGGACCAGGAACTATTTGCTGCGGCGGTCACTCAAGCCAAGGTAGATGTAATTATGTCGATGAATAGTATATTTAGTATTGTTGTCAACAGTGGTGGCAGTATAGAAAAGTTTACTCCTGAAGCCGTAAAAATCAACGGAGGATTCTATTTCAGAGACCGGTTTGAATTCAGGACAAAGGTATAGACAATTTCCCTTTCAGCATAAGTCCAAAGAAGGGGTGAGTGCTGTCACTACAAAACTGGACAACACTTGTCACAAAATGTTGTTATTTCAACGATCTTTCGGCCCTAATGAAGGCGATGAATCGTTTAGCTTCTTCAGGTGTCAATTCTTTGCCGTCAACAGTGAAGGAAAACCTCTCTAAAATTTTCCCATCCGATAGCTCCAGGTTTTCAGAGAATTGCCGGATTTCATCTTTGCCTGCAGGAATGAAATCATCGTCCCGCCCAAGCAGGTAATCAACCGAGACTTGAAAAAAATCAGCGATCTTACGCAGTGTATCAAAATCAGGTTTTCTTCTGTTCTTCTCATAATGAGATAAGGAGGCACGGGAAATTTCCAGCTGGGAGGCCAGCTCTTCTTGCGTCAGTTTTCGATGTTCCCTTAGCGCCGAAATTCGTTTACCGCAATTGTGCATAAATACAATCCCCTCAAATCTTTAAACATGTGATTAAGATTTACGACAAATAAGAAAAACGTCTATCGACGTATATCCAAAGAAGCCAGACCGCGTTTAGCAGTAGTTTTTCTTGCGATTATAGAATTGTTCAGCTCCGCTGAAAACTCATAAGTTCTATAATCTAAAAAAAACACGCTTGACTCGATACGTGTCGTATCATATATTGTACAATATAATAATGAAAATACATAATGTATCAAAGTAAAGGGACTTTATTCAATATCCGGAGGTGAGAAGGGGTGCTCAAGAAGTTTGCCGGACAATTGGTTCCAACACAGCAAGTCTCCTTTGTAGTTGAAGTATGTCTTCAGCAAGAAGAAATGATACTGTCTGTCACTCACAAGCAGGTTTGTTCGAAATCTATATACGTCCCGAGTCGGCAGTTAAACCATCGATTGCTTGCAATGGAGCACTCTTCATCATGTCAGCATAGTACGACTCAGGCGCTTAAAGCGGATCGAGCTTTAGTGTATGCGAAAGTAATTGAGGCATACGAAACAGCAAGCTCTTTTCCGAATACCAATTCTCCACATTTGACGGTAAAAACATGATCGGTATCCACACGTAAATAAGATACACCTTATAATACCATATGTGAAGGGTACTTTGCACTATCAAATAGCATTGCATGTGTTTTTTAAATCTTTGAATATATTACATATAAGGCTGGGTGAAGAAGTGAGCGCGATAAACGGTATCCTTCATTTTAATGGATCCATGATTAACAACAGCGAGGCTGATGCGCTAATGCAAGCTTTGCAAAAATACCCCGCCGATCAAATCAGTACATGGTTTGGCAGGGCAATTTTTCTCGGTTGTCATGCTCAATGGATTACGCCTGAATCCATTCATGAAACATTGCCTTATTATGATGCCGAGCGAAAGCTTGCAATCACTTCAGATGCAATCATTGACAACCGTGCCGAGCTGTTTGATTTGCTGCAAGTACCTCATGAACGTCGTGTGAGGATGGCCGACGGTGAACTGATTTTACTTGCTTACTATAAGTGGGAAGAAGAAATGCCAAAGTATTTGGTCGGTGATTTTGCCTTTATGATTTGGGATGAAAGGAACGATAAGCTTTTCGGCGCGCGAGATTTTTCCGGGACCCGCACACTCTATTTTTACCGGGATCATGAGCGATTCGCCTTCTCTACCCTGATACGGCCGTTATTTGCGCTCCCTTATATTCATAAGGGGCTTAACGAGCAATGGATCGCTGAATTTCTTGCGATTCCGGTCACCACCGACGCGGTGGATACAGCATCGACGGTCTATAGACAAATAGAACAAGTATCTCCTTCTCATACGATAACCGTAATGAACGGTAAAGTCACCTTAAGAAGATATTGCACTATAGCGGAGGGGAACAAGTTAAAGCTGTCGTCGAACGGGGAGTATGAAGAAGCGTTTCGTGAAGTATTTCGCAATGCCGTACATTCGCGAATTCGGACTCACCGCGCGGTAGGAGCCCAATTAAGCGGAGGGCTGGATTCAGGCTCGGTTGTCAGCTTTGCCGCCAGGGCATTGCGGGACGAGGATAAACATCTGCATACCTTCAGTTATGTTCCTGTTGACGACTTTGAGGATTGGACGTCCAAAAGAAGAGTAGCTAACGAGAAGCCTTATATCCAATCCACAGTACATTATGTAGGGAATATTACGGATCATTATTTGGATTTTAAAGGGAAAAGCCCGCTGTCAGAAGTGGACGATTGGCTGGAAACATTGGAGATGCCTTACAAGTTCTTCGAAAACTCTTTTTGGATTAAGGGCATATACGAGTCAGCCCAACAACAAGGGATAGGTATTCTATTAAACGGTCAAAGAGGCAATTGGACGATATCATGGGGGCCCCCTTTGGACTATATGGCGATTTTGCTAAGGAAGATGAAATGGATCCGGTTTCACCGCGAACTGCGGCTCCACAGTAGAATCGCAGGCATAAGACGGTTACGGCTGCTTCCCGTTATTGGCAGGAAGGCATTCCCGTTTGTACAACATCTCGCCTGGAACAAGGATGATCCGTTTCCATCGCTGATTAACCCGGAGCTTGCCAGAACAACAAATGTTTTTGAAAGATTGCGGCAGCACGATATTGATGTTACCGGTACTTATCTTGCCGGTGCATATGAATACAGAAAGAGACAGTTTGAGAAGCTTTATTTCTGGAATATTAACGGGACATTCGGAACCAAATTGTCATTGCGGTACTCCATGTGGGAACGCGATCCCACCAATGATTTGCGGGTAATTAAGTTCTGTTTGTCAGTACCGGAAGAACAATTCGTCCAGGATGGTGTCAACAGGTCGCTCATTCGCAGGTCTATGAAAAATTATTTGCCTGACGATGTAAGAATGAACCTAAGGCTTCGAGGTGTACAAGGCGCGGACGGAATTCACCGGATGAAACCGTCCTGGAATGTATTCATGAATGAACTGCAGCAGCTTAGCACTGATGCCGACTTATCCCGCTTCATCAATGTGCAAGTTTTAAAAGAAGCCATTTCAAAATTGAAGACTGGACCGCAAACCAACTATATATTTGACGATGACTTTAAAATCATCATGCGCAGCCTGATATTTCACCGATTTCTTAGGAAATTTGCGTAATTTTGTAGTAACTGCGAGTGGTAGCCGAGGTTCTATACCTTGCCTATACATATTTAATAACGGTGAGGAGGTGAGAGCATGAAAAAAACATGGGAAACGCCGGAAATGGAAGTTCTCAATGTGAAAATGACATTAGCAGGTCCAGGTAAAAAAACACCTGATGCGGTACAGCCTGATGAGGATGACCCTGTACAGTATAGCTAATTCGCAAAACAGCGTGACGGTTGACTGTGTTGCTGCCCTTTACATAAGTGTTGGAATGTATAAGGGCAGCATTTTTTTAAAACAGACTTCATAACCGTTTGGAGTGAATAGAATGATCGTTACGAATCAGACAGCCGTCTACAAAGCTTTCGGATTAACGATATCAAGCGATATTCCTCTTCCTGAATTGCATGAGTACACATGCTACGATGCAGATCATGTAAGTGTTTTTATCCAAAAAGCCGATTTAACACAATTATGGAGCGAGTTTGCCGGGCAGCAAAATAAATTCGCTGTAAAAGATAATATCGTCATGTTTCAACTGCCGGATGTGGGCACATTTTGCATCCAAGACGGGGAAAGTATCCGTGTTTCTCCCGCAGAAGGAGTAGATCCGAATAAAGTACGTCTATACATTCTTGGCACATGCTTAGGTGTTGCATTGCTGCAGAGAAAAATACTCCCCCTCCATGGAAGTGCCTTAGCTATTGATGGAATGGTGTATGCGGTAGTCGGACAGTCAGGGGCCGGCAAATCCACACTCGCTTCCGTATTGATGAAACGGGGGTATCAGCTTCTGAGCGATGACGTTATTGCGGTCTCGTTTACTCAGGACAATACGCCTTTGGTAACACCCTCCTACCCGCAGCAAAAACTGTGGAAGGAAAGCATCGATCAGCTTGGGATGGAAATTGCTGATTTTCAGCCATTATTCGAAAGAGAAACCAAGTTTGCCGTCCCGGTCGCTTCCCATTTTTATTCGGAACCGCTGCCGCTTGCCGGCATATTTGAGCTTGTTCACACACAGGATGATCAGATTGGAATTCACCGGATCAAAGGACTTGAGAGCCTGTTTGTCTTGAATCGGCACACGTATCGCAAGTCGGTTGTGGCTTCACTGGGATTGTCGGAGTGGCACTTCAATACCTCAGTCAGGTTGCTGAGCAGCATCGATGTTTTCCGGTTGCAAAGACCGACTACTCGATTCACAGCTCCTAATCTGGCTGATTTAGTGTTGTCCGAAATAAGCAAAATGTGATACATATCAGGTCCCAGTGCCCTTGTACGGTTAGTTCCTTATAAGGGCCTTTTCCATTCGACAAAAATAAAAAAAGTTTCGCTTGACTAGATACGTTTTGTATCATAAATTATTAAATAAGAAATAAACATACATTATGTATCATTGAGGGGTGAAAGAGAATTCATGAAAAGTAATATTTCTGTACACGATACGATACTTCAACGCAGCGGGAACCTGGCCAGCGATATGGACGGGGACAAAGTCATGATGAGCATCGAAAGCGGGAAGTATTATAATCTGGGAAAAGTGGGGGGCAGAATTTGGGAGCTTGCAGCATCACCGGTCACAGTCAGTCAGATCGTCGAAACGCTTGTTTCCGAGTATGACATTGAGCGGGAACTGTGCGAACAGCAGGTGATCAGCTTTGTGGCCGCATTATACAAGGAAAGCCTGATTCAACTTGAGGCAGAAGTAAGCGCGTGAATCCCATGTGGAGCAAAATTAAGAAATTCATCTCCTCTTCCCCGTCAAAGCGTAAGCTGTTCATGGAAGCCTGCTTTTACTTGGCATGGGCCCGAATTTTAAAAAGTTTGCCTTTTTCCAGGGTCGCTCCTTCCCTGGGAGCCTCCATGTTAGAAACACCATATACACAGGATCCCCGGAATGAACCGGCATTAAGAGCCATCTCATATGCAGTCCGGACGATGAGCCGCCATACGCTCTGGGAAAACACGTGTCTGGTCAAGGCGATTGCAGCAGTAAAGATGCTGGAACGGAGGGGAATTGAAAGCACATTGTATATGGGAACGGCCAAGGATCATGCTGGCAAAATGATCGCTCATGCTTGGGTGCGAAGCGGGTCTGTGTACATCACCGGGTTTGAGGAAATGGAGAAGTTCACCGTGGTAGGAACGTTCGGGAAACCATTGAATTCTAAAGCGGGCAAAAGGGGATTAAGCAAAGCATGAATCGTACATTCCATCTCAATACAGCACATTTTCCAAAGGAATTAACGCTGCTGCTTGAATTGCTGCAAGAGTGCGATGAAACGGAAATATCTGAAAACATGAAAGATAAACTGCCGGATATGGACTGGGACCGATTTCTGGAGCTTGTCAGACACCACCGGGTATATCCCCTGATTTATCTAAAGCTGAAGAATGTAGACAAAGAGCTGATTCCTGCGCAAGTATTGCAAAACCTGCATTCAGATTACATAAGGAATACGTTCCAAATGCTTCATCTAAGCGGAGAGATGGAGACCATTTGCAAAATTTTCAATGAAAACGGAATTCGTACTCTAATGCTGAAAGGACCGGTGCTTGCTGAAGCATTGTACGGGGATATTTCGCTTAGAACATCAAGAGATTTGGATATTTTGATTCATGTAGCTGATATTGAGAAATCAGAAGAAATTCTAAAAAATTGCGGATATAAATTAAAAGATGAATTCCCTCGGATCTTAGGTGACTGGAAGTGGAGGACCCATCATATCAATTATTTTCACCCTCAAAAAAAAATTGAAATTGAACTGCATTGGAGGTTGAAATTAGGCATTGGCAATGAACCCGACTTTAAAGAGCTCTGGGAACGAAAAGTCCGCAGTTCTCTTACATCTGAGCCGGTCTATTTTCTTGGGGAGGAAGATCTATTTCTATTTCTCACTTCCCATGGAGCCCGTCATGCTTGGTCCCGTCTTCGGTGGCTGGTCGATATAGACCGCCTGGTAAGGAAGGGGCTAAGATGGGAAGTTATATGTTTTCTGCTCAAAAAGCATCAAAACCTTCATATAGCAGGACAATCGCTGTTGCTGGCTTCAGAACTGCTTCAGACACCACTAACGCAATCCAAGAAGCTTTTAACATTTAACAGACATGCTTTTCAAATTGCGCAGCAATCCATTTTTTTTATAAAAGAGAAAGCTGACTTATTTCCAACTCCCCCCAAGTATTTAGCAGGCCGCTTAAACCGTTATTTCATTTCACTAATGCCGTTGTCTCAAAAATATAAATATTACATCAGCATACTTCATCCTACTTCTTACGATGCAGAGCTGCTGCCGTTGCCGAAATCATTGCACTTTATATATTTCCCTTTGCGTCCTTTCTTATGGTTTTGGCGGCAAATGAAGCATAGGACGCATGCTTAGGGAGGGAAATATGGGAAACGTCCTGCTGTTCGTGAACAAACTGCATGCTTTTGCCGGCATTAAACTGTATTTGAATCTGCTCTGCATGATCATAATTAGTTTACTTGATGGGATCGGGATATTTCTGCTTGTACCCATGCTTGGTTTAATCGGGATATTCGATGTTCATATAGGAAATTTTTCATTCATTTCGATTTTCGATGCAGTACTTCGGACGATACCTACAGCCTATCAGCTTGCTGTCATTTTAGGAATATTTATATTAGTTATTTCAGCACAGGCTCTGTTACAGAAAAATCAGTCTGTGCTGGATGCTAAAATTCAACAAGGCTTTATGCGGAGCTTAAGATTGGATATTTATCAGGCATTGCTAAAGGCAAACTGGATTTTTCACCTGAAGCGAAGAAAGTCTGATTTTCAGCATATCCTGACATCTGAGCTGGGCAGAGTGAATCATGGAACAACTCTTTTTCTGCGGCTTATCACATCAATTACTTTCATGGTTATCCAAATTGGCATAGCACTTTGGCTATCCGCCAAGATGACTCTGTTAGTTCTTTTCTGCGGAATATTACTGGCATTTATTTCACAAGGTTTTATTAAGCATTCCAAAGAATATGGCAATCAAACAACCGAACTCGCGAAAAGTTACTATGCTGGCATAAACGATCAGTTAAACGGGATTAAAGATATAAAGAGTAATATGCTTGAACAATCTCATATTTCCTGGTTTCACAAACTGAATCATGACATTGAATTGAATGTAGTCGAACAAATCAAAGTACAATCTAACTCCCAATTATTGTATAAAATATCTTCAGCAATACTGATCGGGCTGTTTATTTATTTGTCTTTGGAAGTATTTCATACGCAGGCCGGTCAATTGATGATCATTATAATTCTGTTCTCACGTTTGTGGCCAAGATTTACTGGAATACAGTCTAATTTGGAACAGATTGCATCGACACTTCCTGCGTTCAAGAATCTGGTTGATATACAGAAAGAATGTGAAAGTGCCGTTGAATCGATAGCCTTGGATCGTACCCGCAGTGCGAATACCTTGCGAGTGAAAGAAGGAATTGAGTGCCGGGACGTTTATTTCCGCTATGAGCGAAGCCAGGAATTCTATGTTCTTAAAAATATTAATTTGTTCATTCCGGCTAATCGGATGACCGCTATTATAGGAAAATCCGGTGCAGGAAAAAGCACTTTAATTGATATGTTGATGGGGCTTTTGCGCCCTGAAAGAGGGGAAGTAGCGGTGGACGGATTACCTCTCTCGGATGAAACGATGCTTTTACTGAGGGGTACCATTGGATATGTTCCACAGGATCCGTTCCTGTTCCATACAACCATTCGCGAAAACCTTCTGATGATGAATCCGGCGGCGAGCGAAGAACATTTATGGGACGCCTTAAAGTT
The DNA here is from genome assembly GCF_046098255.1 of Paenibacillus jiangxiensis. Lineage (NCBI taxonomy): Bacteria > Bacillati > Bacillota > Bacilli > Caryophanales > Paenibacillaceae > Paenibacillus > Paenibacillus jiangxiensis. The sequence goes on from NZ_JBJURI010000002.1 coordinate 241,505, forward strand.
AGCTGCTGCTGATGAGTTTATTGAACGTCTTCCTCATGGGCTTGATTCCGAGATTGGCGACCGCGGCGTCAGGCTTTCCGGAGGCGAAAGACAGCGGTTGATACTGGCAAGGGCGATCTTACGGAATCCTTCTATTCTTGTGCTTGATGAGCCTACAAGTGCGCTAGACGCTGAAAATGAGAAAAGAATACAAGTAGCCCTTAACAGACTTAAAGAAGAAATGACCATTATAGTCATTGCTCATCGGCTTTCGACGATTCGAAACGCCGATCAAGTGCTTGTACTGGAAGATGGCCGTATTATTCAGGAAGGCGGGTATCAACAGCTTTCTAAAGAAATGAATGGAGTATTTGGCCAACTGTTGAGGTATCAAATGGAAATGAACAATTGAGAGAAAGAGATGGATGCGCTTTCGAGAAAAAACGACAAAACAGAAAAGAATTTTGCTTGACATGATACTAATTGTATCATAAAGTGAAATTATATACTAAATGATACTAATTGTATCAGTAGCTCTGTTCACTCATTCACTTTGAATAGAAACTAGATCTTAGCGGAGGCGATTAAAGGATGATGGAGCCGTCAATGGGGATTAAAGAATATGCCGCAGTATTAAGAAAGAGGTTGTGGCTTATTGCTGTCTGTGTGATTGTTGTAACTTGTGCAACAGGCATATATAGCTATTTGTTTACTAATCCGTCGTATCAAGCTTTTTCTAAAATAATTGTAAATAAATCCAAAGAAAGTAAGCTCGACTTAAATGAAGTCAATTTAAACATTCAATTGGTCAATACATATAAAGAGATTGTTTTGACATATGCGGTAATGGACCGGGTTGTCCAGAAGCATCCTGAGCTTGGGCTATCCGCGGATCAATTAATAGGAAAAATTAAAATTGGTACTGTCAATGATTCACAAGTCATGACGTTATCCACTCAAGATCTTTCTTATGATAACGCCATAAAAACCGTGAACGCGGTAACGTCGGTATTTAAAGAAACGGTCCCGACCATTATGAGTGTCGATAACGTGGAGATTCTTAGTGAGGCGAAGAATGCTTATGATGTTTCTCCGAACCCGATTTTGAATGTCGTTATAGCTTTTATAGTAGCGCTGATGTTATCGGTTGGTACTGCATTCCTTCTAGAGTATCTGGATGACACTGTTAAGAGCGAGGCAGATATCACCGAACTCCTTGGAGTGCCAACGTTTGCAGTTGTTGCTGTCATTACGAGGGACGACTTGATTCCACAGGATCAGAAACTAAACAAGCAAAATATGGAGGGAGCTCCTTATGCGACAGTTAACTCTTAAATACCCCTTGGCTATGGATATTAACCCGGCATCCTTTATAGCAGAATCCTACCGTACATTACGTACGAATATTGAATTTTCAGCTTTCGATCATGATATGAAGACGATTGCCGTTACTTCAGCCAGCCCCCTGGAAGGCAAAACTACAACAGCGGTAAATATGGCGACGGCTTTCGCTCAAGCGGGGAAAAATGTAGTACTAATTGATGCGAACTTTCGCAAACCGATTATTCATAGCATCTTTAACAAGGATAATCGCGGCGGTCTTTCCAATATTATCGCTAAACAGTACTCCGTTCTTGAAATGGTACAGGAAACGTCTATCGATAACCTGTCGCTGATCACATCGGGGCCTATACCTCCCAATCCGTCGGAAATGCTCTCTTCCCATAATTTCTCGGAAATGCTGGATGAGTTGAAGGCGAATTACTCTATCATCATTATCGATACGCCGCCTGCCTTAATTGTTACAGACGCGCAGGTAGTTGCCGCCCAATGCGACGGGGTTATCCTCGTTGTCAACGCAGGGAAGGCCAAGCGCGAAGCTGTTGTCAAGGTAAAAGAACACTTAGATCATGCCAGAGCGAGACTTCTGGGTGTCGTTCTCAACAATGCAAAACGAAACAAAAAGAGTAAACAGGAAGAGTTTTACTACGAAAACAGGGCATAGGGGCAGCTTTCCCAAAAATATATTGTTTCTTATTTTAAGGTAATAGGAGATAACTATTTAAATTTAATTTTTTATAGGTAATGCCTACTGAACCTTTATCACTGTAGGCACTCGGCCATGCTGTGGGTTCAGTGGGACCTTAGACGTTGATCGTCGGTGGTGTGGCGTGAGGATGGGTTCAATGCCCAATATTGTTTTTCTTTTGTTGATAGAAAGCTAAGATGTACAGCCTTCCAAGCCGGAACGCTGCAGATCTTGGTTTTGTATCCAACATAATTGGGAGTGTACAGGAGATATAGCGAAAAAATGGAGGGAAACAAATCTATGAAGAAGGTACGCAAAGCAATCATTCCAGCAGCTGGGCTAGGGACAAGATTTTTACCGGCTACCAAGGCAATGCCGAAAGAGATGCTGCCGATCATTAACAAGCCTACGATCCAGTACATTGTGGAGGAGGCAGTAGAATCGGGAATAGAGGATATCATCATCGTGACAGGCAAGGGAAAGCGTGCAATCGAGGATCACTTCGATCACGCGTTCGAGCTCGAAACCAACTTGGTGGAGAAGGGGAAGCTGAAACTGCTTGAAGAAGTGCGTCGACCCTCCAGCGTAGACATTCACTATATTCGCCAGAAGGAACCGAAGGGGCTTGGGCACGCGGTATGGTGTGCAAGACGTTTTATCGGTGACGAGCCTTTTGCCGTTCTTCTGGGAGACGATATCGTACATAGCGATATTCCTTGCTTAAAACAGCTGATTCAACAGTATGAGAGAACCGGCACATCGGTAATCGGAGTACAGCCGGTACCAGATCAAGATACTACCCGATACGGCATTATCGATCCGTTAACCCAAAATGACCGGTTGTATCAAGTCGGCACATTTGTGGAGAAACCGCCGCTTGGGGCCGCGCCGTCCAACTTGGCGATTATGGGGCGTTATATTCTAACACCTGAGATCTTTGAAATATTGTCTGCCCAAGAGAAAGGAGCCGGAGGAGAAATACAACTAACGGACGCCATTCAGAAATTGAATAATATTCAGGGAGTCAACGCATTTCATTTCGAAGGTATCCGGTACGATGTCGGCGATAAACTGGGCTTTATCTTAACAACTCTGGATTATGCGTTGAGGGACGGTGAGCTCAGCGGGGAATTGTTAAAGGCAATGGAGGCAATTGTATATAGAAATCTGGTACGCACGCAATGAATCTATCAAAGGGGGGGCAGGAGATGCAAGATTATACCAAAAAAACTCAATTTGCTGAAACAGGAAGGTATGCTCCTACTGCCGCTAGAAACCCAAGAGTTTATCTGGCATCCAAGAGAACTTTGGATATCCTTGGGGCGTTATTTGGCATTGTATTTTTGCTCCCTGTGTTGATCTTAGTTGCATTATTCATTAAGTTGGAGGATCCCAAAGGCCCGGTTCTATTCAAGCAACAGAGAATAGGAAAGAACGGAAAACCTTTTAACATGTACAAATTCCGTTCTATGGTGTCGAATGCTGAAGAGCTTCTTGAGAAATTGTTGGACAGAAATGAAGTCAGTGGCTTGATGTTCAAGATCAAAGAAGACCCGCGGATTACGAAAGTAGGCAAAATCATAAGGAAAACGAGCTTGGACGAATTGCCGCAGCTGTTCAACGTACTGAAGGGTGAGATGAGCCTGGTAGGACCAAGGCCACCATTGCCGAGAGAAGTAAAGGAATATAACTCTTTCCACTGGAGAAGACTTGAGGTCACTCCGGGATGTACGGGCCTGTGGCAGGTAAGCGGGCGTAATCACGTTGGATTTGAAGAAATGGTGGAGCTGGATATTCAGTATATTCAGAACCGAAATATGGTCTATGATATGAAAATTATTTTATTAACCTTTAAAGTGTTATTCGGCTCTGATAATGCGTTTTAAAGAAACAAAACGTTTGTAGAAATTTAATGTATACCTGGAGGTAGTTGAATGAAAATACTCCACGTCTCTTTAGGTCTACCTCCTTACCGAACTGGCGGACTAACGAGATACTCCATTGATTTAATGGCAAACCAGGTTTCATTATCCCATCAAGTCGGTTTGCTTTATCCAGGCCATTTTAAGGTTGGCGGTAAACTTAAAATCATAAGTAATGACATATATAAGGGAATTGATGTTTATGAAATCGTTAATCCTCAGCCGGTTTCATTGCTTGGTGGTATTAAAAATGCTGAAAGGTTTTTGAGGCAAGCTCCAAGAAGCATCTATATAAACTTTTTGAACCATTACAAACCGGATATCATTCATATACATACACTCATGGGTATTCATAAAGAACTTCTTGAAGCAGCCAAGGAACTGGGAATTAAAATGGTTTTTACTTCACACGATTACTTCGGTATCTGTCCAAAGGTTAATTTAATGGACTGGCAGGGGAGAATATGTGATGACTATGAGAATGGTCTAAAATGTGTGAAATGTAATCAACATGGCTACAGTATGTTGAAAATTTCAATTATGCAATCGAAGATGTACAGAGAATTAAAATATAATCCAATGATCAATAAAATACGTGCAAAGCAAGTGGATAAACAAAAAGTTGTGACGATGAAGGGATTGGAAGACAATGTTGATCAACCTGACCCTTCATTAGCTGATAGTTACGTTAAGCTGAGACATTACTATACCGGAATGCTGTCCTTGGTGAACACATTTCATTTTAACAGCACAGTAGCCCGAAAAGAATATGAGAAATATATGACTCCAAACGGAAAGGTTATATCCATCACACATCAAGATATACAAGACTGCAGAAAAGTAAAAAATTATTCAGACCATACTAAACCTTTATATTTGTCATACCTTGGACCGGTTGATAAATATAAAGGTTTTTATATGCTGCTTCATGCCTTGGAGCAATTAATGGATCGGGATGATTGGAAATTAAGGGTCTACGGTGATGTCGAGCCAACTGGAATTCATTATGATGCAGATAAGATCCGCTTTTTTGGAAAATATCAACACCATCAGCTCCCTGAAATCTTTAAGGAAACCGATCTTATAATCATTCCGAGTATTTGGAAGGAAACCTTTGGTTTCATTGGTTTAGAGGCATTATCCCATGGGGTACCGACACTCGTTACAGATTGTGTTGGTTTTAAAGACCTGATTGATGACGCTGTTACAGGCATGGTATGCAAGCCAAACTCAGAAGATCTGGCAAAACACCTGATCTCCGTTTTGGACCATAGGGAAGCTCTTGCGCAAATGAACAGAAATATTGTTAGTTATGATTTCGACTTTTCCATGAACAGACATACAACCACAATCATTGACTTGTACAAGAGCACAATGTTAGATACGGGTGATATTGTTGAGGAGGAGCGGATTGAACATGAACCAATCCAATATTAGGGTAGCCTTTTGTGGTACAAGAGGGCTTCCGGCTAATTACGGAGGATTTGAAACAGCGCTGGATGAAATAACAAAACGCTTTGTAAAAAAAGGTATTCACTGTGAAGTTTTTTGCAGAGGGGATGGGGGTAAGAATAGGAAAAAAGAAATGTACGAAGGAAGGGAATTGGTTTTCATAAAAGGAAGTAGGCACAGGAAGCTGGATACCTTTATCTCCTCAATTCATACAGGACTTTATTTAATAAAGCATAGGAAAGAATATGATTTCATTTTTTGGTTCAATAATGCTAACTTTCCGGGTATTCTTTTAACTTTACTTTCAGGCGTGAGAATGGCAATAAATACGGATGGCCTTGAATGGAGAAGAGCGAAATGGTCTCTCCCCTTCAAGGCCTATTATTTTTTATCTTCCTTCTTTATTTGTTTGTTATGTAGAACCCTGATATCCGATTCGGTTTCGATTCAAAACTACTATAAGAAGACATTCAAGAAAAAAACACAGTTTATACCCTATGGTGCTCCTGAAACCAAAGAGTATGGCAGTGAAATGAAGAAGGAGATTCTTGGGAAATACGGGCTGGAAGAGGGAAAGTATTTTTTGCAAATTACACGTTTTGAACCGGACAATCTGCCCCTGGAAATTATCAAACAATTTCAACACTCCCATTTAGGAGATCTCGGGTATCAATATGTGCTGATTGGATTGAAGGATGAGACGGAATATGCAATGAAAATTAAATCGGAATCGGGGACGAGGGGGGTTAAGGTGCTGCCGGCAAATTATAATCCAACGGAACTGACAGTTTTGAGGAATTGCGCTTATTGTTACGTGCACGGAAATTCTGTCGGTGGAACGAATCCGGCACTACTTGAAGCCATGCAATCGGCTAAGCGGATTTTGGCCATTGATTGCCCCTTTAGTGAAGAAGTCTTGGGTGCAAATGGAAAGCGGTTTACTATTGGGAACCTGGGTCAGGTTTTTATGGATTCATTACATTTGGAAGACCAGTCGTTATCTATGAAACATCGGATTAAACTACACTATCAATGGGATGAAGTAGCAGAGTCTTACAAAAATATAACACAAGAAAAATCAGCGAATTATGTGGTGGTGGCGACTGCGCATGAAGGAGCAAAGGCAAGCAGTTAATGATGATGATTGTAACCAGAACTATATAAAAGGAGCTTTTTAAAATGAACATCATTATCTCTAATGCATACTGTTACCTGAATAAAGGGGATGCCGGCATTATTAGAGCCATGGTACAGGAATTTAAGAAAGAATATCCGGATTCGAAAATTAAGGTGATCTCCTTATACAAAGATCTTGATCAGGGGAAATATGGGGACTGTGAAGTTATCGATTGTTTGATTCCCCCGTATAAAGGCAAGAGCAGATTAATGAAGATCATCAGAAATGTTTTCTTATTCTGTTTGATTTATTTGCTTAATTCCCTTGGAGTCCCTTTTAATTCCACGTCGAAGGACATAAAAAATGCAGATATTGTGGTTAGTTGTGGCGGCGGATATTTGAAAGCTAGGAATCTTGCCCAATTTTTAGGTGACTTCATGTATCATTATGTTCAATTTACTACAGCTCTGCAATATAGAAAAAAACTCGTCATATATGCACAGACCGTCGGAACATTCGGAAATGAATTTGTTAAATCAAGAATTAAGAATCTTTTGCAGAAGTCATCGTTGATTCTTCCGAGAGAGACTATTTCCTATAACTATTTATGTGGCTTTATCCCAGACGCCAAGAATTATTTCCACACAAGTGATATTGCTTTCCTTCTTGATAAGAAAAAAGTGAATGTAAATATTCCTTTTCAGCAAAAATTAAAAATCGGGATCACTATGCGTACGTGGCATTTTCCTGGTGAAGCAGATCGAGCTGGTCTACTTGAGAACTATAAAATGGCTGTTATAAATATGATTAAGCATATTTCATCAAATTATAATGCAAGTATTTATCTCATGCCACAAGTCATCGGCCCAGGACCGGACAATGATTTGCTGATTAGTACGGAGGTGTATCAAGAGTTCTTAAAAAACGATTCCGTTCACCTGGTTAATGATGACTTAACTCCGGAAGAGCTGAAATACTTGTATTCAAAAATGGACTTATTTATTGGTACCAGGATGCATTCCAATATTTTTGCTTTATCAGAACATGTACCTTGCGTGGCTATATCTTACGACCTGAAGACGGATGGTATCATGCAGGACGTTGGGTTGGGCGATTATGTGCTAAATATTAAAGGAATTAAGGAGAAGGAGCTCATTCAAAAGGTGGATAGCGCTATTCATTCCCTTGATTCAATGAAAGAGATCCTTACCCTGTCCGTTCCGAAAATCAAAGATAAATCCAGACTTAATAATGTTCTTTTGAACCAATTAATCAAGGGCAAATTGAACAATGGGAATGGGGAAGCACTTACCCAGAAAACAAGTAATTTAAGTATGGAACTTTAGAGCAGGAGCTAATAAAGGAGAGTAACTGTGAAGAAAAAGAACATTTTGTTTTTAGGGGCCTTTCAAGAGCCGGGCGGAGAAGAAGAAGTAATTACTTATTTATTTAAAAACGTTGATCAGAGTCAATTTACTCCCTATCTTTGCGGCCCGGCAAGAGCTGACTTCTTTCAAAAACATTCCATCGGTAAGGACCAATTATTGGATTTGGAGATGAATAGTATTTATGATATCAAATCCATTAATAAATTAAAACATTATATCGATCATTACGACATTGATATTATCCACTCTCATGGAAGCAGAGGTGGTCTATTTGGAAGGATCGCAGGATTTCTATCAAAGAAAAAGCCAGTAAATATTTGGACTCTCCATTTGTTAATTAACGAAAATCGTTACACAATTTCCAAGTCTAGAAGACTAACCTACACAATGATCGAATCGGTGTTGGGCAAAATGATGACCGATCAAATCATTACCGTTTCTAACGATTTAAAAAGGAAATATGAGCAGCTACATAACATTAAAAATATAATAACGATTCACAATGGAATTGACGTTCAAAAATATAATTGCGAAAAATCAAGTCACAATATCCTAGATCAGAAGAGGCAATTAACGTTCGGTTTTGTTTCCCGATTATCCAAACAAAAGGGCATCCCGTACTTAATTCAAGCGCTCAATCAGGTGGTAAAGGATCCCAGTTATGCGAGCAGGATCAAACTGCAAATCGTCGGTACGGGTGATCAGGAAATGGAAGTCAGACGTATGGTGAAGGATTTGGAGCTTGACGCGTATGTATCAATGCTGGGCTTCAGGACGGATATTCCCGAAATCCTGGCAAGTATTGACGTACTGGTGTTGCCCTCTATGTTCGAGGGTTTCCCGATGGTCATTCTGGAAAGTCTTTGTGCGGGAACTCCTGTTATCGCTTCGAATGTTAACGGTGTGCCGGAAGTGATTCAGCATCATGTCAACGGCCTCCTGGTAGAGCCAAGAAATGTAGACCAGCTGGCGGAGAGCATGAAATTTTATGTGGATCATCCTGAAAAAATCATCGAACATGGGGAACAAGGCCAGTCATTAGTGCATAATTACTTTACGAAAGACGTTATGATGAATAAGCACATGAATCTGTATAACTCCTTGTTGCAGGTTAATTGATGTGAAGAAAAACATTACATTCTTGTTTGTTGTGATCATCATGCTGTCCCTTATTGCCAAACTATCCGGGCTGATACGAGAATCCGTAACGGGTTACTATTTCGGGGCTGGCGAGGAACTTGATATTTTTTACTTTGTATATTCAATCCCCGAATTGTTTATGACCGGAATTGTTGCAGCTCTTTCCATTGCAATCATTCCAACGTTATCCCAAAAGGAACCGCTATTTTGTTTGGATAACAGGAGATTTATATTTAACTTGGTGATCATTGGGTCAATATTCTTTGTTCTCATATGCCTGCTCGCTATTTTATTTAACCATTCAATCATGGATTTTATTTTGAGAAATACCAGCGGTAAATTTAGCTATTCTTCCGTTTTTAATGTGTACCTCATCTCCATGATCCAATTGATTCCTACGTTTCTATTAGGCGTTTTTCAAAGTATCGTGACGAAACAGGAAAAGTACAAAACAGTAACGCTAATAAGCATCCCGTTTAACGCGCTCATTATATTATCCATCATGATCTATTCCGATCATTTGGGTGTCCAATCGATCGGACTTGGAATGCTGGGAGCCGTCCTGGTTCAGGTGTTCATACTATGGTTGATCCTCCGGAAAGACGGCTTAAACCTTGAGTCGTATAAGGTGGACATCAAATTCGACAGTACCATGATAAATTTCATGTATCTCTTGCTGCCTGTCTATTTCGGAACAATTATCCAACGTGTCGGCATCTTCGTTGACCGGACGATTGCCAGTACTTTGCAAACCGGAAGTATATCGGCGTTATCCTATGCGGATCGATTAATCCAAATGGTTATCATGATCGTCATCAATACGATCGGTATGATTATGTTTTCGAAAATTTCATCTGCAAAAGATGATCCTTCACACAGCAGTGAGATTATGAACAAATCCATAATATTCAGCTTTGCGTCCATACTGCCAATTACCGGTTTCCTCCTAGTCTATGGCCGTGATATTATCAATATTTTGTTTAATAGAGGAGAATTCGACGAGCAGGCATTAAATCTAACAACTATGGCTCTGTGTGGATATAGTATCGGGCTCATAGGGATATGCATCAGGTATTTATTGAACCGTGTATATTTTGTAAACAATAACGTAAAGACACCGACGATCAACACCATCGTATTTTGTATTGTGAACATTGTTCTTAGCATCGTGCTAGCCCGAATGTTCGGTTTACTCGGAATTGCGCTCGCCTATTCGATTACCATGATTTTGGCAAGTGTGGCTTTGGTCATTGACGTGCATAGGCGGTATAAAATTATGTCAAGCATTCGTTGGGGGAACTGCGTAAAAGTGACTTTGTTATCGATAGTTTTGCTGGGTTTCTGGATGGTGTTGAACATGCTGCTTCCAGATGGTCTAAGCTCACTGATTAAAATCGTCATTTCAGGCATAAGCGGTGCATTTCTTTTTACGATCATGCTGCTAGTAGTCAAAGTTGAGGGCTTGGATATCATGCAATTCATTCGTCAGGTTCAACGTAAAATCTTGCGCAATAATGTTCGTAGAGAAGTCATGTAAGTTCATTTCAATATATTTGCAGAGAGGAGATCTTTTCATATGAAAGGTATTATTCTTGCAGGTGGAACTGGTTCAAGGCTCTATCCATTAACGAAAGTTACCAACAAGCATTTACTCCCGGTAGGTCCGTATCCAATGATTTACCACGCTGTTCACAAATTAAAAGAAGCAGGAATTTTCGACATTCTCATCATCACGGGGCGTGAGCATATGGGAGATGTCGTAAATTTGCTGGGAAGCGGTCATGAATTTGATGTGACATTTTCTTATAAAGTTCAGGACCAGGCAGGCGGCATTGCACAAGCACTGGGTTTGGCTCAAGGTTTTATAAGGGATGAACCAATGGCAGTCATACTTGGAGATAATATATTTTCGGATAATATTACACCTTACATTGATAACTATCGCTTACAAGGTTCAGGCGCAAAAATTTTGCTCAAAGAGGTACATGACCCGGAAAGATACGGTGTAGCTGAATTGGATGGTGCCAAGATACGTTCCATAGAGGAAAAACCCAAGCAGCCTAAAAGCTCCTATGCCGTAACGGGTATTTATATGTATGACGCCAGCGTTTTTGATATCATTAAAAATTTAAAGCCTTCCAGCCGGGGTGAATTAGAGATTACAGATGTCAATAACGCGTATATTGAGCAAGGCGAGCTTACTTATGACATTTTACAAGGATGGTGGACAGATGCAGGAACGCATGAATCCTGGGGAAAAGCAAATGAGTTGCTGCGGGGTGAAATTTTTGATTTGAATTTCGGGCGTCAAATGGCTGTTTCAACAAAATAAGGGAGTACATCAAAATGAAAATTATAAAAACCAAGTTGGACGGGGTCCTGGTAATCGAAACCGATGTATTCGGAGATCACCGGGGCTTTTTTACTGAAAGTTACAATCAAGAAAAGTTCAATAATGAGGGGATCAGTTATCACTTTATTCAAGATAATCATTCGCTCTCAGCTCAAGCGGGGACATTACGGGGGCTGCATTTTCAGTTGCCTCCCAAGGCCCAAACCAAATTAGTTCGGGTTGTAATGGGGGCAATATACGACGTAGTTGTTGATATACGGAAAGGCTCCCCAACCTTTGGTCAATGGGTTGGCGTAATATTGAGCGAGTCCAATAAACGGCAGCTGTTAGTACCGAAAGGGTTTGCGCACGGGTTTTGCACGATTGTTGAGAATACACATGTACTTTACAAAGTTGATGAATATTATTCAAAAGAACATGACAGGGGTCTACTGTGGAATGACCCCGAACTAGGAATCAGTTGGCCGACGGATCATCCTGTGTTATCAGACAAAGATAAGCTGCATCCTACCATAAATGAGTTAGAAGGGATCCTTTTTAATAGGGAGGAATAGATGATAATGAACATACTGGTCACAGGCGGAGCTGGATTTATCGGAAGCAATTTTATTAGATATATGATAAACAAATACCCGGAGTATGTGATTGTGAATTTCGATAATTTAACCTATGCAGGTAATTTGGAAAACCTCAAGGATATTGAGCTTCATTCAAATTATTACTTTGTTAAAGGGAACATCTGTGATGCTGATACAGTAAATCATATAATACGAAACTATGATATAGAGATGATTATAAATTTTGCAGCAGAGTCACATGTCGATCGAAGCATTGCGGACCCTGGTGTGTTTATACACACAAATGTGACCGGAACTCAAGTTTTGCTTCACGCTGCGAAAGAGTGTGGTATTAGCAAATACGTACAAATATCGACGGATGAAGTATACGGGTCCCTCGGGGAAACAGGTTATTTTACCGAAGAAACCCCTTTATCCCCCAATAGTCCATACTCAGCCAGTAAAGCAGGTGCTGATCTGCTTGTTCTTGCTTATCACGAAACCTTCGGCTTGAATGTCAATATAACTCGCTGCTCGAACAATTATGGCCCGTACCATTTCCCTGAAAAGTTAATACCGCTAATGATCACTAATGCTCTTGAAGATCAAGCTTTGCCTGTATACGGTGACGGTATGAACGTGCGGGACTGGCTTCATGTTCTGGATCATGTGGCGGCAATTGATCTGGTAGCACATCATGGGAAATCGGGTGGAGTTTACAACATAGGTGGGCATAATGAAAAGCGTAATATTGAAATCGTTGAAATCATATTAGAATACCTGAATAAGCCTAAAGAACTGATTCGATATGTTCAGGATCGTCTTGGACATGACAGGCGTTATGCAATCGATCCATCCAAAATTGAAAAGGAGCTTGGTTGGCGACCAGCTTATACATTTGAAACAGGAATTGTTACTACAATTGATTGGTATCTTAACAATCAAGAATGGTGGAAAAGGATAAAATTCGGTGATTACTTAGAGTATTATTCCAAACAATATGGAGAGTCATTGCATGGACAAGTATAAAATTATTGTAACAGGCGCTAATGGTCAGCTTGGAGTCGATATGGTTGAACATCTTAAAAGCCGGGGGCATCTTGTATATGGTTATGGGCGGCAAGAGCTTGATATTACAAATCATAAGCAGGTAAACAATATTATCCATGATATACGACCGGAAGTGATTGTTCACTGCGGGGCATACACTAAAGTTGATCTAGCGGAAGCAGAGCCGGAGCAGGCTTATTTGGTAAACGGGTATGGTACACGGAATGTTGCCGTAGCTGCAGAAGTCATAAATGCAAAACTTGTGTATTTAAGTACTGATTACGTTTTTAACGGTGAGGCAGAGGCGCCTTATGATGAATTTGAAAAGATTGAGCCTATTAATGTCTATGGACGCTCTAAAAGAATGGGAGAATCCTTTGTAGAACGTCTTCATAGTAAGCACTTTATTGTCCGAACATCATGGGTTTACGGAGAACATGGCAGTAATTTTGTGAAAACGATGATTAAATTGGGCTTAGTGAAGAAAAGCGTTTCTGTTGTAAACGACCAAATTGGCTGCCCGACATATACAAAGGATTTAGCTGAAAGCATAGGCAGGCTATTCATAACAAACAAGTATGGCACTTATCATATTTCCAATTCCGGTCATTGTTCCTGGTATGAATTTGCAAAGGCCGTATTTAGATTAACGGGCATTGAAGCAGATGTTATCCCAGTTACATCGGAGCAATTTGTTAGGCCGGCAAAGCGACCGAAATATTCGGTGTTCAATCATATGGCATTAAAATTAAACGGTTTTCCTATGTTAAGGCATTGGGAAGATGGATTAAACGATTTCTTACAAGCTTCAATTTTGAATGGGAAGTACGGAGATGCTCCAAATAATAATGCAATTTTTTCACATGGGAGCTGAGCGTTTGTTTTGCGCAAAAAATACAATACGAAATGGGCAATCACTTATAAAGGTAAACATTATAAAAGCCTGTATGGAAAGAAAAAGGCCTATGATCTGTACACCCAGTTAAGCCAAAGCCTTGAGGGTTTAGAAATCGTTCCTGCAACGAAGCGGGAGAAGAAGAAGCCTGTCATCGGCAAAGCAAGAAGAGAATACAATCGTCAATGGCGGGCGAATAACAAAGACAAAGTGAAGGAATATAACAGAAAGTATCGTTTGAGGAGAAAAGGTCCTGATCAATAAGCCCGTTGGGAAAATAGTTTCATTACCGAAAAAGGGACTATTGGAATGCTAACTTAGTTCATATTTGAGGAAAAACCCTTTGATGGCTGGTATATAAACATGACTTGTTTTGCTCACTTGCGACCAATGTAACAGCGGGAGAGGAATGCAGGACTATTGAACTAACAAAGATTGAATAATTTCTACAGAAATTATCAAATTCCTCTCTACAAGTTTCGCCAAACATTTTCTATGGTATACGGTATGATATTCCTAAAGAAATGGATGCGATGATTTTCGTTCCTTATCTGGGCACCTTAGGACGTTAGGAGCAAGTGGTGCAACCGGCCTTTCTACTTGTGCTTAAATAATTGTGGGATTATTTGTCTTTTTGCGAAAAAATGATAGTTCCCGTTGTTAGAGAGGAAGGTTGTGCAATATGCGCGATAATGGCAAGGTGGTACTCGAAGTTAAAGAAGTTTTGGACTATCTTGGAATAGACTATGACAAATGGAGAGAGTTTAACGATTCGCATGAGACGTACCTCCAGGATCAGTCTGAAGACCCGGAAGACTTATTACCTGAAAGGCATATTAATGATTTGTAACCTTTCGATGAACGTGAACGAGCTTCTCCGTTTAACTTAAAAAGTCTCATAATTTTCTCCAATCTCAGCGAGGAGTCTGCTGCCCCTCCCCCGATCGTAGGCCCCCCAGTACATATCCCCCAATGAACTAAAATAAAAACAGATTTAATAAGCAATTGGCAGGACAATTTGCATGACCGGTAATGCAGAAGAAAGGGAGTCGGCCAGAATATTATCTGGCCGACTTCATACTTTTCCGAGGAAACCTAACGCTTCTGGACCGAAAGGAGGGGAAGGCATTTACATAATTAATCCTTAATGATACAATTGGTATTAGTTAGATACGATATGTATCGTTAGGAGGAATACATATGCAGAAGTATCCGAGACAAGAAGAGGAAACCATATGGAAATAGTGATCTCAAAAACAAAGTTTCCATTATTGATTTTTTTAATGTTGTTAGTATCGTTTGTTTTATCAATGAACCTGTTGATAGGGATATGTGCTATTGTAGCAATTACGTTTACTTATGTTGCTTTTCGTATCGGGATTAAGAAGCTTCTTCTTTTAGGCATTGTGTTCGTAATTATTATACCTCCAATAAACTTTTTACCACCTTCATTGAGTATAGGTGTTATTAACCCTTTGACTTGCTTAATAATCTTATGCTTTGTGGTTTCCATACTGTACAAGTTGAAAAGAAAAGATTTACCCTTGAAGGCTTCGTACTTTTGGCTGTTCATAATATTTGTGTCAACTATGCTTGCCAGTGTTTTTAATGCGTATTATCAAGATGTGGCAATTTATCAATCATTACGCTTCATTATGGGGTCATTACTCGTTTATATGTTGGTTAGTTACCTTGTAAAAGACAAAATGGAGATTGGGTTTTTAATTAACGCAGTGATTTCAATCGTCAGCATACACTCTGTATATGCTATTGTTGAGTATGTATCTGAGTACAATTTTATATTTTATGATATTTTGCATCAGAAGCTATCAAATCTTGAACAATTTAGACGAGTATACCGTGCATATGGTACTACAGGATTGCCTAATGTACTATCTTGCTTAATTGTAACTGTTGTTCCGTTGATCATATATAAATTTAAAGAATCCAAAAAGTGGATAAATCTTGCGCTCCTTGCGGTTAATCTTGCAGCGCTCTACTGTACTATGTCCAGAGCAGGTGTGGCGGTCTTAGTAGTTACAGGATTATTATACTTTTTGGTTAAAAAGAATCGAACAAAAACCTTATATCTTGGAGTTGTACTGATTGGTTTTGGAGTATTAATGGGATGGAATTATATTGGTGCCCAAAATGTTGAACTGGAAAAGTTGGAACTACGTTGGGATATAAATAATATCAAAGAAAGCGGATCATATTGGCATCGAATGTATAAACTTGAAAGTGCCCAATTGATATTACAAGACAGGCCTTTCCTTGGAATAGGGTTCGGCAATTATCCATATGTATCGGATCATTCTGAATATTTAAATATATCGGATCCTAACGCCTTAAACACATTTGATAATATGTACCTTAAAATTGTTTCAGAAACAGGTATTGTCGGATTTTCAGTATTTGTAGTTTTGATCGGGGTAATGTTAACTAGTATAATTCGTGGAATCCGGTTTACAAGCGGGGAAAGTCGTATTTTGTTAGGGTGTATCGCTTTTTCAATCATTTCCTTTTTGATTTACTCCGTAATCCTTGAAACATTCTTTTGGAATAGTTTAAACATATTATTTTGGTTGCTTGTAGCTGTAGGATTAAAAATTGTTAGTCTTAGTAGAGCTGATTATTTCAGAAATTCTGAGGTTGGAACTAACTGATTATGTTTTCCGTAGTTCACAGACGTATCCCAAATTTATCCATACCCTACTTGGTACAGAGTAGGGTTTTTTTTATGTCTAAGACAAAGCCCAATCAGTATCGATATTCTGCGAATATCATTTTATAAAGTCACTGTTTCTCATAAACCGTCTAAAGGAGTAATAAATTTCCAAAGAAATTCGGTTGCTGGTTAGAAAAAAATTATGAATGCCAATGTTATCGCTTCGTCAACTGTTGTAGTAGGGAAATAATTATGGTAAGGCGGTGACTTAGTATTGGACATTGAGGCTAGAAGATTGGCCATTGCAGCGGCGCAAAAATTTTACTATGTAAATATTACTGAAGAAAGGTTTGGAGCTAAGGTAACAAATACTGCCTCCCAAAACGATGTTGCCATTCAAGCAGCAATAAATGAAGTTGAAAACGGTGGCGGGGGCTGTGTTATAATTCCAGCCGGGGCCTTCCAATTTAACGAAATAAAAATCACTAAACCATATGTTACAATAGACGGCACTGGAATATTGATCAACGGACGCATTGTGGTTGGAGACGAAAATGTCCCAACTGATTTATATTTCAAGATCAGAAATATTGATATTAGGCGAGATTTTTTAGCTGAAGGAACAACAGGCATTGAGTTTTATAATGCTTGTATAGGTGAAGTTACAGGTGTTACATTTAGAAATATTGATAAACCATTGTATTTTAGACCTGTCGCAAGTGAATATTTCCATCAATCAGATAATATAAAAATGGACAACAACAGGTTTAAAACCTGCAACTACTGCTTATATGTAGATCGTCCAGAAACTCCTACGAAAATATATCAAGTCGGGGATATTTCGTTTACCAGAAATTGCGGATTTGACATACAAAAAAAGCATGCATACTTCCTTGGTGTTGATGGTCTGAAATTTGACGATAATGTTCTCTTCTTTCCCGGACATGCAACAAAAAATCAGACAAAAGAACAAAACCTATATATTGATGTTGGAAATTTCATTGGTATTTCGGGAAATCAATTCTTTGAAGCAGGGTACGAAGGAATTGTTTTGTCCCGTTGTAGAAATTTCACGATTTCAAACAATCGCATACCGTGGTCAGGGCAACGGCAACCATCAGATGCTATTCGAATTATGGGTGGGGATCAAAATGGTCAAATATACAACGTTGGCACAATCGGTTTTAATCAAATTGAGTACCCGACTCGCCACGGAATCTCAATCGAAGGAGACTGCGGTTATATAACGGTTGGTAGTGGAAACACAATACGCAGTGTCGGAAATGCATATGGTTATTACGGTACAGTAGATTTGAACTCTATTCCCCATCACGCTGTAACATGTGAAGTTACCTGTCAATTTATTTTTGTACAAGGTAATAATTGTCCAAACAACACATTCCGTCTTTTGGGCGGCAATAATATAGCTGTGAATAATCTTGAGGCTGGTCGTGTGTTACGGGATAGCTATTATATTTTATCGCTTCAGGGAACCGAAACATCGGCAGCAGTTGGGAAGTATGATGGTATAGACTTGGCACAAGCTGCTCCTACAACAATAACGTCATTTTCCGGTGGATTTGACGGGAAAGAAATCACCTGTTTATCTTATAACGGCAATACAACTTTTGCACATGGACTAGGGGCTGCACAATTTTGCCTAAAGGACAGGATAAATGCTACCCTGCCTGCTCACGGAACCATCACATTTAAGTTTCTCAACTCCAGATGGTACGAGATATCGAGGAATTTTTAGTGACTAATCTAAGATAATAAAAACAATATATTATATCAGTGAAGGCGAGCACACTCCCTCCTCAAATTCGTATGTGGGAGATGAGTCGCCATCTTTTGTGTTAAAAAACAGAACGTGTGTTCCATTTATCACTGGCCTTTAAACTTGTTAAATAAGAAACTAGGAGAGATTAAACGATGGATCCAGTATTAATCAATGTTATGGATTTAGGCGCTGTTGGGGATGGTGTTACGGATGATACGGCGGCTATAAACAGCGCTATAGACGTGGCCTATAAACAAGGCGGAGGAACTGTCTTTATCCCCAGAACTTCGTCGGTATATAGAGCGGTAAAAATAGGGTTGCGCAACAAAGTTTCAATTATTTCTGATGGAGCAAAGTTAATACCGATAACTTCATCTGAGCCTAGTTTTATGTATGTTGCCGAGGATGGTTTTATTCAGAATGTGACTTACAGAGGTTTCAATCTTGAGGCTAATGGAACGAATGAGAAGCAAATTGGTATAGATTTTACTTGCAAACCGCAGAAAGGTCCGGACTATACAGGGGGGCTCTGGTACTCTGAAATCAAAGATATAAAGATCAGTAACTTTGGCGGTATAGGGTTGAGGCTATACTGTAATGATTCCGAAGATGAATATCCAAAAAATGACTTAGCAAACCAGTTTCTAAGGTTTATCAACGTAAGGATATTCAGAAACTCCCAAACAGCAAAATGTTTAGAGATTACCGGCCAGTTAGGGCAAACAGTGTTCGAAACTTGCCAATTCGACGGAAACAGTAGAACACTTGGAGGGGTAAACGTTGACTTGGTAAGTCTGCTGACTACGAATGACCAATTGTCGGGTCCAGTCAAATTCGACAACTGCACATTCCAAGCGGCACAAAAAGCAATTAAAACTTATTATGTAAGCAATCTGGTCCTTGACTCCTGTTGGTTTGAAAATCTTGATCAGGTTGTTGATCTTACATCTTCATCAAATGCCACTATAGATAACTGCCACTTTACAAATGTAGGGGCTGCTAAGGGCGGGACTGGTTATGGTGTGTCTGTAGGAACTTCATGTTCTGTTGGTGGAGCAGGCAATTTTATTGTAGGTAACATCGATAACTTTGTAGTAGGTAATTCAACACTGGTTAACCGTGGCATAAACATTAGTGCCGCATGGGGTTCTGATGCTTCAATACCTTTGAAAGACACTACTCCAGACGTTTCAGGGGCCGCCATTGTATCAAATACATTAAAAGCATTTAAACACAAAATTATGTTTGTTCATATAACGACAAATCCTACAATATCAAATATTCAATCTCATCATCTGGAGGGAGAGACACTTGTCCTAAGATGCTGGGCCGGCGGAGATAATTCCAAGATTTTGACCGTGAACGGAGTAGGAAATATAGTAATGCCCAACGGAGTAGCTAAAATAACTTTGAAGCAGAACGACACAATAACATTCATCAAAACAGATTCTATCGGACTTCCGTCGCAGTATATAGTGATAGGTCACACTGGGGATGAAACCGGTTAAAAAAACGAAGTGTAATACCATATGCCGAAGTGAAGGTATATGGTATTATACTTTGCCTTATTTACATATACCCTTTCTCACCATACGGCTGAAGACGTTCCATCCACGCCTTCTCCAGCTTCTCGAGCGCATCCTTCGCATCAAAATAGCCGGATTCCGGCTTCTTGAGCACCTCCAGCACCTCGATTTCGAAAGCACCTTCTCCATCCCTCGACCAGTCGGCTTGCAGGGCGGCGTTGCGGCTTGAACCCATATTCAGCTCAAATCGTTTGCCGTTCAGCGATTTTAAGTTGGGGGTGGAGCTGATAAACAGCTTTCCGGTTTTCTTATGACGGATGCAATACACCCCGGCTTCAATCTTGACTTCTTTATATTGTTCCACAAGTTCTTTTCTGCGGTTCATGATTCCCATTCCTTTCTTATTCGCCGACCCAGTACTGGCTGCCGTCCTCTTTGCGATCCATCAGGCCATATTCGATGAGATACCTGCGGATCGTAACATAATCATCATAGGCGGAAGAGAGTACTTCATTGACTTCCTTTTCGGTATATGTTTTGCCCAGCTCAAAACGTTTGACAAGGTGGCGCAGGACGATCAGCTTATGCTTCTGCTGCAGATCGAACGTCTTTAGGCGGCCATCAGGGCCGTCCGGGAAATATTTGGACAGCACCTTCTCGTTTTCCGCGGTCGTAATGTTGTACCGTTCATCGAGCATCGGAGCTTTGACCGGTACTTCCACGATGGTAGGAGCGTGACGGTCCCGGTCCTTCAGCAGCTCCATCAGCGTCAGGAAAACTTTCGCCTGCCGTTCTTTCTCCTTCAAGGCAAAGCGGTGATTCCGGATGGTGGACGCGCTGCCGATGCCCGTTTCCTGCTGCACCTCGGTGTCGCTTTTTCCTTGATAAAAAAGATGCAGCAGCCTGTTCTGATGCTCGGTCAGTCCGGTCAGCTTCTTATCGAGGCTGATGAGATAATCGAAGACGGAGCCGTGTTTTTGCGTTATATGAAGCTTCATATAACGTTCAGCGCTGTAAAAAACACCGTCCTCCTGATAAATAATGCCTTCCTCCAGCTCGGTCCCGTCGAGCAGACAAATATATTTGTCGTCCTGCCGAATGTAGCCCTTTTTCAAATCATCTATATGCGCGCTCCAAAATAGTCCGGAAAGATCCATATATTATAAACACCTCATTGAATTGTTTGTTTATTACATAGATAATATAAATTTTCGTTTGTGTTTTGTCAAATGTGAATACTTTTGTTTGCTTTTTTAATAGGTGATACTCCCGATCTGCTGTAAAATAAATCCTGAGGAGGCGAGAATATGTTCAGTCAATATGGGGAGTTATGTACTCAAGTGTACAATCTGACCAAACCAATAGGTATGTCCTTGGGTGGAGATATTGAGTATTATAGGGAGCGCTTGTCCGGTGTACAGGGATCGGTGCTGGAAGCGGCGGCAGGTACAGGCAGGGTGATGGTGCCGCTGCTGGAGGCAGGCTTCTTAATGGAGGGCATGGATTCTTCGCCGCAGATGCTGGAGATATGCCAGCGCGCTTGTACGGAAAGAGGGTTTACACCGGTGTTATACAACGGACGGATGGAGGATATATCTCTGCCTCAATCTTATGCGGCCATTATTATTCCGGGCGGGTCCTTTCTGCTGCTGGAGCACCGGGAGCACTCCCTGCAAGCTCTGCAGGCATTTTACAGACATTTGCAAAGCGGGGGCAAATTGCTGCTGGATTTGTTTTTGCAGACAGAATTCCGGACAGGCATCGTAAATACTTCAACATTTCCTGCTGCAGACGGGGCGGTTATCACCTTGGAAGAAAAGGTTGTGAGCGTGGATTGGCTGAATCAATGCAAGATTTCCCATCTGCGTTATGAAAAGTGGAAAGAGGGAGTGCTGCTGCAGACTGAACTGCAGTATTTTCCCATCCAATGGTTTGGGATGGAGGAGTTCAAGCTGATGCTTAAGGAAGCAGGATTTATGGATATTACGATTTCGGCCGGATACCGATACAACCGTAAGCCTGATCATGCCGGACAAATGATAACTTATGAAGCCGTCAAGCCATAGTGATGTTCCATGAAAGGATTATGCGATAAAGTGGTTGGTCTTGAAGCTCACGGAGATCTTTATGAGCAATTAAAAAAGGCCGTCCGAAGACGGCCTTTCCACCCGTGGCGCTATTGAAACCTTGATCCGCATCCCGCGCCTCCGTACCGCTCTGTTGATTAGAGAGTAACGGATCGGGTAAGGGATACGTTCAACATGTGATTACTAATGTTGACGCACCTCCTTTCCTGATGCTTACACTTTATCATATTAGGGGAGCAATAACCAGTGTTTTGTAAAAATAAATATTCAAGCCTGTAAAATGGAGAAATCAATCAGGAGGGGTAATGGATTACCATACTCATTTTAATCATCCCGCTGCCGGAATTGTGATAAGCGTGGGTTTTGTCCGCCCGAAAACGTATGGAGTCCCCGCTCTTCACTGTAAACTCCTCATTACTAATTCGAATGGTCAGTTCGCCGTCAAATACGGTGATAAACTCCTCTGTTCCTTGTCTATGAGGCTCTGAAGCCAGGAACCCTCCCTCGTCAATTCCAATCGAGTATATTTCGAAACTTCGCCCGTCCTCAAACGGAAAGAACGGGTAAATCCGATATTTTCCTTGATCCTCCTGTAAGGGCCGGATATGCTCTTTGTTCACAATGATCGTTTCCGGCTGCGGCTCATGAATCAGGGAAGTAAACGATATTTTTAACCCGTTGGCAATTTTCCACACCGTGCTGATCGAAGGATTCGATTCTCCGCGTTCGATTTGTCCCAGCATCGTTTTGCTGATGCCTGTCAGCTCAGCAACCTTGTCAAGACTCAGTTTTCTGCTGTCCCGCAGGCTTTTCAGGTTTCTGGCGAGTATAAAATTGATGGTTTCCAGAGCGATCACATCCTTATCATTGTGCTTTATAGCGTATATAATGTATAATCATAACGATCATTTGTTATGACGTACATATATTCAATTATAGCGTACAAAGGGGTGTCGATATGCTGTTGTTTTCTTTTTTGCTGTATGTATTTGTGACTTCATTTACGCCTGGGCCCAACAACATTATTTCCATGTCCAATGCCAGCAGCTTTGGCTTGAAAGCAACCTTTCGCTTTATTTTCGGTGTAACGGTCGGCTTTTTCCTCCTGATGCTGCTGTGCAGCTATTTCAATCTCGTTTTGTACCAGCTTATACCCAAGATTAAACTGGCGCTGAGCATTTTGGGAAGCCTGTATATGCTCTGCCTTGCTTATAAAACCATTATGCCATCCGGGAAAAAGGAAGCAAATTATAATCAATCCAGCACGTTTATGACAGGTCTGATTTTACAATTTATCAATCCGAAAGGAATATTGTACGGCATAACGGTTGTGTCTGCTTTTATTATACCCTTTTATCAATCCGGTTGGGTCCTGACTCTGTTTTCACTGCTGCTTGCCCTGGTAGGATTTATGTCGACTTTGAGCTGGGCGTTTTTTGGGGCGATATTTCAAAAGTTTTTGTCCAGGCATGAGCGGGTATTCAACCTTTGTATGGGATTGCTACTGGTGTATTGCGCATTTTCAGTGTATATGTAAACGAGCCATAATCGAATATTGTTATACCCAAAATGACGTGGATATCGAAAACTGATGTCCATTTTTTTGTGTTTATACACACCCTGCTTACATGGCTTATTCGTTGGCGGAAGACCGGTTCTTGCCTCAGGTTATGAAGCCGGCTTTGATTACATATGAAATTTTATTACATAAAATTTATTTTATGTTGTAATTTTATTTCAGATCATGTAAACTGAGTGCAAATCACAGAGGAGATGGTAGCTGTTGTTGGATCATTTGAAAACAGAAACAAGGAACCAGCGCTCAATGGATCTGGACCAACTGTCAACATTATCGGTCTTGGAGCTTATGCAGGAGGAAGATGCAAAAGTATCATTGGCAATCCGAGAGAAGCTGCCTGAAATCGAACGAGTAACGTTACGCGTCATCGAGAGCTTCAAGCAGGGGGGGCGGCTCATTTATACGGGAGCCGGTACAAGCGGCCGCATGGGCATTTTGGATGCCGTTGAATGTGTTCCGACGTTTGGTACCGGCCCGGACATGGTGCAGGGGGTAATCGCCGGTGGCGACAAGGCCATTCGCTTTGCGGTGGAAGGCGCGGAGGATTCAGCGGAACAGGGAATGGAGGATCTGAAAAAGCTTGATTTAAGCGAGAAAGATATCGTTCTCGGTATTGCAGCGAGCGGGCGAACCCCTTATGTCATTGGCGGACTGCAATATGCGGCCAGGGTTGGAGCTGCCACAGCCAGCCTGGCATGCAATAAAGACGCTGAAGTCAGCAATTACGCCGAATACCCGATTGAAATTATAACCGGTCCGGAGGTGCTGACAGGGTCCACTCGTCTAA
The DNA here is from genome assembly GCF_046098255.1 of Paenibacillus jiangxiensis. Lineage (NCBI taxonomy): Bacteria > Bacillati > Bacillota > Bacilli > Caryophanales > Paenibacillaceae > Paenibacillus > Paenibacillus jiangxiensis. The sequence goes on from NZ_JBJURI010000002.1 coordinate 265,814, forward strand.
AAGCCGGAACGGCGCAAAAGATGGTGCTCAATATGATTTCAACGGCCGCCATGATTGGTATCGGCAAAACGTTCAGCAACCTCATGGTGGATGTTCAGCCAACCAACGAGAAACTGGTAGTCCGGGCTAAATCGATGATCAGAGAGATTACTGGATGCGATTTCGAAATCGCTTCCAAATATTATGAATTAAGCCGGCATCAAGTGAAGGTGGCCGTGATTATGCTGCTCGCGGGGCTGGATTATGAGGAAGCTCGGGGGAAACTGCAAGAGTCGGACGGCTTTATCCGGCGGGCCTTACAACAAAAGTAAAGGGGATATGACCATGGCAAAAGAGAAGGATTTGGCCTTAGGGATTCTGGATTCGATCGGCGGCATCCAAAACGTCGAAGTAATAACCCATTGTATGACGCGCGTCCGTCTTACCTTGCGGGATGTGGATGCCGCCGATATCGAGCGACTGAAAAAAGTGCCCGGCGTATTGGGCGTGGTTGTTGAATCTACCCTGCAAGTGATCGTGGGCCCGGGCACCGTTGGCAAGGTGGCGAATGAGATAGCTGATATCAGCGGAGTCGAGATGGGGGAGATCATCCCGCTGAATGTGTCGGCTTCGGCTGCGGACAGCGGACGGACTGACCATAAAGCGGAGGCTTCCAGAATAGCGGCTGAAAATAAAGAAAAATTTAAAAAACGGAATGATACGCCGATTAAAAATTTTCTGAAATCCATTTCCCACATCTTTATTCCATTAGTCCCCGCTTTTGTGGCTGCAGGGCTGCTGGCGGGAATCACCTCCGTTATTGCCAACTTTATCACGTCAGGCCATCTGAACGGAGAAGGCTGGCAGCAATTTAATCTGATCCTGAATGTGATCAAAAACGGCATCTTCTCCTATATGGCGATTTTCGTAGGGATCAACTCTGCCAGGGAATTTGGGGCAAGCCCGTCTCTGGGCGGTGTCATTGGCGGTGCCACACTGCTGACGGGAATGAAGCCGGAGCTGCCTATCATGAATCTGTTTACAGGCGAGCCGCTTATTGCCGGTCAAGGCGGGATTATTGGCGTTGTCCTGGCCGTGTGGATGTTATCCGTCATTGAGAAAAGATTGCATAAGATCATCCCCAATTCGATCGATCTGATCGTAACTTCCTTCCTTAGTGTGCTGCTAACCGGACTATTGACCATTTTTGTGATTATGCCCTTTGCGGGTTTTGTCGCAAGTAATCTGCTGATTGCCGTCAACTGGATTCTGAATGTAGGCGGTGCATTGTCCGGGTTCGTATTAGGCGGAATCTGGCTGGTCATGGTCATGCTGGGCATGCACCATATTATGACCCCCATTCATATTGAGTTGATCAATCAGACAGGTGTGACCGTACTGCTGCCGATTCTGGCGATGGGAGGAGCAGGGCAGGTAGGCGCTGCGCTTGCGCTTTGGATTCGCTGCTACAAAAACAAACCGCTGATCAATATCCTCAAGGGAGCCCTGCCGGTTGGTGTATTGGGCATCGGCGAACCGCTCATTTACGGCGTGACCCTTCCGCTTGGCAAGCCCTTTGTGACAGCATGTATTGGCGCCGGGTTCGGAGGAGCCGTGATCGGTTATTTCGGCAACGTCGGGGCCATCGCCATCGGAGCCTCCGGCATTGAAATGCTGCTGCTGATCGCGGACGGCAAATGGTGGATTTATTTGTTCGGCCTCGTAACGGCATACTTCTTCGGATTTTTGTGCACCTACCTATTCGGCGTGCCAAAGGAAGCAAGACAGCCTAAAGATGCGTAGTCGAAGCGAACTCATTTTGACCAAGGATAGGAAGGAACCAAAAAGGAGTGATTTAAAATGGGTGGCGTTCTTGTTTCGCTGACAGAGCAAAGCATCGACAGTACTTTGGAATATCTGTCCTTCATGCGGCAATACGGGTTTGATACGATTTTCACCTCTCTGCAAATCCCCGAGGAGGAGCCTGAGGAGCTGCTTGAACCATTAGGTCGGATCGGCGGATTCGCCAAAGAGCATCAGATGATGCTGATGGTGGATGTGTCTCCGAGAGCCTTCCGGAATTTCTCGCTGGATCAACTGAAAGAGCTGGGCGTTACGGGACTGAGAATCGATTATGGAATGGAAAATGACGAGATCGCCGCGCTTACTCATGATTGGCAGGTATCTCTCAACGCTAGCACGATTGACCCATCCTTTCTGGATGATCTCAGAAGACTTGGAGCCGACTTCAACGCTCTGGAGGCATGGCATAATTATTATCCCCGTCCGGAGACAGGTCTTGAATGGAGCACGTTCAAAGTACAAAACGAGTGGCTAAAATCGCAGGGGCTGAAGGTCGGAGCCTTCATTCCGGGGGACGGGCAGCTGCGGGGACCTTTATATGAAGGATTGCCTACCTTGGAGCAGCACCGGTATCAATCGCCGTTTGCCAGCTACCTGGAGCTGATTACCGAAGGGGCGGTGGACCTTGTAGTCATTGGAGATTTATCACTTAGCGAGTGGTCGATGTCGCAGTTTATTTCATGGCATGAGGGCACCGTGCTGCTCGGTGTCCGTGAGCAGCATCCGTCTCATGTGTGGGACGAAATCCATCATAACCGGCCGGATATCGCGCGCGACGTCATCCGCTCGGAGGATGCGCGAAGACATTTTAAAGGAAATATCCCGCCTGCCAATTGTGTAGAACGGCCGTCTGGAGCCTTGACCCTGGATAATGACCATTACAAACGTTATAAAGGAGAGTTTCAAATCGTACTGAATCCTTTGCCGCCTGATGATCGTGTAAACGTCATCGGATATGTCATTCAGGAGGATCTTCCTTTGCTGCAGTTTTTGCAAAAAGGGGCATATCCCTTCCGTTTTCTTGCCAGAGAATCGGATCGGGAATAATATAAAAGTATTGAGATAGCTTATAGATTAAATGGAGGCGTTGGTGTGGGTGTTGGTCAAATATTGTCACGAATTGAAAATGTGATGCCTAAATTGACGCAATCCGAGCAAAAGGTGGCGCGGTTTGTCCTGTCTGCTCCGGAAGAAGTCGTATTTATGTCGGTGCACGAGATGGCGGATCGCTCCCTTTCCAGCAGCGCCTCCGTTGTCCGCTTTTGCCGCTCCATGGGCTTGAAAGGTTTTCCGGAATTAAAAGTGGCGCTATCGGCCGACCTGGCCAATGACCAGAAGTCCGGTTATTATGATTTGAACAAGAACGACAGCTCGGCCAATCTGGTCGATAAAATTCTTTCCAATGCGGTGCAGTCCCTGAGAGACACGGTGGGCCTGCTGGATATCGAAATGATAGAGAAGGCGGCACAAAGCCTGTACAACGCTCCGGCGATTTTCGCCTACGGCGTGGGCGCTTCGGCTTTGGTGGCGGAGGACATTGCGCAAAAATGGCTGCGCTTGGGAAAAAACGCTTACGCTCTGTCGGATGTGCATGTTCTGACAATGAGCATGGCGAACGCGCCCAAGGGCAGCGTTTTTATAGGGATATCGTACAGCGCGGCTACCAAGGAAGTATTACAATTGATGAAGTTTGCCAATAAAACGGGACTGGTGACGATCAGCTTTACCGGATTCGGAAGAAGCGAGCTTTCGGAAATCAGCGACTTTAGCCTGTATACTTCCCTTGCCCCGGAAGCGAAAGTCAGAAGCGCGGCGACCAGCTCCAAACACAGCCAATTTTTCATTGTCGACGTACTGTATTACGTTTGTGCTTCAATGGATATCGAGAACTCGCTCGACAAAATCCAAAAGACCAGGGATGCGATCCAGGATTTGAAACAGATCGAGTCGAATGAATAAAACGATCATCCCCGCATGAAAAAACCGCTGACCCCTTCAGCGGTTTTTTTTACCATACTGACCATTTTGCTAATCCTGGCATACTTTTACCAATCTTTTTGCTTAATGTTCAACTGTTGATTCTTTTTCTACCTCTTTTACCGCCTGAAAAAGAATCCGGACCAGATCGTCCCAATCTTCTTCATCAATACACGGAACAGCGAGACGAAGATCCGTATCATTAAGCGCAATCGTTCCCACCTGATAATGATCCAGCAGATGACGGCGCAGTTGCTCGGCCTGGACGGTTTTTAGACGAAGACAGAGAAAGTAACCTGAATTAAAAGGATACAAACTCCAGGCAGCTTCATATTGAGGAAGTTGAATTGCCGCCTTGGCACGACGCGCACGATGCTGAATAATGTCTTTTTTATTTTGCTTCTGTTCGGCGTAATGAGGGGACTGCAGCGCCCGCAGCACAAAGGTCTGGGAAGGATGCGGACCACTGGAGATGCTGGCCCGGATCAAACCGCTGACCTTTTGTTCCAGCACTTCCACCGCCGCCTGTTCTTCAGTTGCAAAAGTCAAAAAGCCTACACGCAGACCGGTTGCGTAGTCCTCTTTGGTGGCTCCGTCTACCCGGACCGGCAGAATGGAAGGGTGAATATGTACCAGTCGGGCAAATAGTGATTCCTGCAGTGTGTCCTTTTCATACCACAGGCCGAAATAGGCGTCATCCACCAGCGCTACAATTTGAAGGCCCTGGTCTGCAGCTTCAAGCAGAACCTCTGCAATAGCTTCTCCTTCTGCAGGAGAAGGCATATAACCTGTAGGATTGTTAGGGAAATTCAGTACTACGATAGCTTTTGCGCCAGGCTGTTCCGCAGCCAGCGCCTTCCGCAGCCCATCCAGGTTATAACTGCCGTCTACATTGTAGAACGGATAGCTGACCATCCGGCTTTTACGCCTTACACCAAAGGTAATTTCGTAATTTTCCCATATTTTATCAGGTGTGATGACCGCATCGTTCTCATCTGCCAGCAAATCGGCAATGAGACTTAAACCGTGTGTTAGTCCTGTAGTTACAATAGGCAGGCCGATATTTTTATCGGCCAGAGAAGGGTTTTCCGAACGGACCTTTTCAAGCCATAAACGTCGTAATTCAGGTTTACCGGCAGTAGGGGCGTATTCATAAATGTCTTTGGGGTCATAAGCGGACAGCGTATCCTGAATGATTGCCAGGTGCATAGCCTGCCCGTTTTCCACAGCCGTTCCCAGTGTTGCATTGTAGCGGGTGGCACGCCGTTTCGCCTCACCGGATTGGCTTAAAATGCCTTCCCGGATATAATAAATATCTTTACCTAATTCGGACAGCATAGAATATATTGCAGGTGCTGCCTGCTCCAATTGATGATTTTGCGCTTGTGCCAGCTGGTGCATATTGATCTACCTCCATCATTTCTCGAAATTTTCACTTCATTAATCAAGTACTCCGAACCTTGGAATATCACTCTTTTATGCCGCTTGAAGTGACTCCAGTCACAAAGAAACGCTGCAGAGGCAATATAGCCAGGGCTGGTATAAGAATAGCAATGACCGAAGCGGCGAACAGTTCATTCCAGTAGGTTCCGAATTCCGTTGTAAAATCGCTTAATGCTACCTGAATCACCTTATATTGCGGAGAGCGGGTAATCAGGAGGGGCCACATGAAGCTCTCCCATTGATTAATAAAAACCATCAGTCCCGCACTGAGAGTAACCGGCTTGCATAAAGGCATAATGATGCTTCTGTAAATCCGAAAGGGGCCGGCTCCATCGATCCGGGCCGCTTCCACCAGGGAATGCGAAATATCGAGAAAGAACTGCCGGTATAAGAAAATAACCAGTCCATTTGCGAGTCCGGGGACGACGATTCCCGTGTAACTGTCTACCCAGCCTAATTTCTGCACCAGGTTATATAAAGGAATAGCCGTCACTTCAAAAGGAACCATAAAAGCAATCAGTACAATTCCGAACAAGAGGTTCTGCCCTCTAAACCGGTAAAAGGCGAACGCAAAAGCGGCTAATGAACCGATCAATAATCCCCCGGCAACTTCCAATGCTCCGGTAAAGAAGGAATTAAACAGAATTCTGCCAAATCCCCGGTCCGTAAATAAAGTAACATAGGCTTCCGTATTCCAATTCAGCGGCAGGAAAGTCTGCCACGTAACCGGCGAAATATATTTATACACATCCTCCAGGGAGCGAAATGAGGAAGCAAATACAAATCCCAGTGGAAGCAGGACGATCAAGGCAGCCAGTATATGAATGGCATACAGCAGCGGCATACGGGCCCCATACTTTAGGTTCATCACTTTCCCTCCTGTCAGTTCCCCGTACGCAACCACTTTAATTGCAGGGTGATAATAAGCATTGTCAGTATAATCAGCAGCACCACAATCGCAGAAGCCCGGCCGGGATCTGAATACAAAAAGGCACTGTTAAAGCTCTCCAGCATAAGTGTATTGGTACTGTGCTCCGGTCCTCCCTGGGTCAGAATGTACATGGGCGAAAACGAGAAAAAGTGGTGACTGGTAACGGCGACCGCAACAAAGGCAATCGGACGACGCAGCAGAGGTATCGTAATATGACGGAATTGCGCCCACCGGTTTGCCCCGTCGATCGAAGCCGCTTCATATAAGGCGGCAGGAACTTCCTGCAGACCGGCGAGTAAAAAGAGAGCCCAATAACCTACACTTTTCCAGACGACGATGCTGATCATCGATGCCAGCGACTGGTGAACCGAAGATAAAAATGGCTGCTGCTGCAGACCAAGACTGCCCAGTATTGAATTCACTACTCCCTGTTCCGGACTGAGCATGATTCCCCAAATTACGCAAGCGGTCGGAATGGATATCGCCACCGGAATGAAATGAATCGTTCTGAACAGGGCCCGGCCTTTAATGCTGCTTTGCAATAAAAGCGATAATGCCAGCGCCAGTACAATAATGATCGGGTCGATCAGCACATTGTACAGCAGTGTAACTTTAAGTGACTGCCAGAAAACAGGGTCCTGAAACAGCGTTATATAATTTTCGGCGGCTACGAACAGCTTCTCCCGGGTCAGGAAATCCGTCCGGAACAGGCTGTCCCAGACTGCTGCCAGCAGCGGGTACAGCTTGAACAATGACAATCCGGCCAATGCAGGCAACAAGAATAAATAAGGCGCAGATTTGCCCTGCTTCATGATTCATCACTCCTTTGCAGAGAGCAATGCCGGCTGTTGCTCCGGCATTGCCCTGGGACCCGCAGATACAGTTATTTGTTGCCTACAGAACTGTATTTGCGAAGCTGGCTATCGATCAATGAGGCTGCCGAATCGAGCGCCTGCCTAGGATCGGTGCCGTTCTTAATATCTTCCGCCGCTTTGTTGAAATTGCTTTCCCATTCCAGATACCCCGGGGTGGATGGACGGTTCACGGCTGTCGTGGCAGCTTCGGAAGCAGCCAGACGAATAACACTGCCCGGCAAATCATCATAACTGCTGTCTGTCTGCACATGTTCCAGGAGCGACCGTAGTGCCGGCACCTGTCCGCTATTCTCGAACAGAATTTCGGCTCCTTCTCCCTGAGTAACGTATTTAACGAATTCCGCCGCTTCTTCCTTATGAGTAGAATAGCTGGAGATACCGAGGTTAAGGCTTCCTGTCGGCGTTGCCGTCTCCCCTCCTTCAAAATATGGATGCGGCGCAATGCCATAATGAATACCGGATTCTTCAATCTTGTTCAGATTGGCGGTATTGGACAGGAACATGGCGACTTTGCCGGAGGTGAAATAATCCGGCGCTTCCTCACGTTTGATTTTTGGACTTACTTTCCAGACATTGAACAGATTGTAGTAGTATGTCAGCGCATCAATGCTTTCTTGGGAATTGGTATATCCCGTGGATACAAGGCCGGTTGAATCCAGCACCTGCGCTCCCTTGCTTTGCAGCAGCGGCAGCAACTGATAGGCCCGTCCAATCTGATCAAAACTGAACCCGTACACGTTATCCCGGGTCAACTTGCGGGCCAGAACGGTTGCCTGCTCCCAGGTCATCCGATCCTTTGTATCTGCTGAAGGGTAGTCAATCCCGGCCTGCTCGAACAGGTCCTTGTTGTAAAAGAGTACGACACCGGAGGTGTTCATCGGTACGGACATCAAATGTCCCTGATAGCTTCCCGATTCGACGGCCGATTCCGTCCAATTCGCTTTTTCCTCCTGGCTGAACCACTGGTCAAGGGGTTCGAGATAGCCTTTGACTGTATAATTGGCCGTCAAAGGCACGTCCACGGTCACGACATCCAGATCTGTTGCTCCTGCAGCCAGTTTGACCTCATTGCTTTCCGTTAACTTGGTATACGGATTGTATTGCACATCTACTTTAATTTCCGGATGTTCTTTTTCAAAAGCTGCAATTACGGGAGTTAATGATTTTTCCCAGTTGGAATGGGTAATAAAATGAATCTCTGTTACTTCAGCAGAGGCCATGCCGGAGGATGCTTCCTGCCCGTTCGAGCAGGCCGTAAACGCCAGAGCACCGGCTGTAACAAGCGATAGTATGGATAATTTTTTCATCTTCTCTCCCCCTGATGTAAAACTTATATAACTTATCAATTTACTAAGAATTAAACGTATGATAACATGTTAGCAATTCATTAGTGAAATATATAAATATTATTATCATCATAACTTCGAGGAATGGTGATGGAACAGGAGACCGGGGTGGATCTGCGCAAACTGGAACACTTTATGGAAGTCGCCGTGACGGGAAGCTTTACCAAAGCTTCACAGAAGCTGCATATCGCTCAGCCTGCCATCAGTAAATCGATCCAGAAGCTGGAGGAGGAACTGGAGTTGATTTTGTTCGACCGCTCGGAGAAATCTGCTCAGTTGACGTCCGAAGGCAAAGTGCTGTTGAAGCATGCTGTTGAAATTATGGACAAGATGAAAGCCACTCATCAGGAGATGAGGGAGTTAAAAGGACTTCAGAGCGGTGAGATACAGATTGGTCTTCCCTCCATGTTCAGCAGCGGATATTTTCCGCCGATCATCAAGGCGTTTAAAAAGAAATATCCGAGAGTACGCATCAATGTTACGGAAGAAGGAACCATGGAGATCCGTTCCCTGATTGAACAAAAGGAAGTCGATCTGGGAATTATCAGCTATCAGCCCGCTGAATTAGAAGCTGTTGCTTCTTCAATGCAGATTGAACCGCTGCTGATAGATGAGCTGGTAGCCTGTATGCCTATAGACCATCCGCTGGCAGAGCGATCTTCGGTTACATTATCCGAGCTTCTGCATGAACCTCTCGTGTTATTCAAAAAGGGGTATTACCAGCGCAAGCTGCTGGAGGAAGCCAGTAATTACTCAGGCATTCCGCTCCATATTACATTTACTTCTAATCAGTTGTCGCTTATTCGTTCACTGGTTATCGAAGGACTGGGCATTACGCTCTTCCTGCGTATGGTCACCCATGCCGATAAGCGGGTTCGTTCCATTCCGCTGAACCCACCCGTGTATATTCACCTCGGTATAGGACACAAAAAAGATACTTATATATCCATTGCCAGCCGAGCTTTTATTGATTTTATGAAACAGTACCTGCAAAATAAAGGAGATCATAATGGCGAATCCGATTCTTACTGAGGCTACTGCCCCTGTACAGCGTCTTCTGATTGATGTGGATACAGGAACCGATGATGCATTGGCACTTATTTACGCATTACAACAGAAAAACACTGAAATGATCGGAATTACAACAGGAACCGGCAATACAAGCGCTAAACAAGCGACTGTAAACACCCTCCGTCTGCTGCAGATGATGAACGCAACCGGCATTCCGGTAATTAAGGGCGCTCATCAACCGTTGCGACGGGAATGGTTAGGGCCTAAGACCGATTTTCATGGGCAGGATGGACTTGGCGATTATCCATGGGGAGATGAATCTTCAAACTCTTTTGAGGCTGCAGCTGATAACTCTGAAAATGATCAGGCGGCACATTTTATAGTACAGCAGGTTAATCGATACCCGGGAGAGCTTACTTTCGTATCCCTGGGCAGATTAACCAACCTGGCTCTGGCATTTCAGTTGGACCCGTCACTGGAGCGAAAAATCCGGGAAGTGGTCCTGATGGGCGGCGCTTATGCCGTGCCGGGCAACATCCGGCCTACAGCTGAAACCAATATTTATAATGATCCGGAAGCAGCAGAGCAAATATTCAGTTCTTCTGTTCCGCTTACTATGGTAGGACTGGATGTAACTACAAAAGCATTGTTCACTCCTTTGCATATGAGCGTTTGGGAAGATAGGATTTCATCTCGTTCGGCTCCGGTGATCAAACTGATTCGCCATTTATTTCAATTCCGTATGGGGGCTTATCAGCGTAAAAAAGATATTTTTGCCTCTCCACTGCATGATCCTTTAGCTGTCGCTATTGCACTGGATCCTGAGCTTGCGGTTACGAAACGGATTCCCTTATACGTAGAGCTTGAGCAGGAGCACAATCTGGGTGCCACACTGCCGCTTCAGGCCGATACTGAAAAATCATCCCAGAGGCGGCCGGTTAAGGTATGCGTGGATGTGAATGCAGAGAAATTTATTCAACGCTTCATTTATAGTCTGAGCCACTTCCCAATCTAGATTAATTTTTCGGCCCCTTTACATACAAATAAGACCATTTTATAATTAAGAAAACGTCTATCGACGTATCTTCACAGAAAACAGACCGCATTTAGCGGAAGTTTTTCTTGCGATTTGTACACAAACGAATTACCGGGGTATAGCGCAGCCTGGTAGCGCGCACCCTTGGGGTGGGTGAGGTCGTGGGTTCGAATCCCGCTACTCCGATATGTTATTTGATGATGTCCTGCTGACGCATACGGCGCGGCGGGACATTTTCATTCCAGCCGCTCCTTTTTTGGAAATACATAGAGAAAGAAGGTATACGATGCTCCGCCGATTTTTCAGCTATTATCTGCCTTACCGGCCGCTCTTTATTCTGGATTTCACATGTGCCGTATTTGCCGCGCTGCTGGAGCTGGGTTTTCCGCTTGCGGTCAATTATGTCGTGGATAAACTGCTTCCACTGGGAGAGTTGGGGTCCATTCTGCTGGCCTGCCTGGGACTGCTGGGCATTTATGCGTTAAATACAGCGATGCAATATATTGTGAACTATTGGGGGCACATGCTTGGTGTCAATATCGAGACAGATATGCGCCGCAGGCTGTTTGAACATATGCAGAAGCTGTCCTTCCGTTTCTTCGATAACAACAAGACCGGTACGCTGATGTCGCGGATTACGAATGATCTGATGGAAATCGGCGAAATGGCGCACCATGGCCCCGAGGATTTGTTTATTGCGATTATGACGCTGCTTGGTGCCTTCACGCTGATGTCGTTTATTCACCTGGAGCTGGCGCTCCTGATCTTCGCGGTGATTCCACTGCTGATCTGGCTGTCGATCTATTTCAATAAAAAAATGACGCGCGCGTTTGACGGCATGTACAGCAGCATGGGCGAATTCAATTCCAGGGTGGAAAATACGATCGGCGGCATCCGTGTCGTACAGGCGTTCTCGAATGAAGAGTTTGAAAAGCAAAGATTCAATCATGACAACGGCCGCTTCCGCGCGGCCAAGCTGACGGCCTATAAAATCATGTCCAAGGGCTTGTCCATGAGCTATATGCTGACCCGGTTTGTATCCCTCTTCGTCTTGATCAGCGGTGCTTATTACGTAATTCAGGGAGAGCTCAGCTATGGCGAATTTGTCGGCTTTATCCTGCTGTCCAACGTATTTTTCCGTCCTATCGATAAAATCAACGCCATTATCGAGAGCTATCCGAAAGGGATAGCCGGTTTTAAGCGCTACTCAGCGCTGATGGACATGGAGCCGGAGGTGGCGGATTTTCCTGGGGCCGTGGAGGTGGAAGGCCTGAAAGGGGATATCCGCTATCGCGGAGTGAGCTTTGGATATGGGGAAAAGGAGAAGGTTCTGCAGGATATCAATCTTGATATCCGTGCCGGTGAGACCGTTGCATTTGTAGGTCCGTCCGGTTCGGGGAAAACGACGATCTGCAGCCTGCTGCCCCGTTTCTATGACGCCGACAGCGGCGCTATCACTGTGGACGGGATGGACATCCGGCAGATGACCCTGTCCTCGCTGCGCCGCCAGATCGGTATCGTGCAGCAGGATGTATTCCTGTTCTCCGGCACCATCCGTGAAAATATCGGCTACGGCAAGCTGGATGCCAGCGACGAGGAAATTTGGGAAGCGGCGCGCAGAGCTCAGCTCGTGGAGTTTATCCGCTCCCAGCCTGATGGAATGGATACGGTCATCGGCGAACGGGGTGTGAAGCTGTCGGGCGGACAGAAGCAAAGGCTGGCCATTGCGCGCATGTTTTTGAAAAATCCGCCCATCCTCATTCTGGACGAGGCTACCTCGGCGCTGGATACGGAAACGGAGGCCGCAATCCAGCAGTCTCTGGCGGAATTGTCCCAAGGCAGGACAACACTGGTCATTGCTCACAGGCTGGCGACCATCAAAAATGCGGACCGGATCATTGTTGTCACCGAGCAAGGGGTTACCGAGCAGGGCAGACATGACGAATTGATCGCATCCGGCGGTGTTTACAGCCGCTTGCATGCCGCCCAGTTCGGCTCCTGATCATGCCATTTGAACAACCTCTTATAGAATGAAAAGGCCAATCCGCCGGATAACAGATGGATTGGCCTTTTAAAGTTTTGTTTATTATAATGGGAGATGGCCTGATTCATATCAAATTTGCATTAATATGTTGAAAAATAGGAAATGTTATCGGAGTGCAAAATTTTATACAATGGTGACTGGGAAGGAAAGCGCTTATAAAAATGATAGGCTGGCATGCATTCCGTTTCGGAAAAATGCCGGGCACACGCATTCATCTTTCCTCTTAAACTCAAGAATGAACTCTGTGAAATGGATGATGGACGGAGTTTTGTAATAGGTTGGAAATGAGCAATCAAATTTAAAGACCGATTCCGTCCAGCGATGAATCCCAAAACATGACGAAGGGAACGAGATGACGATGGCAGACAGTGACAGACAAGTGCCATGGCAGACGTATTACGGACCGAACCTGGGGTATGTGCAGGAACAGTATGAAAATTTCATCAAGGATCCGGCTTCCGTGGATCCGACGTACCGGCAGCTTTTTGAACAGTGGGGTGAACCTCCTCAATCGGAGGGGAGCGGTGTTCCCGTAATTTCCGAAACTCAGGGGGGGACTACGCTTATTCGGCCGGCAGCCGATGCAGGCCTATTGCAGAAAGCGGTTACAGCAGGCAAGCTGGTCTCGAACATTCGCTCTTACGGCCATCTCGCAGCCGACATTGACCCGTTAGGATTAAGCCCGAAGGCGGACACCGGATTGCTTGAACCGGAGTTTTACGGGCTGACCGAGCAGGATTTGAAGGCTTTTCCAGCTTCTTTGATTTGGGACGCTGCTCCTCAGGATGCCCTCAACGGATGGGATGCCGTTCAAAAGCTGCGTGAAGCCTATACAGGGCCGCTGGCGTTTGAATTCACCCATATCCATGATGAGAAGGAAAGGGACTGGCTGAATCGCAAGGCGGAATCGGGCTGGAATGCAGAGCCTTTAAACGCGGAGGAGCGCAAGGCGCTGCTCGGCAGACTGGTTGAAGTGGAGCAGTTTGAGGAATTTTTGCATAAAACCTTCGTCGGACAAAAGCGCTTCTCGATCGAAGGAAATGACGCGCTTGTGCCCCTGATTGACGAGGTGGTGCACAGTGTTATCGAGGCTGGAGCAAGCCATGTCCTGATGGGGATGGCCCACAGAGGACGGCTGAATGTGCTGGCTCATGTGCTGGGCAAGCCGTACAGCAAAGTCTTTGCCGAGTTCCACCATTCCCCGAACAAGGATCTGATTCCGTCCGAAGGCTCGACCGGCATTAATTACGGATGGACAGGGGACGTGAAATACCATCTGGGAGCCGACAGATATGTGAAAGAAGGAGAAGCTGTCCGTGCGCGTCTGACTCTGGCGAACAACCCGAGCCATCTGGAATATGTGAATCCGGTGGTGCAGGGCTTTGCACGTGCAGCGCAGGAGGACCGCAGCGTGCCTGGGTATCCGATACAGGATGTCAACAAGGCTGCAACCATCGTTATGCATGGCGACGCGGCTTTTCCAGGGGAAGGAATTGTTGCGGAAACACTGAACTTTAAAGGCTTGAGAGGATTCAGCAACGGCGGAACCATTCATATCATTGTAAACAACAGACTCGGCTTTACGACGGACAGCAGCGATTCCAGATCGACTCATTATGCAAGCGATCTGGCCAAGGGCTTCGAAATTCCGATCATCCATGTGAATGCGGATAATCCGGAGGCCTGCATCGCTGCAGCGCGTATTGCTGCCGAATACCGGAATATATTCAAGAAGGATTTCCTGATTGATCTGATCGGTTACCGCCGCTACGGCCATAACGAGACAGATGATCCGGAGACCACTCAACCGCTCGTTTACCGCAAGGTGAAGCAGCATCCAACAGCAAGCAATCTCTACAATAAATATCTGGTGGAGCAAAGCGTAGTGGATGCATCCTACCGCAGCGGTCTGGTGGAAGAAGTGCAGACCCGGCTGAAGGCGGCGCATGAAGAAGCGAAGAATCATCCGAAGGAAGAGCCAGCGGAAGACAAGCGTAGTGCCAAAAGTAATAAGCTTAAGCTTCAGACTGGTGTTCCGGCAGCCCAGCTGCAGGAAATAAACGAAGCTTTGCTGAAATGGCCGGCCAATTTCCGGGTGTATCCGAAGCTCTCCAAGATTCTGCAGCGCCGGAAAAGCGCCTTTAATGCAGGCGAGAAAATCGACTGGAGCCTTGCGGAGACGTTGGCTTTCGCCAGCATTCTGGCCGACGGCAAGCCGATCCGCATGACAGGCCAGGACGCGGAGCGGGCTACTTTCGCACACCGCAACCTTGTGCTGCATGATCCGGAGACCGGGGATATGTTCTGTCCGCTGCACGCGCTGCCGCAGGCCAAAGCTTCCTTCGCGATCTACAACAGTCCGCTGTCGGAAGCGGGAGTGCTCGGCTTTGAATACGGCTATAACGTTTACTCACCGGAGACGATGGTCATCTGGGAGGCGCAATTCGGGGACTTTGCCAACTGTGCGCAGGTCATTTTCGATCAGTTTATTTCCGCAGGGCAGGCCAAATGGAGACAAAAGTCCAGCCTCGTGATGCTTCTCCCGCATGCTGCTGAAGGGCAAGGGCCAGAGCATACGAGCGCCCGTCTGGAGCGCTTCCTGCAGCTGGCAGCGGATGACAACTGGACCGTAGCCAACCTGTCCAGCGCAGCCCAGTATTTCCATCTGCTGCGCAGCCAGGCGGCTATTGGCGGTACGGAGCAGGCGCGGCCGCTCGTACTGATGTCGCCGAAGAGCCTGATCCGCAACAACCGTGTCGCTTCGCCGGCTGCCGAGCTCAGCGAAGGCTCGTTCCGCCCGATCCTGGAACAGCCAGGGCTGGGAGGACGTGCCGACCGTGTAGAACGCATCGTTCTGTGCAGCGGCAAAATTGCTATCGACCTGGAAGAAGCGCTGGAGAAGGAAGGCGGCGAGGAGCTTGACTGGCTCCATATTATCCGTGTGGAGCAGCTGTATCCTTTCCCAGAGCAGGAAATCCAGCATGTGCTGAAACGGTTTGGCAAGGTGAAGGAGCTGCTGTGGGTGCAGGAGGAGCCGAAAAATATGGGCGCCTGGACTTACATGGAGCCCCGTCTGCGGGCCGTGGCTCCTAAGGGGGCTGTGGTGAACTACCAGGGCAGACCGGAGCGTTCAAGCCCTGCGAGCGGTTATCAGCACGTACACGCGATGGAGCAGCAGAACATTATTCAGTCAGCTCTGAAGAAAATATCGAACAAAACCAATATTCCACTGGGGAGGTAGCGTCTGTGAGCGAGATTAAAGTACCCGCAATGGGGGAATCCATTACTGAAGGAACAATTTCCAGATGGCACGTTAAAGAAGGGGATGCGGTATCCCAAGGAGACGTCCTGCTGGAGCTGGAAACGGATAAAGTCAATCTGGAGATCAGTGCCGAAGAGTCCGGCGTGCTCGAGAAAATTATCCGGCAGGAAGGGGAGACGGTAGAGATCGGAGAATCCGTCGGTGTGATCGGCAGTGGTGCGGGTGTAAGTCCTGCCGCTCCTCCTGCCACCACGGAGGCAGCTTCAGCCCCGGCTGAAGTCAGCCCCCCTTCCGTTCCTTCCAAGGGTGACGACAAGCAGCTCACCGGCAGCGGCACGGCAGTCGTGCCACCGCCAAGCGACAGTTCGCAAAAGGCCTCCCCATCCGCCCGCAAGCTGGCGCGTGAGCGCGGCATTGATCTGGGTGAAGTTCAGGGAAGAGACCCAATGGGACGGATTTATCAGGATGATGTGAAAACTCACACTTCTGGCGCTGCTCCGGCTGTTCAGCCGCCTGCGCCGCAGGCTCCTGCCAAATCGGCGGCCGCAGCCCAGCCGGAAGGCGGGTACGGCAAGCCGGTTGAACGCCAGCGGATGAGCCGCCGCCGGGCAACCATCGCCAAGCGTCTCGTTGAAGCTCAGCATACGGCAGCGATGCTGACTACCTTTAATGAGGTCGACATGACGGCGATCCTGGAGGTGCGCAAGCGCAGAAAAGACAAATTCAAGGAAAAGCATGATGTTGGCCTGGGCTTCATGTCCTTCTTCACGAAGGCGGTTGTCGGCGCGCTCAAGCAGTTCCCGACGGTGAATGCGGAAATTGATGGCGATGAAGTTGTGCTGAAGAAATTTTATGATATCGGTATCGCCGTTTCCGCCAAGGAAGGTCTGGTTGTTCCGGTCGTGCGGGATGCGGACAGACTGGGATTTGCGGAAATCGAGAAAAGCATTGCTGAGCTGGCGAACAAGGCGCGTTCCAACACGCTGGCCTTGTCCGATCTGCAGGGCGGCACCTTTACAATTACCAATGGCGGGGTATTCGGTTCATTGCTCTCAACGCCAATTTTGAACACTCCTCAGGTGGGGATTCTGGGCATGCACAAGATCCAGATTCGTCCGGTTGCCATCGATGAGGAACGCATGGAGAACCGTCCTATGATGTATATTGCCTTGTCCTATGATCACCGCATTATCGACGGCAGCGAAGCCGTACGCTTCCTGGTGACGGTCAAGGAGCTGCTGGAGGATCCTGAATCGCTTCTGCTTGAAGGATAAGGGATAACACACGGCGAACTATTAAAGGCAGACTGCGCTTTAGCGGTCTGCCTTTTTTGAATGGACTATATATGGAAGGGCCTGGTGAACGCATGAGTGTCGAATGGAAAGACAGGTATCCGATAGGAGAATTTGAGGCGCCTGATCGGATTACGGATGAACTGCTGCAGTCCTGGATTAAGGACATCGCTGAGCTGCCTGCCAAGCTGCGCTCCGCTGTAGAGGGGTTGAATGAGGAGCAGCTGAATACCCCTTATCGGGACGGAGGCTGGACGGTGCGGCAGGTGGTTCACCATGTGGCCGACAGCCATATCAACAGCTACGTACGGTTCAAGCTGGCTTTGACGGAAGACGGTCCCACCATCAAGCCTTATGATGAAGGCCGCTGGGCGGAGCTTCCCGATGCCAGACAGCTGCCTGTTGAAGTATCGCTAAGTCTGCTGGACTCGCTCCATGAGCGGTGGACAACGCTGCTGCATTCCTTTGGGCCCGAGCAGTTCAGCCGTTCGTTTATTCATCCGGAATCGGGTGTGGTCAGTCTGGAGACGGCCACAGGGCTGTATTCCTGGCATGGAAGGCATCATACGGCGCACATCACTTCATTGGCAAAGCGTATAGGGTGGTAGTTGGGGAATGAAATTACATGAAAAAAGAGCATCCTCCGCCTTTTCCAGGCGCGAATGATGCTCTTTTTTGTCTTATCTAGAGGATACTGTCGAAAAATGACGCCGCAGCCAGCCAATCGCGTCGGCTATCACTTCTTCCCGGTTGATTTCATGCAGCATTTCATGCCGCCCGTCAGGATACAGCTTATATTCCACCCGTTCCATTCCCAGCTCCTTATACAATTGAAACAAGGAGAGAACGCCTTTGCCAAACATGCCGACAGGGTCTCTGTCACCGGCGAAAATATATACCGGCTTTGTTTTATCGATTTTAACGAGAGACTCTGGTAGATGAATCTCCTGCAAAAGCCTGAAAAAAGAACGGAAGAAGTCGGTCGTGCAAATGGCACCGCATAGAGGGTCCTGAATAAAGCGGTCAACCTCCTCCGGGTCCCGTGACAGCCAGTCAAAGCCGGTCCTCGCCGGGCGGAAGGAGCGGTTAAACCCGCCGAATACGATGGCGTTTAGCAGCAAGCTGCGGTGTTCGCTCCCCTGCAGCATCCCTTGGATGACAGCCAGCCTTTCCCCGAAGCGAAGCAGCTTGCGGGGGCCGTTGGTGCCTGAAAGGATAAAACCGTCGTAGGACTGCTCCGGGTCGCACATCACCTTTTGTGTCAAAAAGGAACCCATGCTGTGCCCGAACAGGATGCGAGGCACGCCCGGGAATTCCATAGACGCAATCTCCCCGACTTCGATTAGATTGCGGGCCATTCGGTTAAAGGCATCCGGTCCCGGGTTGCCCAAGCTGTTCGGTGAGGCTGCGGTTTGGCCATGTCCGATATGATCATTGGCGTATACGGCATAACCGCTAGCTGTCAGGTACTCCGCCAGTTCCAGATAGCGGTAGGCCGTTTCGCACATGCCGTGCGCGATTTGCACGATACCGTGCACGTCTGCTTCGTTGTCAGGCAGCCAGCGGTACACAAATACGTTATGTCCGCCATGATCCCACATGGTAAACGTATGTTCTTTCATCTGTGGCGTCACTTCCTTGAATGTGAACGGTCGTCCGTGCTGGGTATGGACCTGCTTAAGATATCAGAAAGTATAAACTTCCTGGAATAAGCCTCCTGATATCGCAAGAAAAACTTCCGCTAAATGCGGTCTGTCTTCTGTGAATGTACGTCGATAGACGTTTTTCTTATGGAAGGTAGGATCTCAGCACGGTGCCTTCCCCGGCCAGGGAATACGCCCCGAGGTTGGCCGGCAGCAGGAAGCAGTCTCCCGCTTTGTAGGCCAGGGAATCGCTGCCGTTATCCCATGCAAGCGATCCGTTTCCTTCGCATACAATCAGGATGGTGAAGCTGTCGTGGGTCGTGGACAAATCCCACTTTCCGCTTACAATACCCTTTTCCACCGTAAAATAGTCACAGGTTGCAAGCTGCAGCCATTCCCCGGCCTTGGCTCCCGATGTTTTCATGGAGGTTGCTCCCGCCCCTTCGAAGGAGGTTACCTTCAGGGAATCCTCAATATGCAGCTCACGCGGCTTGCCGTCCAGTCCAGGGCGGTTGTAATCGTAAAGCCGGTATGTAGTATCCGAATTTTGTTGGATTTCCGCTACGAGCACACCTGCGCATAAAGCATGCACCGTTCCGGCCGGGATAAAGAAGGTGTCTCCTGCTTGCACCGGAACCTGGTTCAGATGCTCCATGATGGTTCCGTTTTCAAGTGCCGTGCGCATGCTTTCCGGGGTAACGCCGTCCTTAAGGCCGTAGATGATCTTGGCGTCCGGCTTTGCATCCAGTACATACCACATCTCCGTTTTACCCAGCTCGCCTTGTGGCAGACCCTCGTAGCTGTCTGTCGGATGGACTTGAACGGACAGGTCGTCATTGCAGTCCAGCAGCTTTATCAGAAGTGGAAAGCGGCCACCCTTTTCAGAAACGCCTTTGCTGCCGAGCCATTCCGTACCGAATTGCTCACGGAGCTCGTCCAGTCCTTTTCCGGTCAGAGGACCGTTGACCACAGACGTTGTGCCGTTGGCATGGTCTGCAATCATCCAGCCTTCGCCGATGTGTCCTTCCGGCGGGGTGAGGCCGAATCGTTCCAGGGCTCTGCCGCCCCAGACTCTTTCTTTAAATTCAGGTTGAAATTGCAGCGGATAAGGTTTCAGCATGATTTCTCTCTCCTTCATCGTTAAAGTTTTCATAAAATTCAACGTATTTTTCAATTGATGATACCATGATGCCTACATGCTCGATTTTGGTTACTGCCTGATGCGCGGACCGCCTTTCTTTAAGAGTTTTATGTAAGGCGACCGGGAAACCCAGGTTATCCGGCCGTGCCTATCTGTAAGTGGCTACAGCTTATGTGCTTTCTTCTCCACGGCAATGATGTAAGGAGCCGAGGGACGCTGCAGCTGCCGATAGATAATGCTTTGGAAGCCGTCCGCAGGCAGTGTGGCGGCCCATTCGGTAACCGCAAGGGCTTCTTCCTCTCCGCCGGGATGGCCGGGGTAAAGCACTGCCGTCAGGATGCCACGCGGACGGAGTACCATGAGGGCGGCGTTCATGGCCGGAATGGTGCTGTCCAGTTTCGTAATGACGGCGGGATCAGCTCCTTCGGCCGGCAGATAGCCCAGATTGAACATGACGGCAGACACGGTCCCGCGCAGCTCTACAGGCAGCTTGTCGCGTATCAGGGCATGGCTCTCATGCAGCAGGGTCACCTGCCCGAGGGGACCAGCCACCTTGTCGAGACGTTCCTGCGTCAGGCGCAGAGCTTCTTCCTGAATATCGAAGCTGAAGACGCGGCCGCGTCTGCCCACGGTCTTGGCGAGGAACAGGGTGTCCGCACCTGTGCCTGCCGTCGCATCCACTGCCACGTCTCCCGGTTGAACCCTTGCGGTGACAAGCTGGTGGGCATAGCTGAGAACCGACAGGAAACCCATCAGGCATTCCTCCAGTATTTGCCCTGCCATGAATCGCGGGCCTTCAACTCTTTATCTATCCCGTTGAGGACCTCCCATTTCCGCAATGACCACATCGGACCGATCAGCAGATCTCGCGGCGCATCGCCGGTCAGCCGGTGCACGATCATTTCAGGCGGGAGGAATTCCAGCGTATCGACAATCAGCTTGATATATTCGTCCATTTCCAGGAAGCGGAGAAGACCGGCCTCGTACTGCTTGACCATGGGCGTTTTGCGCATCAGGTGCAGCAGGTGGATTTTAATGCCCTGTACATCCATCTTGGCTACGGCACGGCCGGTATTCAGCATCATCTCATGTGTTTCCTGGGGAAGGCCGTAAATGATGTGGGCACAGACGCGTATGTTGCGTTTGCGCAGCTTTTCCACCGCATCCAGATAGCACTGGGTATCGTGGGCCCGGTTAATCAGCTGCGAGGTGGATTCGTGAACGGTCTGCAGCCCCATTTCCACCCACAGATACGTCCGCTCATTCAGCTCTGCAAGATAATCCACCACATCATCGGGAAGGCAGTCAGGGCGCGTGGCGATGGATAGACCGACAACTCCCGGCTGCTCCAGTATCACCTCGTAATATTCGCGCAGCTCCTCGACAGGGGCATATGTGTTGGTGTATGCCTGAAAGTAGCCGATGTATTTGGCGTTTGGCCATTTCAAATGCTGCCTGTCCCGGATCGTATTGAATTGGGTCACCAGATCATCGCGCCGTCTTCCGGCGAAATCCCCCGACCCGCGGGCACTGCAGAAGGTGCAGCCTCCCGTGGCAATTGTTCCGTCCCTGTTGGGACAGGTAAAGCCGGCGTCAAGCATGACCTTGAATGTTTTTTCCTGAAACTGCTCGCGCATCTCATAATTCCAGGTATGGAACCGTTTGTCCCCCCACAAGGCAGGGGGGGTAAGCAAGTTTGAATTCATATGTGCTCCCTCTATATATTTTGAGAACGCTAGGGCTCTCATTTCAGACGTCCAGACTCTGTTTATTGTACCAAAAAACAGCTTCAAATGGGAATTAGCCAAAAGGAGTAATAGCGGAATTTCAGCGCAGAAAAGGCTTTGCGACAATTGAAATACATTACATGATGTGTTATATTGAAAGCGGAACCAGAAGTTGAAGCAAACATTGCTGATCCAGTTCTGTCCACACATTTTACAGGTCCGGTCCACTAAAAAATAACCGTGAGGTGATCAGGATGAATACGCCCAGCCATCAGCGCCCTGAGAAGATATTGGTTGAATTGACGTTCGATGAGGCACTTGCACTGACAGGGGTGCGTTATCCGGCAAATCAGCATATCGGAACAAGTGCCAGACAAAAAATTCGTGCCGCATGTGAAAAGACATTTGATTTCTCCCCCAAGGATAAGGTAGACTATGAACTACTGACTTAGTTGGACCCCAATCCAAATATATCGAAAAAGGAATTTCTTTCCGTTAATCATCCTGAGTGACGGTGGGGATTCCTTTTTCACTTTATACGTCTTGAATTTTCCGTTTACTTTTGCCGTGAAGTTCGGCACAATATTGCAGGGGACATGAATGCAAATCATGCGGTCCAACAAGATTATAAGGCATAATGGAGGAGTAACATGCGTTTACGCGGCAGAAAAGGAATTCGCGAAAGTCTGGAAGAGCAGCAGGATCTGGTCATTCTGCAGCCAGCGCAATATAAAGGGCAGTGGGCACGCCTATTTGGCAACGACCGTCCCATCCATGTTGAATTTGGCATGGGCAAGGGTCAGTTTATCAGCCAGATGAGCGTCCGCAACCCGGAGATCAATTATATCGGTTTTGATATGTACGACGAGCTTGTGCGCCGGGCCAGTGAGAAGGCACGTGCCGCCTGGGGCGGAACAGAAGCGGATTCGCCGCCTAACGTCAAGCTTGCCCTGGCAAACATTGAACGTATTGAAGAAGTGTTCGAGGCGGGTGAAATCGAGCGCATTTATTTGAATTTTTCAGATCCGTGGCCGAAGAAAAAGCATGCCCGCCGCCGTCTGACGCACCCCCGTTTCCTGCAGGTCTATTCCCGATTGCTGAACAGCCGGGGGGAAATTCATTTTAAAACCGATTCGGAAACGTTGTTTGAGTCTTCCCTGAACTCGATTGCGGACAGCGGCATGCAGATGACGAACATCTCCCTGAATCTGCACCGGGACGGCATCAATGAAGAGCATGTCATGACGGAGTATGAGCAGAAATTTATGGGCAAAGGGATGAATATTCATCGTGTTGAGGTGCTTGTAGGGGAAGAGGTACTTGTGGAATACAATAAGAGCAGGCTCGATAAGTATGGAATGCGCAGCGGCGGACAGCAATAATTTAATAGCTCCTATAAATAGGACAAGGTGCTCTCTTAGGAGAGCACCTTGTTTCGTTCAAGCATATCCAGAATGCTCAGCGCGCTTTGCATCGGATAATAACGTGCGATGTTTTCGACGTGTTCCTGACGCTTGCGCACAATGTCGGGATAGTCATGCAGCAGCCTGTTCATCCATTTGGCCACCACGTCCGGGGAAGTGATCGTTTCACCGTGCCCCTGGGCCGCAAAATATTGGCTGTTCTCCTCTTCCTGTCCAGGCAGAGGGTTATGGAAAAGCATCGGAATTCCTTTTGCCAGCCCTTCCGAGCAGGTCATGCCTCCGGGCTTGGTGACGAGAAGATCGGACACCTCCATCAGCTTGTCGATTTCGCGGGTGAAGCCAAGCACATGAACATGAGGATGATGAAAACGGTCGTCCCGCAGCATTTTCTGTCGGATTTTTTCGTTATTGCCCACACAAAAAATAATCTGTATCTGATCCTTCCAGCGAAGCAGGAAATCATGAAGCATTACGTCGCTCATGAGCCCCCAGCCCCCGCCCATTACAAGCACGGTCGGCATATCCTTCAGCCCGAATTTGCTGCGGATTTCATCATGCCCGGGATGCTCCCAGAAATCAGGGTGTACAGGAATGCCTGTCACCTGGATTTTGGTGATCGGCACACCCCGCAGCCGCAGCTTCCGCTGAACCTCCTCGGTCGATACAAAATACCTGTCCACCTCAGGGCTGATCCAGGTGCCGTGCGCGTCGTAATCCGTAATGACCGTACATAACGGAACGTGCACCCCAAGACGCTTCAGCCGGGAAATGACGGCGCTGGGGATCGGGTGTGTGCACACGACCAGATCCGGGCGCAGCTGCCGCAATATGCTCCGGGTCTGCGTATAGAACAGCCGGTGTAAGGCAAGTGTCGTAAACCTGCTTAATGATTTTTTATATTGATGACGGTAGACCATGCCGACAAGCCGCGGCTGTGAAGTGACGGTTTTTTTATATGCAGTAATAATCAGCGGAGCCATGCGCGGGTTCAAGAAGCTGCCAAGCTCAAGCACCTTTGTTTGCACATTCGGGGACAGCTTGCGCAGACTGCTTGAGAGCGCGTAGGCCGCTTGTGTATGGCCTGCTCCAAAACCTTCCGATAATAATAATACTCGTTTTTTGGCCACTTTCGGTTCACCTGTCCCTGCTGATTTGTCCTCGAATTTAACCTTATCGGCTTTAGGGCCATAATGCAACTGTTCCTGCCGCCGCAGCGGAGCCTAAAATGGCGCCGGCAATTACGTCGGACGGATAATGCAACCCCAGATAAATGCGGGATATTCCGACAATAAACCCGATCGGTGCCAGAATAAACGTCAAAATCGGCGCTTCGGCCATAAACGGCACCGTCACCGAAAAGATGGCGGTCGTATGTCCGGACGGAAACGAATGGTCCGTCAGCGGATTGCGGAATGTATTTGTATCTGGCAGCGTGATATAAGGCCTTACCCGCGGGTACAGCTTTTTGGCTATCGCTACGGGAATATGGCTTGCCGCGAGGGCGACTAAGGCTTTAGCCCCGGTTTCCGCCCATGGCGAAGGCGCAAGCAGCCAGATCAGAAGCGTAGAGGCGATGGTAAAGGTTGCACCGCCGAGATGAGTCAAATAGTATAGCCAGAAGTTAAGAAAGCGATTATGAAGGCGTCCATTGATCCATTTGAACAGCCGGTGCTCCAAAGTAAGTAGTTTTATGACTAGGCGATCCATATGACTCCTCCGGCGCCGCTTTTTCAGCGGCATTTATTTTCAATTTCTTGATTATAGCGGATAAATGTAATATTACGTTAAAACCATCATATTTTTAAACGCTTCACATTTCAAGAATCAGAAGCCTGGACTTTGGCTTTTTTGACTTCATGCCGCCGAATTGATTAAAATAGTTCAGACTGGTTGCCACAGTGATTCAATCTGTGAGAAAAAAGTTATATAAACTTTAGGATTGAAGCAAAACATTTCTTTTCCCTGGCCCTTCACAAAAAATAGGACAGATGAGCCTTTTTCAGCCAGTCGGGGCTGTCGAAAGGGGGGGCGAAAGAAATAAAAAGCAAGCAAATGGATGAAAATAAGAACTAACCGCCATGAATGAGAGCTTGAAGTGCAGCATTTTCCGTATTTGAGGCTTCCGAGTGCTTTTTCTGGAGCATCCTGCATTTTTAAGCTTTTGACAAACGAGTCAAAACCAAGGAAAATCGAACATGGCAATCTGATGGAAGGTCCAGCTTCACCCAACATCGAAACCGGACAATAAGGGGTCTGCAAAAAAAGGCAAGCGGCCGTCAGATGCTGCTGCCAGGGTCAAGTTACGAACTACAGAAAAGAGTTAGAAAGAAAAGACACGAGTTATTAAAGGGATATTATTAAGGGGGTAACAGAGACCATGCTGGACGCAATTTTTGTGACAGTGCAGGTCATCCTTGCGCTGATCGCAGTCTACCAATTCGCATTCTCTTTGTTCGGTCTGTACCGCAGGAAGAAAAAAGAACAAGCTCCGCCCGTCAAATCGTTCGCGGTGCTTGTGGCAGCGCATAATGAAGAGCAGGTCGTCGGTGCGCTTATGGAAAACCTGAAGCATTTGAATTATCCGAAGGAACTGTACGACGTGTTTGTCATTTGTGATAACTGCACGGATAAAACGGCGGATATCGTACGCAGCCACGGGATGAACGCTTGTGTGCGTACCAATCCGAATCTGCGCGGCAAAGGTTATGCGATTGAGTGGATGCTAAAGGAGCTCTGGAAAATGCCTCGCCAGTATGACGCGATTGTCATGTTTGATGCGGACAACCTGGCGCATCCTGACTTTTTGCAGGAAATGAACAATGATCTTTGTTCCGGTGCCCGTGTAATCCAGGGTTATATAGATACCAAAAATCCCGAGGATTCATGGATTACCGCTGCATACGGCATTTCTTATTGGTACATCAATCGTTTGTGGCAGCTCTCACGCCATAATCTCAATATGGCGAACTTCCTGGGCGGAACCGGCATGTGCTTTGAAACGAACCTGCTCAAGGAAATGGGCTGGGGCGCTACGAGCCTTGTGGAAGACCTTGAATTCACCATGCGCTGCACGCAGCGCAATGTATATCCGAAATTCAACTACGATGCCAAGGTGTATGACGAGAAGCCGCTCACATTCACTGCTTCGTCCAGACAGCGTCTGCGGTGGATGCAGGGACACTTTACGGTGGCGCGCCGTTATTTCTTCCCGCTCCTCTGGCAGAGCATCAAGCAGGGCAGCCTGATCAAATTCGATATGGCTTTGTACGCGATGAACGTATATACGACGTTGTTGACCTTCGTGATGACAGCGGCCATGTGGGTAGACGCCGTCGTGTTCAACGGCCCGAACATCGCCAACTTGTACAATCATATTCCGCTTTGGATCGGCACTCTGGCTATTCTGCTTAACATTGCCACATTTATGACGGCAATGGTCCTGGAGAAGGTGACCTACAAGAAAGTGTATCTGTACCTGATCCTTTTTCCGGTCTACCTGATCTCCTGGTTCCCGATCACGTTCTATGCATTCTTTACTCAAAACAACAAACAGTGGAGCCATACGGAGCATACGCGCGTTGTTCGTCTGGAAGAGGTTCAGAGCAAGCAGGGGTAATAACGAGGCGGTCTTTGGCCGCCTTGGCTCCATTCACTTATAAGCTGAATTTCGAAAAAAAAAGGTTTATTTAGGGTTGACTCACTTTTGATTGTGTGTTAATATGTTTGAGTATGTTAATTGAATATTTTGGATTAACAAGCAGAAGCTTCGGCTTCTCACCTGCCCGGCGCCGGCTGGCTGGTCTTGATCCCATGATTTATGAATGGTTATTTTTCATGATGACTTGTGATTTAGACAGGGATGTCGGCTGATCAGCTGACATCCCTTTTTTAATGTTTCAAACCAAGCTTGACCAATAGGTTCTGGAGGTGGAATGTTATTAGTAAGGAACATATGATCAATGATGAGATTCGGGTGCGTGAAGTTCGTCTGGTAGGACCTGAAGGGGAGCAAATCGGCATCAAGCCGACCCGTGAGGCTTTGCAAATGGCGATCGACCTTAACTTAGATCTGGTGAATGTGGCTCCACAGGCTAAACCGCCGGTATGCCGCATCATGGACTACGGAAAATTCCGTTATGAGCAGCAGAAGAAAGAGAAGGAAGCCCGTAAAAATCAAAAAATCGTTGATGTTAAAGAGGTATGGTTCCGTTCCAACATTGAGGAGCATGATTACCAAACCAAGTTCCGCAATGTGGTGAAGTTTCTGAAGGAAGGGGACAAGGTCAAATGTTCTGTCCGTTTCCGGGGGCGCGAGATTACCCATGCCAACGTAGGCCAGAAAATTCTGGAGCGCGTCAAAGTGGAAGTGGCCGACCTTTGCGTCGTTGAGCGTCAGCCTAAGCTCGAAGGGCGCGCCATGATCATGATTTTGGCTCCAAAGCTTAAAGATAATTGAGGAGGAAGTAACAAATGCCTAAAATGAAAACACACAGCAGCCTGAAAGGCCGCTTCAAAATCACTGGTACAGGCAAAGTAACCCGCTATAAAGCGTACAAAAACCACTTGCTGTCCCACAAATCCAAACGTGCTAAACGTGTCCTTGGAACAAACCCTGAGATGGCTCCGGGGGATGTAAGACGTTTGAAACAAGGGTTGGCTAACCTGAAGTAATTTTGAATATCAACATGCAATTAGCATAAACATTTTTTGGGAGGTCTTTTAATATGGCAAGAGTAAAGGGCGGATTCGTCGTTCGTCGTCGTCATAAAAAAGTATTGAAGCTTGCTAAAGGTTATTTCGGTTCCAAACACCGCATTTTCAAAACGGCTAACGAGCAGGTTATGAAATCTCTCGTGTACGCCTACCGTGACCGTCGTCAGACAAAACGCAACTTCCGCAGACTGTGGATCGTGCGTATCAATGCTGCAGCGCGTCAAAACGGAATGTCCTACAGCAAAATGATGCACGGCCTGAAGCTGGCTGGCGTTGACATGAACCGCAAAATGTTGGCTGAATTGGCTGTTAACGACATCAATGCGTTCAACTCTCTGGCTTCCGTAGCCAAAGAAAAAATCAACGCTTAAGTTAAGCAGCAGGAACCAATCAAATACAGACCGTCGATTTCTCGGCGGTCTATTTTTGTGAAATCATCCAGAGAAGATACATAACTGTCTAGCATCCGCTTAAGCAGTGTGCAAGCTGGGCAAGCTGTATAATAGAGCATCTTCATCTAAATGCTCATAAATGTTCATTTACAGCGGATAATGCTGTGAGTAAAACAGGAAAAAACGAATGAAGATGACATGAAATGATATATTGTTTGTGTTTTGAACAAAATGGAACGCTTTCATTGAAATTTTGTAAAAAAATTGACCAAAGGTTATCAGACTGCTGGATTTTGGGCGGTCATGATTGTATAATCTCTAAAGTAAGTGTCCTGATCCATGATTCTCGACATCTCCAGACATCGTCTCTGGAGAACGGGAATAGGCCAAAGGAACCAACCATAAGGGGGAACAGATTTAGAATGAAGAAATTTTATAGTATGTCTTTGGTCTTGCTGCTGGCCATTTCGGTAATTCTGGCTGGATGCGGCAACAAAAACCAAGGGGCTGCAACCGAAAATGGCGGACAAGCTGCCGGCGGCGGAGAAGCTGCTAAATCCGACGTTAAAATCGGCATGGTTACAGACGTTGGCGGTGTAAACGATAAATCCTTTAACCAATCCGCTTGGGAAGCGCTGGAAGCCGTTCAAACGGAAACCGGTGCAGAAGTTAAATATCTGCAGAGTAAATCCGACCAGGACTACGATCCGAACCTGAATCAGTTCATTAAAGGCGGATACAGCCTGACTTGGGGCATCGGCTTTAACCTTGCGAACGCTATTGGGAAGGCGGCGAAGGAAAACCCGAACAGCAACCTGGCCATCATTGACAGTGTTGTGGATGCTCCAAACGTAAAATCCGTAACATTTGCAGAAAATGAAGGTTCCTTCCTTGTAGGTGTCGTTGCAGGGAAAATGACGAAAACCAATAAAGTCGGTTTTGTAGGCGGACAGGACAGCCCGCTGATCAAACGCTTTGAAGTTGGCTTTACGGCAGGGGTTAAAGCAGTAAACCCTAATGCTCAAGTAGTTGTAAACTACACTGGCGCTTTCGATAAGCCTGACCTGGGTAAAGCCGCTGCTGCAACCATCTACAATAATGGTGCGGATATCATCTTCCATGCAGCGGGGGGAACCGGAACAGGCGTCTTCAATGAAGCGAAATCCCGTGTAAAATCCGGCCAGCAGGTTTGGGTCATCGGCGTGGATAAAGACCAGTCTCTCGAATTCGGCGATGATGTAACACTGACTTCCATGGTTAAGCGTGTAGATGAAGCGGTTAAGAAAGTTTCCAAGGAAGTTGTGGATGGCACCTTTACTCCTGGTACTGAAACCCTGAGCTTGAAGGATAACGGTGTAGGTCTGCCTGAAACAAACAAAAACGTTCCTCAAGATGTGCTGGATACCGTTGAAGAGTACAAACAAAAAATCATCAAGGGCGAAATTAAAGTTCCTGCAGAATAAATCAAGTCTGCAACAATCCGATATTCAGAAGACAAGGCTGGTTCACAATGACCGGCCTTGTTCTTACGTTTGGAGCAAAGCTCCCTAATCATTACCAATTAAAACTTTAAGGGTGATCTCATGGATGCAGCGACTCCCGTCGTTGAGTTAAAGCAAATCACGAAGCGCTTCCCCGGCATCGTCGCCAACGACTCCATCAGCTTGAAGCTGTACAAGGGAGAGATTCATGCTCTGCTTGGTGAAAACGGAGCGGGGAAATCAACGCTTATGAATATCCTTTTCGGCCTGTACCAGCCTGAGGAGGGAATCATCGAAGTAAACGGCAAGCCGGTTGCGATTGATAGCCCCAACAGAGCCATCGAGTTGGGCATAGGCATGGTGCATCAGCATTTCAAACTTGTACAGCCTTTTACAGTAACGGAAAACATTGTACTTGGCTCAGAGCCGCGCAAGGGAGTCAAGCTTGACTATAAAAAAGCTGCTGCTGAAGTGAAACGCCTGTCGGAACAGTATGGTCTGCAGGTCAACCCGGATGCGAAAATACAGGACATCTCGGTCGGCATGCAGCAGCGGGTTGAAATTATTAAAACATTATACCGCGGTGCGGATATCCTCATTTTTGATGAACCGACGGCTGTTCTGACTCCCCAGGAAATCAACGAATTGATGGACATTATGAAAAGGCTTGTTGCCGAAGGCAAATCCATCATTCTGATTACTCATAAGCTGAAAGAAATTATGCATATTTCCGACACGGTCACGATTATCCGCAGAGGCAAGGTTGTGGATACGGTGAAGACGTCGGAGACGACGCCGAATGAACTGGCAGAGAAAATGGTGGGCCGCAGTGTGTCCTTCAAAGTGGACAAGGCTCCGGCGAAGCCGGGCAAGGTTGTTCTGGACGTGAAAGATCTTACCTCCAAAAACAAGGACGGGATTGCCGCACTGAACGGCTTGAGCCTGCAGATTAAGGCTGGAGAAATAGTTGGCATTGCCGGGGTGGACGGGAACGGGCAGAGTGAGCTGATCGAGGCTTTGACCGGACTCCGTAAAGTGGACAGCGGTTCAGTAGCTTTGCTCGGCAAAGACATTACAAACCTGAGCCCACGGCATGTATCAGAAGCAGGCGTTTCCCATATTCCTGAGGACCGGCACAAGCACGGGCTTGTACTGGATTTTTCCATGAGTGAAAATATGGTGCTGGAAACCTATTACAAAGCGCCATATAGCAGAAATGGGTTCCTGAACTTTGATGCGATCAATGAGCAGGCCAAAAGTCTAATCGAACGCTTTGATGTGCGGACGCCAAGCATTCAGACGAAAGCACGCTCTTTGTCGGGGGGGAACCAGCAGAAAGCGATTATTGCTCGTGAGATTGACAAAAATCCGGATTTGCTGATTGCTGCGCAGCCGACACGCGGTCTGGATGTCGGGGCGATCGAGTTCGTGCAGCAGCAGCTGATCGCACAGCGCGATCAGGGCAAAGCCGTACTGCTGATCTCATTTGAGCTGGATGAAATTATGAATGTTTCAGACCGAATTGCCGTTATTTATGAAGGCCAGATTGTCGGCGAAGTGCTTCCGGAAGAGACAAATGATCAGGAGTTGGGCCTGATGATGGCAGGCAGTACGGTGAAGAAAGGAGCAGAGCATGGCTAATTTTCTGAAGTTGTTTACAAAAGACTCCTTCATTCTCGCTATTGTCGCTATTATTATGGGCCTCGTGCTGGGTGCGCTGGTTATGCTGATCGGAGGTTACGATCCGATTGAGGCGTACGGAGCGCTGTTTGAGCGTGTCTATGGGGACACCTATAACTTTGGCGAAGCCATTCGGGAAATGACACCTTTGATTCTGACGGGTTTGGCTTTTGCGTTTGCCGCGAGAGCCGGTCTGTTCAACATCGGCGGTGAAGGGCAGTTTTTGATCGGCATGACCGCCGCTTCCGTAGTTGCAATTCAGCTTAAAGGTCTGCCTGCGATTATTCATGCGCCGCTGGCGGTCATTGCGGGAGCTGTATTCGGCGGATTGTGGGCAGCCATTGCCGGCTACCTCAAGGCCAAGCGCGGAGTGAATGAAGTTATTACGTGTATCATGCTGAACTGGATCGGTCTGTATACTGCGAATCTGGTGATTAACCGGTTCATGCTTCTGGAGGGACAGAACCGTTCGGTTGATATTCAGCCTACGGCGTCTATTTCGATCGATTGGCTGTCCCAAATGATGGGCAATGCGCGCGTGCATTGGGGAACGCTGATCGCAGTGGCTGCCGCGGTATTTTTCTATATCTTTTTATGGAAAACGAAGCAGGGCTATGAGCTGCGCTCCGTAGGGTTCAACCAGGATGCTTCTAAATATGCGGGTATGAACGTTGACCGGAATATCGTCAAAGCCATGTTTATCAGTGGAACGTTCGCTGGACTGGCAGGGGCGTTTGAGGTGCTGGGCGTGTTCCATTATCAGTCGGTAATGGCCAGCTCACCGGGGACAGGCTTTGATGGCATTGCGGTTGCGCTGATCGGCATGAACAACCCGTTTGGTGTTCTGCTGGGGGCAGTGCTGTTTGGAACGCTTACTTATGGCTCTGCAGGCATGAGCTTTGCAGCGGATGTACCGCCTGAAATTACGCGTATTGTGATTGGCTCAATCATTTTCTTTATAGCGGCTCAGGGAATTGTGCGCTGGGTGTTGAAGCCGTTCTATTCCAAACGCAAGAAAGAGAAGGTGTTGTAAATGGACCTCATAACACTTGGCCAAATCATCAATACGACACTCGTTTTTGCGACAGCACTTATTTTTGCATCGCTGGGCGGGATCTTTTCGGAGCGGTCTGGTGTCACGAATCTGGGGATTGAAGGCTTGATGATTTTTGGAGCCTTTGCCGCTGCAATCGGCGGATATTACGCTGAGGATGCCGGGATGGGAGGAACGGCTGCGGCATGGATCGGAGTGCTTGCTGCGATCGTATTTGGTGTGATCGTTTCGCTTATTCATGCAGTTGCGTCCATTACCTTTAAGGCGGACCAGGTGATCAGCGGTATCGTCATCAACTTTTTGGCTGCCGGCAGCACCCTTTACCTGGTTAAGCTCCTGTTCGACGGCTCAGGCGAATCGGAGCTGATTCAGGGTTTTACTAAGCTGAACATCCCGGGTCTAACGGATATTCCGTTTATCGGCAGCGTGTTTTTTAACGCTTATCCAACAACTTATCTGGCCATTATCCTTGTTTTTGCCGGCTGGTATGTTTTGTACAAGACACCGTTCGGTCTTCGTCTGCGCGCAGTCGGCGAGCATCCGAGCGCAGCGGATACCGTTGGTGTCAAAGTTAACCGTTTGCGGTATATCGGCGTCATGATCAGCGGAGCGCTTGCCGGTCTTGGCGGGGCAACCATTACGCTGACTACAACAGGCACCTTCTCTCATAATACGATTTCGGGGCAAGGTTATATTGCGATCGCGGCCATGATTTTCGGGAAGTGGAATCCGATTGGCGCCTTCGGGGCTGCCGTATTTTTCGGATTTTCGCAAGCGATCCGCAACTATGTGCAGCTGTTTGCTTGGTCGCAAAGTATTCCCCAGGAAATTATTTTCATGCTGCCTTACCTGCTCACGATCATTGTGCTGGTAGGCGCGGTGGGCCGTTCCAACGCTCCTGCAGCCTTGGGACAGCCGTATGATCCAGGCAAACGTTAAACCATGTGAATCATCTGGGAGTTGGGGCTGACCCATAAGTCTGTTTGTGATTTTTCAAGCCTCACGTAGAGTCAAATTTCTTTAAGATAAAGGACCGCACAATTCACTTGATGGTGGATTGTGAGGTCCTTTTGTGTACAAGTTGGGGTGTTCTATTTCAGGTGAACACGTTTGAGTCATCCCGTAAAAGGCTAAAATTTCTTTTGCTTTTTAAGCAGGGATATGCATGGAGCAGCGGAGAGGACGAAGCAATTCCGGAAAAGCGGAGCGTTCGCCTTTGGCCCGAAGGGTCAACAGCGATTGTAGGAATGCTTCGTTCTCGAAGCGTCTCACATCATATTCTGGAGCTTAATAGGGAAGCAGCATTTTGCTCATTTCATAGCAGCGGTTCCAGGAGTCCTGACGTAAAATGGAATAGCCCTGCTTCCTGTAAAAGTGTATTCCGCGTATATTGTCATCGTCCACCAGCAGCCTCACGGATTCGCAGCCCTTGTTACAGCCCAGTATTTCGGCATGGGACAAGAGGGATTTTCCGCAGCCTTTTCCCTGAGCTCTCGAGGCAACCGCCAGCATGTCAATGAGCATTGTGCGCCGGTACAGCAGCAGATGAATAAAACCGTTAACTACCTTTGGATCGGTTTCATACGAAACAAAGGTGATGCCTTGATCGAGACGCTGGGGAAGCTCTTTACGGGTTTTCTGTATAAGCGAGGGATGCATGTGAGATAATGGTACTAGCTCACTATCGATTAATTTCCTGATCTGTCTGTCGTCCACGTTCTTCATACGGAGGCGGATCATGATTGAACAATTCCTCCCAGATGGCGGCCGGAAAATACCTGCTGCTCCGGCAATGCCTGTAAATAGCGGCAGGTAAGATATGCCTTGCCACAGCATATGCTCACATCCCTTTTTTACGTGATAGGCAGTACATTGAATTGACGCCCAAATATGGGATAATCAGCCTAATAAAAAATAAAGATCATTTTTTGTTCACGAAACTATTGACTATCCCTGTGAAGGGGTCATATAATGTGTCTAAACATTTTAAGAATTGCATGAACATATCGGCGATGAAGAGGACGAAGTTATAAGGGCCCTGTTGTCCAGAGAGTGGAATATCAGCTGAAAGTTCCACCAATACCCCTTACATACGAGCTCACCTCGGAGCTATTTTCCTGAAAGGCTGTGAACCAGCAGCTTATTAGGGAAAATCGTACAGTCTACGTTACAGACGTCAGTGTATAAAAAATGGCGCTTTACATCGATGGTTTTTTATACCTGCCAAGGCTTGATACCGTGAGGTGTCAGACAAATTTGGGTGGTACCACGGAAGTCACAACCTTTCGTCCCTCGTCAGCAGTTAAATCTGCTGGAAGGGCGAAAGGTTTTTTTATATTTGTAAATGTAAGATTTGTGTAATCTACAAGAAGGAGGAAGACTCATGAGTGCTCAAATCCCTGAGGCAAGGTCAACTGATGAATTACGAGAAAAATGGATGAAGCCTGAAGTCATTTCAGGCTCGGATATCCTGCTGCGCAGCCTGCTGCTGGAAGGTGTTGAATGTGTATTCGGTTATCCGGGAGGGGCTGTACTCTATATCTATGACGCGATGTATGGCTTCGAGGATTTCAAGCATGTGCTGACCCGTCACGAACAGGGCGCCATCCATGCTGCCGACGGATATGCCCGTGCAAGCGGAAAAGTTGGCGTGTGTATTGCGACTTCCGGACCGGGGGCGACCAATTTGGTCACTGGTATTGCGACCGCCTATATGGATTCCGTGCCGCTGGTAGTCATCACCGGTAACGTAGTCTCCTCGCTGATTGGGACGGATGCTTTCCAGGAAGCCGACATTACGGGAATCACAATGCCGATCACCAAGCACAGCTATCTGGTACGGGATGTCGAGGAGCTGCCAAGAATCATTCATGAGGCATTCCATATTGCGAATACAGGCCGGAAAGGTCCGGTTCTCATCGACATTCCGAAGGATGTATCAGCTGCCAAAACGCTCTTTGTACCTCAAACCGAGCCTGTTGCGATGCGCGGCTACAATCCTCGTGTCGTACCCAACAAGCTGCAGGTTGACAAGCTGATCCAGGCGATCAGCGAGGCCGAACGCCCAATGATTCTGGCGGGCGGGGGCGTGGTTTATTCTGGAGCCCATGAAGCGCTTTATGAGTTTGTCACACGTTCGGAAATTCCGATTACGACAACACTGCTGGGCCTGGGCGGTTTCCCGAGCGGTCACGAGCTGTGGACGGGAATGCCGGGGATGCACGGAACCTACACATCCAACCTGGCCATTCAAAATGCGGATCTGCTGATTAACATCGGGGCGCGCTTTGATGACCGCGTTACCGGCAAGCTGGACGAATTTGCGCCGAAGGCTAAAATTGTTCATATCGACATCGATCCTGCCGAGATCGGCAAAAACGTGCCGACTGACATTCCCATCGTCGGTGATGTGAAAACGGTGCTTGAAATTGCCAATCAGGAAGTGAAGCGCGCGGACAAAGCGGATGCCTGGAGGAAGCAAATTCAGGAGTGGAAAGCGGAAAAGCCGTATACCTACCGCGATTCCGATGAAGAGCTGAAGCCGCAATGGGTTATTGAATTGCTGGATGAAACGACCAAGGGTGAAGCCATCGTAACGACGGATGTGGGTCAGCATCAGATGTGGGCTGCCCAATATTATAAATTCAACAAGCCGCGCTCCTGGGTAACCTCCGGCGGACTTGGAACGATGGGCTTTGGCTTCCCTTCCGCGATCGGCGCCCAGATGGCCAATCCGGACAGACTGGTCATTTCAATCAACGGAGACGGCGGCATGCAGATGTGTTCGCAGGAGCTGGCGATATGCGCCATCAATAACATCCCTGTTAAAATCGTCGTCATCAACAACCAGGTGCTTGGCATGGTTCGGCAGTGGCAGGAGCTGATTTACGATAACCGTTACAGCCACATTGATCTTGCTGGCAGCCCTGATTTTGTCAAATTGGCTGAAGCTTATGGAGTCAAAGGCCTCCGGGCCCGGAACAAAGAAGAAGCCCGCGATGCATGGCAGGAAGCGATGAATACACCGGGACCCGTTCTCGTCGAATTTGTAGTCAGCAAGGAAGAAAACGTATATCCGATGGTGCCACAGGGAGCGGCTATTGATCACATGCTGATGGGGGACGAGTAACATGATGAAGCATACGATTGCGGTACTGGTGAATGACCAGCCTGGTGTCCTGCAGCGGGTATCCGGTCTCTTTAGCCGCCGGGGGTTTAACATTGAAAGCATCACCGTCGGCGCGTCTGAAGAAGCAGGGCTCTCCCGGATGGTCATCGTAACACCAGGAGACGAACATACACTCGAACAGATCGAGAAGCAGCTCTACAAGCTGATTGATGTCATTAAGGTGATCGATTTGAGTTCCAAGCCAATGGTTGCACGCGAGCTTGCATTGATTAAGGTTAAGGCTGAACCGCCGCAAAGGCCTGAAATTATGGGAGTTGTCGAAACGTTCCGCGCTTCCGTTGTCGATATCGGCACCTCGAGTCTCATGGTTCAGGTTGTGGGGGATACCGACAAAATTGATGCGATGATCGAGCTGCTGAAGCCATATGGGATCCGTGAGCTGTCCAGAACGGGCGTAACCGCCATGGTACGCGGAAACTTATAAAAAAATATTTGCAAACTTTAGTGGTGCAACGCTTTTAAAGCATTAAAAGAATAAAGTGTACATGACCCCCAATGAGCGGGAGTTCCAGCAGACTCCGCCGTGAGTCTTTTGGAACACCCGCTCATTATGAAGGGTTTCAATTAAAAGGAGGAATTTTTACCATGCCAGTGACAACGTATTATGAAAAAGATGCAGAACTTAGCGTTTTGAAAGGAAAAACAATTGCCGTCATCGGTTACGGCAGCCAGGGTCATGCTCAAGCACAAAACCTGCGCGACAGCGGCCTGAGCGTTGTCATCGGTCTGCGTGAGGGCAAATCCTTCGAGGCGGCGAAAAATGACGGCTTTGAAGTGCTTCCGGTTGCGGATGCTGTCAGCCGCGCAGACGTCGTGCAAATTCTGATGCCTGACGAAACTCAAGCCTCTGTGTACAAAAATGAAATTGAGCCTAACCTGAAAAAAGGCGCTGCGCTCATGTTCTCCCACGGCTTCAACGTGCATTTCGGCCAAATCGTGGCTCCAAAGGACAGCGATGTGCTGCTCGTGGCTCCGAAATCTCCGGGCCACATGGTTCGCCGTACGTATGTTGAAGGCTTTGGCGTACCAGGTCTGATCGCTATTGAGCAGGACGCAACAGGTCAAGCGAAAGAAATCGGACTGGCTTATGCAAAAGGCATCGGCTGTACCCGTGCAGGCGTTATTGAAACTTCCTTCCGTGAAGAGACCGAAACGGATCTGTTCGGTGAGCAGGCTGTACTGTGTGGCGGCGTGAGCGCGCTCGTTAAAGCAGGCTTTGAAACGTTGACTGAAGCTGGCTATGCTCCTGAAATGGCGTACTTTGAGTGCCTGCACGAGTTGAAGCTGATCGTTGACCTTATGTATGAAGGCGGCCTTGCCAGCATGCGCGATTCCATCAGCAACACGGCTGAATACGGTGACTATGTTACTGGCCCGCGCATCGTAACCGAAGAAACGAAGAAAGCGATGAAAGAGGTTCTGACTGATATCCAACAGGGTAAATTCGCGCGTGACTTCATTCTTGAAAACCAATCCGGCCGTGCTTTCCTGACAGCAACGCGCCGCAATGAAGCGAACCACCAACTCGAAGTCGTGGGCGGTCAGCTGCGTGAAATGATGCACTGGATCAAGAAATAAAACGGATTGCAGCTGTTGTCAATACCGGCAATCATAACGATATTCCTACAATGCGGCCATGCTTATGCGTGAGCCGCATTGCGGTTTTTAGCGGGAGATCCCTAAACATGATAGTGGAGGGGATCTCTGATTTGTTTTGGACAGTAAGTTTACTGGTACATGGTTATAGGCAAAGCCTATTAAACTGATAGATTGTATATCTTGGTCAAAGCGACTTCAGATATGATAAAAAGGATAATAGCAATGGGCTGGAACGGCTCAAGAACAAGAGGAGTGACGGAAATGGCTGAAGTGAAAAAAATCGCTGTAATCGCCGGAGACGGAATTGGTCCGGAAGTGGTAGCGGAAGCGGAAAAAATCCTAAAACGGGCGGAGGAGCTCTACGGGTATTCATTTGAAACCGAGCATGCTCTGTTCGGCGGAATTGCCATCGACGAGAAAGGGACGCCTCTCCCCGAGGATACTCTTAAGGTGTGTAAGTCGGCGGATGCCGTTCTGCTTGGGGCAGTAGGAGGCCCGAAATGGGATAACAATCCGAAGGATTTGCGCCCGGAAACAGGTCTGCTCGGCATTCGCAAGGAGTTGGGATTGTTCTCCAATCTGCGCCCGGCTGTCATTTTCGATTGTCTGAAGGACGCTTCCACCTTAAAGCCGGAAGTGTTGGAAGGAACGGACCTGATGGTAGTCCGCGAGCTGACGGGCGGAATTTATTTTGGCGAAAAGTTCAGACGTGAAGGCGAAGGCGGACAGGAAGCGGTTGATACCTGTGTATATAATGTAAAGGAAGTAGAGCGCATTGTCCGTCAGGCGTTTGAAATTGCACAGAAGCGCCGTAAAAAGCTGGCTTCGGTGGACAAGGCCAACGTGCTCGAAACCTCCCGTTTGTGGCGTGAAGTGGTAAACCGGATTGCCCCGGAATACCCGGATGTCGAACTGGAGCATGTGCTTGTCGACAACTGTGCGATGCAGCTGCTGCGCCGTCCGGCAAGCTTCGATGTGATCGTGACGGAAAATATGTTCGGCGACATTCTGAGCGATGAAGCGGCCATGCTGACCGGTTCCATCGGCATGCTGGCATCGGCCTCCCTCGGGGAAGGAAGCTTTGGATTGTACGAGCCGGTACACGGTTCTGCACCGGATATTGCCGGTCAAGGACTGGCCAATCCGATTGCAACGATTTTGTCGGTAGCTCTGATGTTCCGTCTGACGTTCGGTTATGACAAAGCAGCGGACGCTATTGAAAAAGCTGTTGCAGAGGTGCTTGATGCAGGTCATCGCACAGCCGATATCGCGACAGACAAGAGCGCAGCAATTTCTACTACTGAAATGGGCGATCTGATTGCTGCGGCAATGAAGTAAGCGCGAACCTGAACAGCCTGGCTGCATAATAGCAGAGAACCAGGCTGTTTTTTGTGGCGGTAATTTGTCGAATTATTGTCTTATTTATATTAATTATAAAAAAATAATCCTTATAATATTGACTTTGTTGAAGTCGGATGATAACATTTTCAATGAAAATGATGTTTTTCGAAACAATACAGTGAATCAAGAAAAACACTCATGTTTTTCTTACATAGTTCAAAGGAGGATTTTGCAGAAATGGCAGAAAGATTAGTTGGTAAACCGGCTCCAGATTTTACGATGGAAACAGTTACAGGTGACGGACAAGAGTTTGGTCATGTTAAGCTGTCTGACTACCGCGGAAAATGGCTCGTATTCTTCTTTTATCCGCTTGATTTCACTTTCGTATGCCCTACTGAAATTACAGCATTGAGTGAAGCATATTCCCAGTTCAAAGAACTGGATACTGAAATCCTGGGTGTAAGTGTTGACTCCGTACACAGCCACAAGGCTTGGATCAACACTCCGAAGGATAGCAACGGTCTGGGACAACTGAACTTCCCGCTTGCTTCCGACATTACAAAACAAGTTGCGCGTGACTATGGCGTTCTGATCGAAGAAGAAGGCGTTGCGCTTCGCGGTCTGTACATTATCGATCCTGACGGTGAACTGAAATACCAGGTTGTTAACCATAACGATGTAGGCCGCAGCGTTGAGGAAACTCTGCGTGTGCTGCAAGCACTGCAATCCGGCGGATTGTGCGCAATGAATTGGAAGCCTGGCGATAAAAATCTGTAATAGTGATAGTTAAATCGATTTTTCAAGCCCCCAATAGCGGTTATAGCCGACTGTTGGGGGCTTGCTTGCCTGGATGCTGCAACCCGTCTAATTCTGTTTGAATTTGCAGTAAAACGTTGAAATAAGAAATATACGTTTTAAGGTTGACGGGAGGAATTAAGCACTTACAGAGCGAATAGGGTAGTAAGAAAAAGCAAATATCATAATAGTGACATTGCCGTTTTTGCTGCGTCGGATACATGGTTTGGACGATAGAAGTAAACCAGGTTATGTTCAGAGGAGGGTGAGCGCCAGATGAGTTTTTGCTGCGGAGCAAGTATGGTGGGAACCAAGGGGACGCTGAAGCATTACCGTACGCAGGTCCATAACGTGCCCTTGCTGGTTTGCCCGGTGTGCCAGCGTATTGAAGTACATTATCGTGTGGAGAACGAATACGAGATTCTTGCGGAGTATGCGCATGGAGACGGTGCAACGGAAATTGATTTCCAGGACTATGTGATGGAAGATGAGGATACCATCTTTGAAAACTGTGTCAGCAGGGAGAGCGAGGACCCGCTTGAAATTGTGAAGCGGCAGATCGATATCTCGCTGGATTTGCTTACCGTTGCCAAGCAAATCGAGGACGAGAAGTGGCAGGGAGAGCTGAAAAGAAGGCTGGCTGTCATGAGTCAGAGACGCTCCCGGCTCCAGCATAACAACAGCTAGCCCGTAGGTATATCGTCGCTCGCAAGAGGCAAAGGGAGGAAGCTTCCGCTGTGCGGAGGCTTCTTTTTTTCGCTAATACGCAAAAAAACAGGTTGAAAAAATTTATGCGTTCGACAGGATTTTCGATTGACTGAAAACAGCAATGTTGTCTATCATAAAAATACGAGGCAATTGGAAATTGGTGGTTGTTTGTTTTTTTGTTGGATTGCAGATGCCCGAAACGGCCAGTTTATCAACCGGTACAAGGGGGACCCCGGCATGATCAACGGATTTCATGAAA
This sequence comes from Paenibacillus jiangxiensis, assembly GCF_046098255.1. Lineage (NCBI taxonomy): Bacteria > Bacillati > Bacillota > Bacilli > Caryophanales > Paenibacillaceae > Paenibacillus > Paenibacillus jiangxiensis. The sequence goes on from NZ_JBJURI010000002.1 coordinate 307,019, forward strand.
CGATGGTTGATTCGATCTCACCTTTTCAATCCACCCAATTAGTCAAAAATAAATACGAAAATGTTTTGGAGCATTTAGACAGCGGGATTATGCTTTTTGACCACGAAGGTGTGGTGACGTTCGTTAATGTCCAGATGGCCAAGCTTCTTGAAGTGTCCAGAGCAGCATTGACGGGATGCAGCCTTGTCGATATTTTGAAGCATCCGGAGTTGAATCGCTTCAAGCGCAAGAAGATACTAAGAATTTATCGTGAGACCATCTTCCACCGTAAGCGCTATCATGAGCTGATTGACGAATCCGGACGACATTGGCTGATTACTGTAACCTATGGAGATCAACTGGATGGCGATATTTTGTTCAGCGTGAAGGATGTAACGGATTACAAGCAAATTGAACAGACCGCTTACCAGAATGACAAGCTGGCCATGCTTGGGCGAATATCCGCTTCCATCGCTCACGAGATCAGGAATCCTCTCACAGCTATCCGGGGTTTTATTCAACTGCTCAGACCCCATCTCCTGCAGCTTGGCAAGGATGAATATGCCAAGATCATCCTTTCGGAAATCGACCGGGCGAATGATATTATTTATGAATTTCTGAATTCGTCCAAGCCCTCGGCGCCTCAGAAAACCGTACTTCCCGTTACCAGCCTGCTCAAGGAAGTTGCACTGCTGACCGAGAGTGAAGCGCTGATGAAGGACTGCGAAATTATACTGGTGGATAACCCTGACACCCTCCAGGTTTCCATTGATGTCAAGCAAATCAAGCAGGTCATTCTGAATATTATCAAAAATGCGATGGATGCCATTCAAAGCGTGGATGATGTTCGCCCAGGCACCATTCAGATTGCTGTGGCCAAGGAAGGACGCTATGCGGATATTTCGATTGTGGATAACGGTCAGGGGATGGACCGCCATACACTCTCGAGACTGTTCGATCCGTTCTTTACAACCAAAGAGAGCGGGACAGGCCTCGGATTATCCGTAAGCTACAGAATTATTAAAAATCACGGTGGATTTATTCATGTCAATAGCAGCCAGGGGGAAGGAACCGAATTTCGGATATCTCTGCCTTTGGTGCAATAATGAGAAAGGAAGACAGGACCGTTCCCAAAAAGCTGTCAGGCTGGGGAAGGTCCTTTTTCATTTTACCTTTACTTTTGCTGACCCGTTCAAGTATGATGAGTGGAAATAGACTTGGTTTTTTGGAAGGAGTAACTGGCAGATGAAGACGAATCATAGTAAAATCGTGGATTGTACCATCCGGGACGGCGGCTTGGTTAACAATTGGGATTTCAGCGTGGAATTTGTTCAGCAACTGTACGCCGGACTGAATGATGCTGGTGTTGATTATATGGAAATCGGATATAAAAATTCCCCGAAGCTGCTCAAAGGCGCGGACAAAGCGGGCCCATGGCGCTTCCTGGACGATGAATTTTTGCGCAAGGTTATTCCCCAGAAAGGGCATACCAAGCTGTCGGCTCTCGTCGATATCGGCCGTGTGGACGAGAATGACATTCTTCCCCGCAGCGAGAGTTTGCTCGACCTTATTCGGGTAGCCTGCTACATCAAGGATGTTGATAAGGCGATCGAGTTGGTCAACATTTTCCACGCACGAGGATATGAAACCACCATAAATATTATGGCCCTTTCCAATGTCATGGAGCATGAGCTGCTGGAAGCCTTCGAGCTAATTAAAGACAGTGTAGTGGATGTTGTGTACATCGTCGATTCTTACGGAAGCCTGGACCATAAAGATATTTTGCATCTGACTGAAAAGTTCAAAAAGCATCTGCCGAACAAGCGACTTGGCGTTCACGCGCACAACAATCTGCAGCTTGCTTTCTCCAATACGCTGATTGCTGCCGAGCAGGGTGTGGAGCTGCTGGATGCATCCGTGTACGGCATGGGACGCGCGGCCGGCAACTGTCCGACCGAACTGCTGGTAACCCATCTGAAGCATACGCATTATAAGCTGCGTCCGGTGCTTGATGTCATTGAGAAGCTGATGATCCCTCTTCGTGAGAAAGAAGAATGGGGATATATCATTCCTTACATGATTACAGGCACGTTGGATGAACATCCGCGTTCGGCCATGGCTTTACGAGCTTCGGAGGACAAAGACAAGGCTGTTGATTTCTACGATAAGCTGACGACTCCTGAAGTGTCGTTTGACCAAAAATAGTCCGGTTTTACAAGGAAAGCGCATGATCTACGGATGATGCGCTTTTTTTGCCGGTTGCATTTTCCTTGCGGTTAAGTTATATTATTAATCAGTCTCGAATATGATTTAATAAGTCGCGCGGGTGTAGTTCAATGGTAGAACTCCAGCCTTCCAAGCTGGTAGCGTGGGTTCGATTCCCATCACCCGCTCCATAATTGACGATGAACAGCCGCTCCTTGCAAGCAGGGGCTTTTTTTGAAATTTGTGAAAAAATGATAAATGCTTTGATGGAGAGAGTAGGCAGTGCCTGGCGCACAGGGAGGAAACGCCGCGGATTGAGAGCGTTTCTGCAGATACAGACCTGTTGAAGTTCACTCCGGAGCAGTCCCCTGAACATTGATGTGTCAATGCGTACGTCAGGAAAGTAGGGGGTACCGGTTCACGGCCGTTACACGTGCTGAGCGAGACGATTTTTACTGAAATCATGAGATCATGGATAGAAATCCGCATGAATTTCAACGATCGTCTAACAAGGGTGGTACCACGGTCTTTTCGTCCCTTACGGGAGAAAGGGCCTTTTTTTGTTGCGTACATACCGGATTACCGGGTGATTACACAAAGGAGGCATCAGGAATGATGAAGGAAAAGCTGGAAGCATTAAAGATTGAGGCTCTGGCGCAGCTGGAGCAGGTATCCGATCCCCAGGCATTGAACGACCTGCGCGTTAAGTATCTGGGTAAAAAGGGAGCGCTGACTGAAATTTTACGCGGCATGGGCAGCTTGAGCGCGGATGAGCGGCCAGTCATCGGCCAGGTGGCGAATGACGTGCGCGGCGCCATTGAAAGCATTATTGAATCCAAGCAGGAGGCGTTTCAGCGTGCCGAGACAGAGCGGCGGCTGCGCGCAGAGCGGGTGGACGTTACCCTGCCTGGCCGCAAGATGCCGCAGGGCGGAATTCATCCGCTGAACAAGGTCATCGCTGAAATCGAAGATATCTTCCTCGGTATGGGCTACCGCGTAGCGGAAGGCCCGGAGGTGGAGACGGATTATTTCAACTTTGAAGCGCTCAATTTGCCGAAAAACCATCCGGCCCGTGATATGCAGGATTCTTTTTACATTACCGAGGAGCTGTTGATGCGTACGCATACTTCACCGGTGCAGGTGAGGACGATGCAGTCCATGCAAGGTGAAACCCCGCTGAAGGTGATTTGCCCAGGCAAGGTGTACCGCCGCGATGACGATGATGCTACTCACTCGTTCCAGTTCCATCAGATTGAGGGCATCGTCATCGGCGAAAATATCCGGATGAGCGACCTTAAAGGAACGCTGCTGCAGTTCTCGCGCGAAATGTTCGGCAGCCAGACACAGATCCGCCTGCGTCCAAGCTTCTTCCCGTTCACGGAGCCAAGCGCCGAGATGGACGTGACCTGCGTGCAGTGCGGCGGCAGCGGCTGCCGGATGTGCAAGCAGACGGGC
>NZ_JBJURI010000002.1:310699-387777 GCF_046098255.1 Paenibacillus jiangxiensis
CTGGAGATGGGCGGCTACGATCCGGAGAAATACAGCGGATTTGCCTTCGGCATGGGCGTGGAGCGGATCGCGATTCTGAAATACGGCATTGACGACATCCGCCATTTCTACAATAGCGATATGGCGTTCCTGAAGCAGTTCGCACGGAATTAATACTCGGATAAAAGGAAGTGAGCGTACATGAAAGTATCAACCGAATGGCTGTCTGACTATATATCTCTTGACCAGGTAACCGCTGAGGAACTGGCTGAGCGCATTACCCGGGCGGGTATTGAAATCGATGCAGTGGAGAACCGGAACAAAGGCGTCACCGGCGTTGTGGTCGGTTATGTAAAAAGCAAAGAGAAGCATCCGGATGCGGACAAGCTGAATGTCTGCGTCGTCGATGTGGGGCAGGGTGAAGACCTGCAGATCGTATGTGGCGCCAAAAATGTGGACGCTGGCCAAAAGGTGCCGGTAGCCACGATTGGAGCCGTGCTGCCCGGCGATTTCCGTATCAAGAAAGCCAAGCTGCGCGGCGTTGAGTCCCAAGGCATGATCTGTTCCGCGAAGGAACTGGGCATGAACGACAAGCTGCTGCCGAAGGAGCAGCAGGAAGGCATTCTTGTTCTCCCGGCAGACGTTGAGCTGGGCACTCCGATCGAAAAGCTGCTTGGCCTGGACGATAAGGTGCTGGAATTCGACCTGACCCCTAATCGCTCGGACTGTCTCAGCATGCTGGGTGCCGCTTATGAAGTGAGCGCAATCCTCGGGAGAGACATCAAGGTTCCCGATCCCGAGCAGGACTTGATTGAACAAGCTGAACCAGCAGCTGAACATCTTGCGGTATCCGTAGCGGCGCCGGAACTGTGCACCCACTATGCTGCCCGCGTGATCACCGGGGTGACCATCGGGGCTTCCCCATTGTGGATGCAGAACCGCCTGATGGCTGCCGGCATCCGCCCGATCAACAACATTGTCGACATCACTAACTATGTGATGCTGGAATACGGGCAGCCCTTGCATGCCTTTGATGCGGCCAAGCTGAGCGGACGGATTGAAGTCCGCCTCGCCCGCTCTGGCGAGACGCTTGTTACGCTGGACGATCAGGAACGCAAGCTTGAGCCTCATATGCTGCTGATTACCGATGGAGAGAAGCCGGTGGCGCTGGCGGGCGTCATGGGCGGTGCCAATTCGGAAGTTACGGAAGACACGGTTGATATCGTGCTGGAGTCGGCGAAATTCGACGGCGGAAGCGTACGTAAAACATCCCGCCAGTTGGGCCTGCGTTCCGAAGCAAGCCTGCGTTTTGAGAAGGAGGTTGACCCGGGGGCAGTTATCCCGGCCCTCAACCGGGCTGCTGCGCTGATCCAGCGCTACGCCGGCGGAGCCGTACAGAAGGGGGTTGTCCAGTTTAATGAAGCCCGGACAGCTCCGCGCATCATCACCTTGTCGCTGGAGAAGCTGAATCGTTACCTGGGGACTGATCTGTCGACGCTAGAAGTGAAGACGCTTTTCAGCCGCCTGCATTTCCCTTGTGGTGACAAGGAGCACGGTCTGCTGGAAGTGGAGGTTCCGACACGCCGCGGCGATATTACGCTGGATGTGGACTTGATAGAAGAGGTGGCGCGCCTCTACGGGTACGATCATATTCCAACCACAGCGATCGAAGGTCCGACAACGCCGGGGGCGCTCACTCCAGCACAAGCCCTGCGCCGTTCCCTGCGCAGCCTGCTTGTTCATGGCGGATGGCAGGAGGTTATCAGCTATTCCTTTATTCATCCGGATCTTACGGAGCTGTATCCTGCGCTTACGGCCGGCAGCCATCCGGTGGCGCTGGCGATGCCGATGAGCGAGGACCGCAGTGTGCTGCGCACCAGCACCATCCCGCAACTGCTGGATGCCTCGGTATACAACATGAACCGGAAGCAGGAGGACCTGGCTTTCTTTGAGATTGGCGGCGTGTTTTTCAGCGGAGAGCAGACACTGACCAAGCAGCCGCAGGAAATTCCTGTGCTCGGTCTGCTGCTGACGGGCAAGCGCCGCGGCCAGCAGTGGAATGTGGCAGCGGAAGCAGTCGATTTCTTTGACATCAAGGGTGCTCTTGAAACGATTTTTGATTATGTAGGACTCGAAGGCAAAGTGCGTTATACCGCTGACAGTCCGGCAGGATACCATCCGGGACGTTCCGCCTCCGTGTATCTTGAGACCGAAGGGCAATCCGAGCTGATCGGCACGGTGGGCCAGGTTCATCCTGAACTGCAGCAGCAGTATGACCTAGAGGACACGTATGTGGCGGAAATCGCGTTGGAGCCGGTTATCCGGCACAGAAACAGCGTGATCCGCTACCAGGAGCTGACCCGCTTCCCTTCCGTTGATCGGGATATTGCGGTTGTGGTTGACGAAACGGTGGAGGCAGGCGAGCTGCTGCGTGTGATCCGTGAAAACGGAGGCGAGCTGCTAACCCAAGCCCGTGTGTTTGACGTATTTACAGGCAGCAAGCTCGGTGAAGGCAAGAAAAGCATCGCCATCGCGCTGCTGTACCGCCATCGTGAGCGGACCTTGACCGATGAGGAGATCAACGAAACGCACAGCCGGATCGTTGCGGCGCTGGAACAAACTTTTGGCGCTGAATTAAGAAAGTAGCAGGAGATAAGTCAAGCCACATCGAATCTTAGGTGAAGAGGTTCGGTGTGGCTTTTTAGCCTGCGCTGGCCGAGCACCAGACTTGATCAGTCATGAAATAACCTGCAAAATATAAGATAAGCCAAAATGAACAACAGACACCCTAGAATCAACACACAGAACTGGAGGAGGGCTTTATTGTGACTACACCGGATCGCACGCGCGTTACCGTTGAGATATACGGAAATTCCTATAAACTTGTTGGAAGCAGTTCAGAATATATGAAACAGGTTGCAAGCTACGTAAATGAACGAATGCATACGATTGCCCAAGCCCACTCCCATCTGGATATCCCGCGGATCGCGGTTCTTGCGGCCGTTCATATGGCGGAGGAAGCGGTCAGATCCCAGGAAACTGAACGGAAAATGAACCGGATCATCGAGGAGCGTTCCGAATTGCGCGAAGACCTGGCGAGACTGCAAACCCTGCTTGGGGAACAGCAGCAGAAGAATGCGGCTCTGCAGGAGTCGGGTGACCGTTTCGTGCAGGAGAAGCAGCAAACCTTGGCCAGACTGGCGGAAGTTGAGCAAAATGCCGCCCGGGAGAAGACTGATCTGAAGAACCGGCTGGAGCAGCAGCTGAAGAAGGAAGCTCAGCTCCTCAAAGAGAAGGAGCAGGCGCAGATCGACGCGCAGAGGAAGCTGGCGGAAGCGGCCAGACAGGCAGAGGCCAAGCTGGCAGCCGCTGAGAAGGAATATGCAGCACGGCTTCAATCGGAAAAGGAGCGGCTGCAAGCCAGCCTGAACGAAGAACAGCGGAAGGCGAAAGCGTCATGGCAGGCGGAAACGGCGGCCCTCCGCAAACGTTTGGAGGAGGAGAAGGGTCAAATTCTGGCTTCGTTGCAGGAAGAACAGGCACAGCGTCAGGAGACCGAGTCCCTGCAAGCTGAAAGTAGGCAGCATTATGAAGAGGAACTCAAGCAGCTGCGGAACCGTTTGGAGGAGCTGGAAATAAGTGAGCAGCTGCTGACCGAGGAACTGCATGGAACTTCAGAGCAGGTGCAGCAAGCTGAAACAGTACGCCAGGAGCTTGAGGATCGGTTGAAGGAAGCGGCTGCTGCCGAAGAAATCTCGGCCCGCAAGCTGCAGACCCTTCAGACTGAGGTTAATGAGAAGGCTGCGGAGTTAAAGCGGCTGCAGCAGGCTTCCGCTAAAGCGGAGGAAGAGCAAAGACGGATGCAGAAGCTGCTTGAACAGGCCCATGTCTCGGTGCGCAAGCTGCAGGCGGAAGTGGCCGAGCTGTCCAAGAACGAGCAGGCATCCCGCGAACAGACCAAGAAGCATGCGGCAGATTTGGAAAGCCGCCAGCGGGAATTGAACGAGAAGACGAGCCGGATCGCTGAGCTTGAGCAGACTATTGAGCAGTTCCAGGCGGAAGTGGCCGAGCTGTCCAAGAACGAGGAGACGGCTCGCGAGCAGGCCGAAAATCATGCAGCTGAAGTGGAACGTCGCCAGCGGGAGTTGAATGAGAAAGCGAACCGGATCGCTGAGCTTGAGCAGACTATTGAGCAGTTCCAGGCGGAAGTGGCCGAGCTGTCCAAGAACGAGCAGACGGCCCGCGAGCAGGCCGAAAATCATGCAGCTGAAGTGGAACGTCGCCAGCGGGAGTTGAATGAGAAGGCGAACCGGATCGCTGAGCTTGAGCAGACTATTGAGCAGTTCCAGGCGGAAGTGGCCGAGCTGTCCAAGAACGAGCAGACGGCTCGTAAGCAGGCCGAGAAGCATGCAGCAGATTTGGAACGTCGCCAGCGGGAGTTGAACGAGAAGACGAACCGGATCGCCGAGCTTGAGCAGAGTACTGAGCAGCAGCAAGAAGAGATGGCCGATGCACTCAAGCAGGCGGAGGAAGCACGTGAACGGAATAACCGTCTGCAGGAGCGGATTGCGGAGCAGCAAAGGGCTCTGGAATCAGTGCGGGCCGAAGCGGACCTGGCGGCAGAGCTTGCCGCACAGAGCGACCATCAATATGAGCAGCTGCGTGAGAAGACCGCAAATCTGCAGGAGCAGTCCGAACAGCTTCAGGCGGAGCTTGAACGATTGAACAGACAAGCTGCTGAACAGCGGACACAGCTTGAACAGGCAGAGGAAGAAGCTGTTGAATGGCAGATCAAATATGAGGAGAAGCTCGCCGAGCTTGAGCAGATCCGTGAGGAAGAAGCCCACCGCCAGGAAGAACTGGCTGCCTGGGAGCAGCAGATCGCATCTGCAGTCGAGGTTAGGGAGCGCCTGCAGCAGGAGGTCGCCGAAGCGAACCGCGAGAAGCAGGACACCTTGACCGAGCTGCAGTCCGTGACAAAAGTACGGGAGGAGCTGCAATCCCAGATGACTGAAATCGGTGAGCGCTATGAGCTGGCTGCCCATCAGCTGAGACTGCTGCAGGTGGAACGCGAAATGGAACGTGAGAAAACGGAAAGCCTTGCGGAAAAGCTGGAGCAGCTGCAGGAGGAATATTCAAAGCTTCAAACGGAGTATAACGAGTGGATCGAACTGATTGAGCAGGACCAGTGACCATGAACATGAACAGAATAAACCAAGCCGTCCCGGCTGTAAGTCAGGACGGCTTGGTTTCGTCTATTCAACTATAAGCTTGGCTGTCATGGAATGATGGCCGGAGCCGCAGAATACGGAGCAGTCAATCTCGTATTCCCCTTTCTGCTCGGGCGTAATCACCTGGGAGGTATTTCTGCTGTCCAACTGGACGTTAAGGCCCTGTATGACGACACCATGTGTGCCTTCTACGTTCTCAAAAGAAATTTTTACAGGAACTCCTTGTTTCACGCGGTATTCCTGCTGGTCAAACGCAAAATTGCTTGCTTTGATCACGATTTCTTCACTGGCGTCTGTTTGCTGTGTAGCTGCATCCGGAGAAGCTTTGCTTCCGCAGGCAGACAGGAGCAAAAGCAGCAACCCGGCTGATATCAGAATGAATCCGTTGCGTCTAAAGAGCTTGAATCCCATATGCTCTCCCCCAATCCATTGGCTTAATTCAGCATACTGCTGCTGAAATGTATCCTATACGCCATCATACCGCAAGTTGTCCGGGGAGAATGTGATCAATTTATGAAAATGAACTTCATTCTGTAAAAAAGAGGCTTCCCGGTGTTTGGGAAGGCCTCTTTTGCCTGCTGTTGTTCCTATGGAAGATCTAAGTACGGTCGTTGTTGTTTCGCCCGGCTTCAAAAGGAGTCGAAACCGGAATAAACAGGTCGATAATTCCGATGACGAGCGCAGCAAGCAGGGCGCCCAAAACGGAAACCTCCACACCGCCCACGATAAATTGTGCGATGTAGATGACCAGCGCGCTGACCAAAAAGCCTACAATGCCGCGTCCGAACGGACTGACTCTGCGGCCGAACATGGCTTCAATGATCCAGCCGATGACGGCAATCACAATGGCGAGAATCAGAGCGCTCCAGAAACCGCCCACGCTGAATCCGGGAACAATCCAGCCGACAACGAGAAGCACGAGCGCGGCAACGACAAAACGTACAATATGGCCTAGAATTCTCATGGTATGCCTCCTGTTCTGCTCCCAGCCCGCAAATGGATTGCAGGCTGGAGAATGGCCGCGGTTTCTTTGAAATCCGCGGATATGCAAGCATTAGTATGTTACGCGGACGCCCGTCTTATGCTGTTTTATGCCCAGAATGCATTCTGACGAAAGATACTTCATAGCAAACGGCAGTAAATAGCGAAAGCGGCCAGCTTTCGTTATAATACAGATATAACTGAGAGGAGCTGTAACGTTGGACGCAAAAATTTTGCAAACACTTGAATATGGTAAAATATTGAGCTCATTGTCTAATTACACGCAAACGCCGATGGGTAAACATGCAGCCATGCAGCTTCGCCCCGGCTCGGATGCGGTGCATATACAAGCTTTATTGAAAGGCACGGACGAAGCGTTCGCTGTGGATCGTCTGAAGGGAACCCCTTCTTTTACCGGAGTGGTTGATATATCCCCTGCCGTGAAGCGGGCGCGAATCGGAGGCACCTTGAATCCGCATGAGCTGCTCGGCATCCGGACGACCATTCAGGCGGGGCGGCGGGTCAAGGTTTATATTGAGGGCGTGCATGAAGAACATGCCGTTGAATCCCTGCTGTTCATCAGTGAGCAGCTATCAGACCAGAAGCCGCTGGAGAACGCCGTCAAAGCCTGTATCGACGACAATGCCGAAGTGCTGGATACCGCAAGCGCGGAGCTGGCTCAAATCAGGCGCGAGCTGCGCTCCGGCGAGGTGAGAATCCGTGAAAAGCTGGACTCCATGATCCGGTCCTCCACAGTATCTAAGATGCTGCAGGACCAGATTATAACGATCCGCGGCGATCGGTTCGTCATTCCTGTCAAAGCGGAATACCGTTCCTATTTCGGCGGCATCGTGCATGATCAGTCCGGTTCCGGCGCCACCCTGTTCATCGAGCCTGAATCCATCGTAACGATGAACAACAAGCTGCGTGAAACGAGAATGAAGGAAGAGCGAGAAATTGAGGTCATTCTGCAGAAACTGACCGCACAGGTGGGAGAACAGGCGGAAATGCTGCTTTATGATCTTGATCTGCTTGGCAGTCTAGACTTTATTTTCGCCAAAGCGCGGCTTGCGAGAGAAATGAAGGCGACCCTTCCGGTGATTAACGATCAAGGCTATATCAGGCTGAAGAAGGGCCGTCATCCATTGATTCCACTGGACAAAGTGGTGCCGATCGATGTTGAATTGGGTGGCAGTTACTCGTCCATCATCGTGACCGGACCGAATACCGGAGGTAAGACGGTAACACTCAAAACGATCGGACTTCTCAGTCTGATGGCAATGTCCGGCCTGTTTGTTCCCGCCGAGGATGAGAGCGAGCTGTCGGTGTTTGATGCGATCTATGCCGATATCGGCGACGAACAGAGTATCGAACAAAATCTGAGTACATTCTCCAGCCATATGACGAATATAATCAGCATACTGCGGCAGATGACTGCCAAAAGCCTTGTTCTGCTGGATGAGGTGGGAGCAGGGACGGACCCTGCTGAAGGCTCGGCATTGGCGGTGGCGATATTGGAGCATATCCATGCAATTGGCTGCTGCATGGTGGCTACGACGCATTACAGCGAGCTTAAGGCGTATGCATATGAACGGGACGGCATTATTAACGCCAGCATGGAGTTTGACGTGGCTACGCTGAGTCCGACTTATCGCCTGCTCGTCGGTGTTCCCGGACGAAGCAATGCTTTTGCGATTGCGGAACGGCTCGGCCTGCCCAAGCAGATTCTGGATTATGCCCGCGGCGAGGTAACCGAGGAGGATCAGCGTGTCGAGCATATGATCGCTTCTCTGGAGGAGAATCGCCTTACAGCGGAACAGGAGCGGTCCGAGGCGGAAAGGATGCGCAGGGAGACTGAAGAGCTTCGCACCCGTTATCAAGAGGAGCTCGACAAGCTCGAAAGACAGCGTGAGCGCATGCTGGAGAAGGCAGACGAGGAAGCCCGCGAGGTGCTTCTGAAGGCCCGCAGCGAGTCGGAACGGATTATTGCTGATCTGCGCAAGCTTGCCCAGGAGGAAGGCGCTGCCGTGAAGGAGCACCGTTTGATTGCCGCCCGCAAGGAGCTTGAGGAGGCGGAACCAAAGCAACGCAAAAAATCGTCCGCTCCGCGCCAATCCGCCAAAACGCGGGCCATCGAGCCCGGGGATGAAGTGCAAGTGCACAGCCTGCGGCAGAAGGGGCATGTCGTTGAACTGTCCGGCAGCAAGGAAGCTATCGTGCAACTGGGCATTATGAAAATGAAGGTCAGTCTGGATGACCTTGAGCTGCTGGATGCGCCGAAGACTGCTCAGCCCAAGCAGCGCGCGGTTGCCGGTGTGAATCGGACACGTGACGATCAGGTCCGGAGCGAACTGGATTTAAGAGGAGCCAATGTGGAGGAAGCGTTGATTGAAGTGGACCGGTTTATGGATGAAGCTTTCATGGCCAATCTGGGTCAGGTCTACATCATTCACGGTAAAGGTACGGGTGTGCTGCGTTCCGGCATTCAGGATTATCTGCGCCGCCACAAGCATGTAAAAAGCTACAGACTGGGCAACTACGGGGAAGGCGGGGCAGGTGTGACCGTCGCCGAGTTAAAATAGCTCGTCCATAAGTACCTGTTTGCGGCTTGTGACTGATTGGGAGGGAGAAAGTGAAAGAGATCGATCAACTGCTGACCTATCCGCTTGGAATGTTGCTGGGGTATTTTTCGGTTGCGGTGGTTCAGCTCATTGTGTATCTATATTGCTTTGAACTGGTGACCCGATACAAGTGCTGGGATGAAATCCGCAAGGGCAATGTGGCTGTCGCCATGGCCACCGGCGGAAAGGTATTCGGGATATGCAACATTATGCGCTTCAGCATTAACGGAAGCTCCTCAGTGTATGATACGATGATCTGGTCGTTTCTGGGATTTCTGCTGCTGCTGGCCGCTTATTTTTTGTTTGAATTTCTGACACCCGTATTTTCGATAGATAAGGAGATCCAGAATGACAACAGGGCTGTTGGCTTGTTTTCCATGATCATCTCCATTTCGCTGTCTTATGTAATCGGTGCCAGCATCAGTTAATTTACGCTTTTAATTGCGAGTTAAACGGAGGAAACAAAGATGGAAAAAACGATTTGTCCCTGGTGCCAGACGGAAATCGTCTGGGATGAGGAGCTTGGCCCGGAGGAAGAGTGTCCCTACTGTCATAACGAGCTGAAAGGATATCGGACGCTAACGGTCGATATCGGCGAGGATGAGGACGAAATTTCGAATGGCCGTCAAGACGATGAATATGATGACGAGGAAGCGCAGGATGAGGAATTGTTGTCCTGGCAGGACGAGGGCCTTCACAGGCTCCCGGTTCTGCATACGCTGCAGAAATATGAGGAAAGCGGGCAGGACCTGCTGGCTTATGAAGAAGGTGTCGAAAAGGTGCTGGACAGCCAGGAAGAGGTTCCGGAATGTCCGCATTGCCGGGAGTACATGCTGCTGACAGGCACAAGAACCGTTGCGGCGGATACCTTTGTCCCGTCTGTTCCGGCTTCGCTTGGAAAGCCTGTTCTTGAACCGCCTTTTACCATGAATATCTATGTATGCGCCGGGTGTTTTCAGATTCAGCACAGCCTGGCCGAGGACGACCGACTCCGGTTGATGCACACGCTGAGTACCGGCCGTAAATAAAATGACAGCTGCCCTCCTGACATGTTTTAAGCATTTTGGGGCATGTTAACGGAGAGCCCGCAGGGCGGATCTCGGTTAGAGGGGGAACACTGTTGAAAACGAGCTTGAATAAACAGTCCATTCTGCTGCTTGGCATGAATGGGCTGTTTGTATTTGCAGGAGCGCTGTCAGGCACTTTTCTCAACGTATATCTGTGGAAAAGCAAACCGGATTATGCCATGATCGGCTGGTTTACCGTCAGCCAGCAGGTGGCGCTCGGACTGACCTTCTGGATTGCGGGAAAGTGGGTAAAGGAGCATAACAAAATGAATGCCCTCCGCGCGGGCACAGCCCTGTCCGGGATATTTTATCTGCTTGTTTTATGGTCCGGGCCCAAAGCCGTTCATTATATCTGGCCGCTTGGCATTCTGCTGGGAATCGCACTTGGTCTGTTCTGGCTTGCGTTTAATGTTGTCTATTTTGAAGTTACCGACAGAGGAAGCAGGGATCGGTTTAACGGCTGGGTCGGTCTGCTCGGGTCTTTAGCAGGTATCGTAGGCCCATGGCTGTCAGGCTGGATTATTGCAAGCATGGAAAACGACGCAGGCTACCGTGTCATCTTCAGTATCTCACTGGCGATTTATATCGTTGGGGTTATTCTCAGCTTTTTCCTCAAGAAACGCAAAGTCAAGGAAGAATATAACTGGGCCGAGCCGTGGAGCAGGTTGAGTGATGTGAAAAGTCCCTGGAGGCCGCTCTCCTTGGCGCTTGCCGCCCAAGGCATCCGGGAAGGGGTATTCTCTTTTCTTATTACTTTGCTCGTCTTTGTAGCTACCAAGCAGGAATGGAAGCTCGGGCAATTTTCGCTCATTACGTCGGCGGTATCCCTTCTCAGCTACTGGGCGGCGGGCAGATGGCTGCGGCCGCGCTACCGCTCCGCAGGCATGCTGGCTGGGGCGGTGCTGCTTGTAGCAGTGCTGTTTCCTCTGCTCTGGAAGGTGCAGTATGGAACACTTTTGTTCATGGGCATCGGCACATCGTTGTTTATCCCGCTTTATCTGATCCCGATCACTACGCTGGGCTTCGATTTGATGGGAACGACAGAGCGCAATGTTGCCGAACGCGTGGAACTGGTGGTGCTGCGCGAGCTGTGCATTATGACGGGGCGGCTGATCGGAACGTTTATCTTTATCGGGGTGCTTTCGGTGAGCCGCATGCCGCATGTCATCACGTGGCTGATGATCGGTCTTGGATGTGCGCCCGTAATCGGCTGGTTCTTTGTGCGGGGAATGATGAAATCCGCGGGTTGGAAGCCGGTATCGGAATAGCTTTACTTTGTATTTTTGCTGTAAAAGACAATATTGTTCATTTTAGCAGCCCTTCAGATATGAATGGCTGTTTTTGCTTTGCACCTGTTCTGAATTGATGTAATATAAGTATTATCTTTTTCGCAGACCTGACATGAAGATCCGGTCAATGTCCGCGAAAACACGCTGGAGGTCTTTGCATGACAGAGTTGAATGAGACAAAATTAAAGGTGCTGGAGCTTCTGAAAGAGGATGCCAGACGTTCGCCCGCCCTGCTGGCGACCATGCTCGGCATTGCCGAGGAGGAGGTTAAAGCCGCCATTCAAGAGCTCGAAGACAAGCATGTGATCGTGAAATATGCAGCGGTCGTCAATTGGGACAAGGTGGATGACGAGAAGGTCACCGCGTTAATTGAGGTTCAGATAACGCCGGAACGGGGCAGAGGCTTTGAAGGCATTGCGGAGCGCATCTATCTGTATCCGCAGGTGAAATCGGTCTATCTGATGTCCGGAGCTTATGATCTGCTGGTGGAGGTGGAGGGCAAGAATCTTCGCGAAGTCGCGAACTTTGTATCGGAGAAGCTGTCCCCCATTGACTCCGTACTGTCGACCAAAACGAATTTCACTCTGAAAAAATACAAGCAGGACGGCATTATCTTCGATGACAAGGAAGAAGATAACCGCCTCATGATCTCGCCGTAAAGGAAGCGACTCATAATGACACTTAATCAAGAACAAGCTCGGCAGGCTGGAAGCAAATCCATGAACTCCTATCTGGCCCCCCTGGTTCGAGACATCCAGCCTTCGGGGATCCGGAAGTTTTTCGATCTGGTCGGAGGAAGCAAGGATATTATTACGCTTGGGGTAGGGGAGCCCGACTTTACAACCCCCTGGCATATGCGCGAGGCTTGTGTTTATTCCCTGGAGCGCGGATTTACAAGCTATACGTCCAATGCGGGCATGCCGGAGCTCCGCGAGGCGCTCAGCCAATATTTGAGCAGCCGCTTCTCCGTAAGCTATAACCCGCAGGATGAGATAATTATAACGGTCGGGGGCAGCGAAGCCATTGATCTCGCCTTGCGTGCCCTGATTACACCGGGGGATGAAATTCTCATCCCGGAGCCTTGTTATATTTCATATTCTCCGATTACGGCGATTGGCGGCGGGGTCCCCGTCGGCATCGAAACGTTCGCGGACAACGGCTTCAAACTGACGGCGGAGGCGCTTGAGGCGAAAATCACACCCCGCTCCAAGGTGCTGATTCTCTGCTACCCGAGCAATCCTACGGGGGCAACGATGAGCTATGAGGACTGGCTCCCGATTGCGCAGGTGGTTGAAAAGCATGATCTGATCGTGATTTCGGACGAAATCTATGCCGAGCTTACGTATGATCAGAATCATGTCAGCTTTGCGGCCATCCCGGGAATGCTGGACCGAACGATTCTCGTCAGCGGTTTTTCCAAAGCCTTTGCGATGACAGGCTGGAGAATCGGTTATACATGCGGCCATCGGGATCTCATTTCGGCAATGCTGAAAATTCATCAGTACACCGTCATGTGCGCTCCTTCGATGGGGCAGGTAGCTGCACTGGAAGCGCTGCGCAACGGAATGGGGGAAAAGGACCGGATGGTTGATGCCTACAACCAGCGCCGCCGCTTGATGGTACAGGGCTTCAGGGACATGGGACTGGACTGCCATGAACCGCAGGGAGCTTTCTATGTGTTCCCGAGCATTCAATCCACTGGGTTAAGCTCGGATGCGTTTGCCGAAAGACTGCTCTATGAAGCCAAAGTCGCTGCCGTGCCGGGAAATGTATTTGGTTTGGGGGGCGAAGGATATCTGCGCTGCTCCTATGCCACATCCGTTGCCCAACTGACCGAAGCGCTGGAACGGATCGGAAATTTTGTGCACAAGCTGAAAACAGAAGGCGTCTGACGGTATTAGGAGCCCCCTCGAGGGGCTTCTTTTTTGCATTCCCAACCTGTGCTATATTGAATGCATGGGAAAAGGGAGGTACATAGATGAAGAGGTTGTTGAAGCTGTGCGGTGTGCTTGCATTTCTATTCGTGGCGGCTGGCTGCGGGGAGGACGACAACAAGGCATTTTCCATTTTTATTATTGATAATCAAGGGGATCCGTCGGCCGTCAGCCAGCAGCTTGAGCAGAAGCTGCAGCAGAAGCTCGGTGAAGGAGGGCCGGCTGTCGAAGTGGTCGCTAGTCCCATCTATGACCGCTCTAAGCTGCTGGTGGAATATGTGGCCGGAGAGCATGATATTTTCATTCTGCCGGAGGAAGATATGAGAAATAACGGCAGAGAAGGCGGGAACCTGCCCCTTGATGAATACTTTGACAAGGAAGCTTATCCGAGGGGTGTCTTTGAAGGAGCTGTATTCAAGCCGGTGAATAAAGATGGACAAGCAACAGAGGAGACGGTGATGGAAACTCATCTGTACGGTATTCCTGCCGATCAGATGGCTCTGTTTAAGGAGGTTGGCTACGCCTCATCCAATCTGTTTGCAACAGTCCCGCCAAGGACGGGCAATCTGGAAGAAACGGTCAGCGTACTGAAGGCTTTGGCAGAATAATAATTGATTTACGGCTGTTCTGTACGCTGACTGGGAGGAATTCGTATGTTAATCATGGTTACGGGAGGATTCGGTACCGGGAAGACAAGGTTTGCATTGTCAATGGCAACGCGTCTTGCCCGTGAAGGAATTTATATTTCGGCTCCTGGCCGGCTTGCCGCCGGAACATCTGCCAGAGGCTGCGAACTGCCGCCGTCTTACCACAGGATCAGCGTGGACCAAGAGATGCCGCTGCCCAATGTGCTTGAGCATCTCAATTTGGAGTCTAACATCTTCCGTGCCGACCGCAGGATCGTCATTGTTGACAGCATTACAGGCTGGTTGAGTGACGAATTTGGCAGCGGACCGCTGGAGCAAGCGGAGCGAAGGCGGCTTGAGGTGAAAGCGGAGCGATTATCGGACAAACTGCTGAACTATCAGGGGATGCTGCTCGTCATTACGAATGAAGTGTACCCCATGCTTCATCCCAGTGAAGAAGAGGCGCTGTTCGGCAGGCTGATATCCCGCCTGAACATGGAAATGGCTGTACGGGCGGACAAGGTATTCCAGCTGACGGCAGGTTTGGCGATGGAATTGAAGGAGCGCAGCTTGCGATATTAGGGCTAAATCGTAAAGGAGGAATATAATGGGCGTATATACAAGAACGGGAGATGAAGGCGAAACCTCTGTCATTGGAGGACGGGTGCGCAAGGATGATGACAGGGTTGAAGCTTACGGCACTATTGATGAGCTGAACAGCTTTGTGGGACAGGCGATCAGCTTTGCCGAGGAGGATGTGTTCGAGGATCTGCGGCAGCAATTGGCCGAAATCCAGCAGGAGCTGTTCGACTGCGGCTCCGATTTGGCTTTTGTAAGGCTGAGCGATAAAAAATATAAGGTAAAGGAAGAGATGGTGCTCCGGCTTGAAGAGTGGATCGACCGCTGTGAAGAGGAGAACCCGAAGGTGGAGCGTTTTATTATTCCTGGCGGCAGCCGCTTCTCTTCAGCTCTCCACGTATGCCGTACAGTATGCCGCCGCGCTGAGCGGCGGGCTGTTACGCTTGGCTCCCATTCGGAAATTAACCCTGCTGTCCGCAGATATTTGAACAGGCTGTCCGACTATTTCTTCGTGGCTGCACGTACGGCCAATACAAGGCTGGGAGTGGCTGACGTGGAATATGTGCGCAGCAAAAAGGTGTTTGGTAGAAAAGAATGACCGCTTATTATGATCCAATAGTATATGAGGTTCCGCCTGAAGATGAAGGCATGCTGCTGAAAACGATTTTGCACAAAAGAATGAGCGTTTCACGCAAGCTCCTCTCCCGCCTGAAGCTTACGGAGCAAGGGATTATGCTCAACGGAAGCCGTGTGTACGTCGACGTGAAAGTGCGCCCGGGGGACCGTGTGGAAATCCGCATGGTATGGGAGACCTCGGAGGATATTCTGCCTGAGTCTATTCCCTTTGATATCCTGTATGAGGATGAGCATCTATTGATTGTGAATAAAGCCGCGGGCATGATTGTCCATCCGACGCATGGCCACTATACGGGAACGCTGGCTAATGCGGTTGTACATTACTGGCACTCCAAGGGAGAATCGTTCCGCTTCCGTCCTGTTCACCGGCTGGACCAGGATACCTCGGGTGTGTTGGCCATCGCCAAAAACCCGTATGCCCACCAGCATATATCCGAGCAAATGATTGCAGGTACGGTGGACAAGCGGTATACGGCCTATGTGCACGGCTGTCCGGAGCCGACCACAGGAAGAGTGGACGGTCCGATCGACCGCGATCCGCTTAATCCGCACAAACGCATTGTAACGCCTGACGGGTATCCTGCCCTCACGCTTTACAATCTTGAGGAGAAATGGCCGGAAGGCAGCAGAATCTCTTTGAAGCTGGAAAGCGGGCGAACGCACCAGATCCGTGTGCATATGACGGATATTGGCTGTCCGCTGATCGGAGATCCGATGTATTTTATCAATCCCACGCCAGAAAGTGCTGATACCGGGAAGGCCGAACGAAGAGCATTTCTCGACAGTGTGATTTCAAGACAGGCGCTGCATGCCGTCGAGCTTTCCTTCAACCATCCGCTCACCGGAGAGCGGTGCACGTTCCAGGCCCCGCTGCCGCCGGATTTGCTTCGTCTGGAAGAAGTGCTGCAAGCTGCAGAATAACATATAGTTGCTAAAGAAAAGCATCGTATTGGGATGGAAATGATGGAGGACATACAATATGAGTAAATTGACGGTTTATCAATATCCGAAGTGCAGCACCTGCCGCAATGCTGTAAAATGGCTGCAAAACCATGGGCATGAGCTTGAGCTTCACCACATTGTGGAGGAGCCGCCAACAGCCGACCAGCTTGCGGAGCTGGTGGACAAGAGCGGGCTTGATCTGAAAAAGTTCTTTAACACAAGCGGCGAGGTGTACAAGGAACTGAAGCTGAAGGACAGACTGCCGGGAATGAGCCGAGAGGAGCAGCTGAACCTGCTTGCTTCCAACGGCATGCTGATCAAGCGGCCTGTAGTTACCGACGGGCAGCGGGTCAGCGTCGGATTTAAAGAGGATCAATACAGCGAGGTATGGGGACAGGCATAAGCCTGTCTTTTTTCGCAAATTGCTACGGAATCTTACTATGAAAAAAGAACTGGAATTGCTTGTTATAGCCAAGGTTTGCGGAAGGATGGGGTGCCGTGATAGGAGCGTTGATCGGTCAAGGCAATACGGCAGATATATATGATGCAGGCGATAAGAAGGTTGTTAAGCTGTTTAAGCAAGGTGATTCGTTAGATCATGCTCGGCAAGAATTTGAAAATTCGAGGCTGCTGAACGGCTTGGATCTTCCCATCAGCAAAAGCTACGAACTGGTAACGTATGAAGAAAGACACGGGATTATCTACGATAAAATTGAGGGAGAATCGCTGCTTGATTTGGTTTTGCGGACGGGTGATGTCGAGCGGTACGCAACCGTTTTAGCCCTGTTTCACAAACAAATCTTGTCCTGTAAATTGGGTGGCGCCGCAAGCCTGAAGTCCATTTTAAAAAGAAATATTGAATGTACAAAAGACTTAACAGACTTATGCAAATCACAATTATATACTGCTCTGGAAGAGTTGCCGGATGGTGACCGGCTTTGTCATGGAGATTTTCATTTCGACAATGTGCTTGTACACGAAGGAAAGAACTACATGATCGATTATATGAATGTATGCCGCGGGCATGAATACGGAGACATAGCCAGAACGGTGTACTTGATTGAAATGACCCCTGTGCCCTCCCAAATGATCGACAGCGAACGAATTCTATGGATGAAGAAAAGGGCAACCGACGTTTATTTGCTGGAAATGGGCGTTACCCGGGGGGACTTGGCGGATTGGTTATTGGTAACCGCTGCTGCGCGGCTCTCGGAATTGAACCATGAGCAGCGGGATGAGAAAAACTCGGTGCTGCAATATTTGTCGATGCGGGGAGTGTGTGAGTAAAAGGCAGGAAAGTGGATGGGCAGGCCCCTAAACGATCGCCAATATGGTATACTCGAACAAGATTATTTTTACGGAAATGGAGCGAGACACTTACGTGACACAAAACAATGGACAATCAGTTATGCTGGTGGACGGAATGGCCCTGCTCTTCCGTGCCTATTACGCAACAGCAGCCCATGGATATATACGGCGCACCAAAGAAGGAATCCCGACCAATGCCATCTATGGCTTTATCCGCTATTTCTGGGATGCGGTGCAGGCCTTCGGCCCCACTCATGTCGTCTGCTGCTGGGATATGGGAGGCAAGACGTTCAGGGGAGAGCATTTTGCCGCATACAAAGGCAACCGTGCGGAAGCCCCGGATGATCTGATCCCACAGTTTGCATTAATTCGTGAAGTCATGGATAGTCTCGGGATTCCGAACATTGGGGCAGAAGGCTACGAAGCGGATGATTGCATCGGTACCCTGGCCTGTCATTATTCCCGTGGCGAAAATACGGACGTGCTGATTCTGTCAGGCGACCATGATCTTCTGCAGCTGGTGGATGAGCGGATTAAAGTCATTATTATGAAAAAAGGCCAGGGCAACTATATGGTCTATACGCCCGAAAGCTTGATGGAGGAGAAGGGGCTGCAGCCCCGTCAAATCATAGATGTCAAAGGATTGATGGGGGACACAAGCGACAACTACCCGGGGGTGCGCGGCATCGGCGAGAAAACGGCGCTGAAGCTGGTGCAGGAATACGGCTCCATCGAGGGTATCCTGGCTAACCTGGAGAATCTGAGCCCGTCGGTTAGAAAGAAGATCGAGAACGATCTGGACATGCTTCATCTGTCGCGCAGGCTGGCTGAAATCCATTGTGAGGTACCGGTTGCCTGCTCGCTGGAAAGCAGTCTGCTGCAGCTTGATCACGCGCTGATCGCTGCCAAGTTTGAACAGCTTGAAATGAAAAGCCTGAGTATAATGATGGGAGTGGCGGCAGGATCATGAGAATGAACAACGCAGCGGCCTCAGCCGTCTCCGTGAACATTGGATTGCCGGCCGTGCTCATACACGGCGAAAAGGAAGTGCTCAGCGGTATTAACAAACTGCCCGCAGACGGACCCATTCTTCTGACACGCAGCGGGATTCCTGGTGACGGACAAGCCGATCTCGTGCATCATGGAGGTCCGGACAAGGCGGTGTGCGTGTATGATCACAGCCGCTATGCGTATTTTGCGCAGCTGATGGATCGCGAGCTTGCCTTCGGGGCTTTCGGGGAAAATGTGACGATATCGGGGGCAGCGGAGGATACAGTCAGCATTGGGGACATCTTCCGGCTTGGCCGTGCGCTCGTGCAAATCAGCCAGCCCCGTCAACCCTGCTTCAAACTGGCGGCAAAGCATGCATGGAAGGAGCTGCCGCAGCAGTTTCAGCAGACAGGGTACACCGGCTATTATTTCAGAGTGCTTGAAGAGGGGGAACTGGTTGCGGGAGATGCGATGGAGCTGGTAGAGAGGCCGAAGGAACATATCACCGTAATGGAGGCTAACCGGATTATGTACCAGCGGAAGGATCAGGCTGAAGAGACGAAACGGCTGCTCGATGTAGAGGAGCTGTCGGAGAGCTGGAAGATGACCCTGTGCAAACGTTTGGGCTGAAGGATTGGATTACATAAGGAAGGGAGAGATTGAAATGTCAGTATTGGGCGCCATTGAAGCAGGTGGGACTAAGTTTGTATGCGGTATCGGTAATGAGCAGGGGGAAATTATGGATAGGGTCAGCTTCCCGACGGAAGCGCCTGAGGTGACGATGGCCCGGGTCATTGAGTATTTCGAAGGGAAAAATGTCGAAGCGATCGGAGTTGGTTCCTTCGGACCCATTGATCCGATTGTCGGCAGCAGTACATACGGGTACATTACAACAACCCCCAAGCCCCACTGGAGCAACTATAATCTGATCGGCAAGCTGAAGGAACATTTTGATGTTCCGATGGGCTTTGACACGGATGTGAACGGAGCCGCTCTGGGTGAATACACATGGGGAGCCGCCAAAGGCTTGGACAGCTGCATTTATATTACGGTTGGAACGGGCATCGGCGCGGGAGCCGTAGTCGGAGGGCAGCTGCTTCACGGTTTGTCTCATCCGGAAATGGGTCATATTCTGGTCCGCCGTCATCCGGAAGACACATTTGCAGGTTTTTGTCCTTATCATGGGGACTGTCTGGAAGGCCTTGCCGCAGGACCTGCCATCAACAAGCGGTGGGGGACTCAGGGGGCAGAGCTGCCCGCGGATCATCCCGCATGGGAGATGGAGGCCTACTATCTCGCTCAGGCCTTGATGAATTATGTTCTGATCCTTTCCCCGCAAAAGATTATTATGGGCGGCGGAGTCATGAAGCAGGAACAGCTATTCCCGCTGGTCCGCCGCAAGCTGCAGGAGCTGCTTCAGGGCTACGTCCAGCATGCAAGCATTACGGCAGATATCGACAGCTATATCGTGTCTCCGGGACTTGGCGACAATGCCGGCTTGTCCGGTGCGCTTGCGCTGGCTCGGTTGGGGATATGATGATTTTGTAAAAAAAGCTTTGACGAGGCGTACGTTTCCGTTGTAAGATGAGTTTAACAGCATAGTACGGTTTATAAGGAAGCACCTATTTTGCGAATTACGCAGAATAGGTGCTTTTTTTGTTGCCGGATGATGCTGCATACATAGTTTTGAGGAGGTTTGCAGTATGGAGATTGTATTCTTGAACAAGCTGTCGAAGACGGAGGAAGCAGACGTGCTTGGGGCTGCCCAGGTTTGGATCGGGGAAGAAGAGGGAGTATGGTCTGTCGGCTGGCGGACTACAGAAGGGGATGGAGCGAAGGATAGCGTCTGGTATGAAGGCCGTTCATGGCAGGAGATGCTCTCCATTTACCGCTATCAGCTGGCTTTGAAGCTGTCTGAAGGGTACCGTCCGCTTATTGATGGGGTATTCCATGAACGTGAGGAAGGCGGGAGCCGTGGTTTGTTTGTGCAGAAGCTGTGCTGCTACAGCGACCTTTACCCCCGCGAAGATGTGTATACTGAGCTTACGGTCTGGCGCCGGCGCCGGGCAGCAGCCGAGCACAGGGCTCCGTATATGATTGCCAGCAACCGTTTGCTCAAGCTGATCAGTGTCTTTCTTCCCCAGAATGAAGCGGATCTGCTTGAGCTGCCGGGCATGGGGGAGAGCAAGATGCGGGCCTATGGAGCGGATCTGCTGGCCATCACCTCCAAGGGGGAGCAATACCGTCCATTTCCCTTGCACTGGGTGATGGAGGAGATTGATCCTCATGACTTTATCAATTGGAGCTACCGCCAGAAGGAACAGAAGTACAAGCTGGAGCTCGACAGGTATAATCAGCGCCAGTCGGTTCTGCAGGGAGCGGCAGCAGGCCTCGGTCTGGAGGAAATCAGTCGGGAGGCGGGACTGCCGCGCAGGGAAGTTATTGAAATGCTGGAGGCGCTCATGAAAGAAGGATATGATGTGGATAATGTCATCCGAAGCGAGCTGTCGGCAGCTCCGGAGCAGGAGCAGGCGGCGATTCGGGCGGCTTATGAGGAACTGGGGGACCGCTTTTTGAAGCCTGTCATGCAGCGGGTGTACGGCGATCAAAGCAATGGGAACCTGAAGTTGGATGAAATTTATGAACGGCTGCGGCTGGTGCGTATCTGGCACCGCCGTGATGAAGCCGGCAAGCGCAGTGCCAGTTGAACCAAACGGCAGTTAAAGCACAAAAGACGGACCCTGTCCCGAAGGAAGGCTCCGTCTTTCATTTTCTCGTCCATATAATTTTCAAATCCAGTCTTTCTTGCGGAAAATCAAAAACATGCTGCTGCCCAGTGCAATCATCACGCCAAGCACGACAAAATATCCGTAGCGGGTGTGCAGTTCAGGCATAAATTGAAAGTTCATTCCATAAATTCCGGTAATGACGGTCAAAGGCATGAATACGGTGGTGATCGCTGTAAAAACCCGCATGATTTCGTTGGCCCGGTTGGCAATGCTGGACTGGTAGGCTTCACGAAGGTTGCCCATCAGATCACGGTAAGTGTCGAAGGTTTCGGAAATTTTTACCGCGTTTTCATAAATGTCGCTAAAATATTTCTGCAATTGCTCGTCAATCAGGCGCAAATCCCGTTTGTTCAACGTGTTGATGACTTCCTTCTGTGGGCCAAGCACTTTTTTAAGCCATAAAATTTCACTGCGCAGACCGATGATCTCGTTCAAATGAGATTTTTTCGTATGCATCAGAATGTCTTCCTCAAGCTTTTCGATCCGAACCTCGATCCGGTCGCCAACGAGAAAATAATTGTCCACGATCAGGTCGATCAGCAAATACATAAAACGATCAGGCGAGTTTACTTCCTGCTCCCAAAGCAAGGGCTTCAGGGAGCGAAGCTCATTGATTTTCTGTCTGGTGATGGTGATGATAAAATGTCTGCCGAGGAAAATGTTGAGGGAACGCAGAAAAATTTCTTCATCATCAAACCGGATGCTGTTTACAACGATAAAGTAATGATTATCATATATTTCAATTTTCGGACGCTGGTCTTCTTCGCTCAGGCAGTCTTCCACAGCCAGATCATGAATGGAAAAGAGCGGCTGCAGCACCGCGAGATCTTCAACATCGGCATCAATCCAGTAAAAGCCGTCGGCTGGTGCTGTCAATGTTTTTTCAATGTCGTCAATGAGGGTAAATACCCCGTTGTTCACTAACCGGATTTTCATTTCTCTCACTCCTTATGCTTCGCCCCAGGGCGAATGATGTTCATAAGGAATGCTTTCAGCCTGGTGCCAGACCCAGGAAGTTAGAAGCTCCACAGACATGAAGAACGTGCGTCCCGTCTCCGGCAAGCTGAAGTCATTCCTATGCTGTTGTCATGCTTCCGCCGCCTATTCGGACTCGGGTCGCCTTCCATGGTTGGTGTCACCCCTATCGAATTATATTAAGATGAGCCGCCGCAGCCCTTTTTATTAGATAACAGAATTTATAAGTTCTCAGCGGAGCTGAGCAATTCTGTAATCGCAAGAAAAACTACCGCTAAACGCGGTCTGGCTTCTTTGAATTACGTCGATAGACGTTTTTCTTATACGCGAATCTTAAACTACGCATATAGTTTCCGCCGCCTGCAGCACTTGTCTAGTATAACGCCCGCCAGATGGCCTTTCAAGGGCTAAATTGGACATTTTCATATCTGTTTTCATCTTATGGGGGCAGCCGAATCCGGGTGCGTAATGAATGGATTTTTTTGAAGCATCTGCTTGACGAAAGAGGCGTTCATGCATTAAAGTTTGATACAGGACATTTGAATTAATTAAAATTGAAAATAGCGAAATCTTATCAAGAGCAGGTGGAGGGACTAGCCCGATGAAACCCGGCAACCGGCGGTAATCCGCACGGTGCTAATTCTTGCAGGTCACATTTCTTTAGGAAATGGACCTGAGAGATGAGAGAGGCGCATATGAATCAGATATGACCTTTCTCGTGCTGCGAGGAAGGTCATTTTTAATATGCCCGGCATCTCAGCAATGATTTTCGCAAACTTCACGAACAGGAGTGAGCATTATGCCGATTAAAATTCCAGACACCTTGCCCGCGAAGGAGATCCTTGCGGGTGAGAACATTTTTGTCATGGACGAGAGCAAGGCCTACCACCAGGATATCCGTCCGCTCCGCATTGCGATTCTTAACCTGATGCCGACCAAAGAAACGACCGAAACCCAACTGCTGCGTCTGATCGGCAATACCCCGCTTCAAGTGGATGTCACGCTCGTTCACCCGCAGTCGCATGTGTCCAAAAACACGTCCCAGGAGTATCTGGACATGTTTTACAAAACATTTGACGAAATCAAAAATACCCGCTTTGACGGTATGATTATTACAGGTGCGCCTGTAGAGCAGCTTGAGTTTGAGGATGTAAACTACTGGGAGGAGATTCGCGGCATCTTTGACTGGACCCGGACCAATGTGACCTCCACCATGCATATCTGTTGGGCCTCGCAGGCAGGCTTGTACCACCATTTCGGAGTTCCCAAATACGGACTGGACAGCAAAACCTTTGGCGTCTTTTCCCATACGGTGAACAAGCCGCATGTTAAGCTGCTGCGCGGCTTTGACGAAGTCTTCTTCGCACCGCACTCACGGCATACGGAAGTCCGCCGCGAGGATATTGAACGTTTCCACGAGCTGGAGCTGCTCTCGGAATCGGAAGAAGCCGGTGTGTATATTGTGGCTACGACGGACGGCAAGCAGATCTTTGTGACAGGCCATTCCGAGTACGATCCGTTATCCCTGAAATGGGAATATGACCGGGATATGGCCAAGGGACTGGACAATGTCCTTTTGCCCAAAAATTATTTCCCGCAGGATGATCCAACCCGTACACCGCCATCCACGTGGCGGGCTCATGCCAACTTATTATTCTCTAACTGGCTGAACTACTATGTGTACCAGGAGACCCCTTATGACATCGGTGAAATCGGGCCTCAAATTTAAATCAATATAAATTAGAACAGTAACGGACAGGAGGATTTATATGGATCATAAGCAAAAGTTGAAAATCGAAAGCAGACTTGCCCAAATTGGTTCCATCAACGAGCCCGTAACCGGTGCGGTGAATTTTCCGATTTACCAATCGACGGCCTTCCGTCACCCGCAGCTAGGAAAGAGCACAGGCTTCGATTATATTCGCACCACGAATCCGACCCGCAAAGTGCTTGAGGAAGCAGCGGCCGAACTGGAATCCGGAGACGCCGGATTTGCCTGTTCTTCCGGCATGGCCGCTCTGCAGACGATTTTTACTTTGTTCGGACAAGGTGATCATCTTATCGTCTCCCTTGACTTGTATGGAGGAACTTACCGTTTGCTGGAACGCATTCTTTCCAAATTCGGCGTAACCGCTTCTTATGTGGATACAAATGATTTGACTGCGCTGGAGCAGACACGCCGTCCGAACACAAAGGCCGTATTTATTGAAACGCCGACCAACCCGCTCATGATGATTACCGATATTACGGCGGTAGCCGGCTGGGCCAAGAAGCATGGTCTGCTTACCATTGTAGACAATACGCTGCTTACTCCATATTTCCAAAGACCGATTGAACTGGGGGCCGACATTGTAGTTCACAGCGCCACCAAATATTTGGGCGGGCATAATGATGTCCTGGCCGGACTGATCGTCACCAAAGGAAAAGAGCTGTCCGAAGAAATGGCCTTCCTGCACAACTCGATTGGGGCCGTACTGTCTCCAAGCGACAGCTACCAACTGATGAAAGGCATGAAAACCCTTGCCCTGCGCATGGACAGACATGAGCAGAACGCCACACAGATCGCACAGTATCTGCTGACTCACCCGCTCGTTACGGACGTATACTATCCGGCCCTGGAGAGCCATCCCGGATATGAGATTCAAAACAGACAATCCTCCGGGAATACGGGAATCTTCTCGTTTAAGGTCAAGGATGCCCGCTTGGTAGAGCCTCTGCTGCGCCATATCAAGCTGATTGCTTTTGCCGAAAGTTTAGGCGGAGTTGAATCTCTCATGACCTACCCGGCCATTCAGACCCATGCGGACATTCCGGCGGAAATCAGGGATGCCGTAGGTGTTGACGATAGGCTGCTTCGTTTCTCCGTCGGCATTGAGCATGCGGAGGACCTTATTCAGGATCTGGGCGGCGCGCTTGAAGCTGCTCAGCGCGAGCTCGAAGGGGGGGCTGCGGAATGAGCGGAGACGGGAAGCGGAAAGAAGGGGAGCAGGAGCTGAAGTTCGGCACCCGGCTCCTGCATTTCGGAGCGGAGATCGACAGCCAAACGGGCGCTTCCAGCGTACCGATTTACCAGGCATCCACCTTCCATCATCATGACATTTTTAATCCGCCGCAGCATGACTACAGCCGGTCCGGCAATCCAACCCGGCAGGCCTTGGAAGACTATATTGCGCTCCTGGAAGGCGGCGTGCGCGGATTCGCATATTCATCCGGGATGGCTGCCATTTCCAGCGCCTTTATGATGCTGTCGGCCGGTGACCATATCATCGTAACCGAGGATGTGTACGGCGGGACTTATCGGCTGCTGACCAAAATTTTGAACAGAATGAACATCGAGACCACCTTTGTCGATATGACGAATCTGGATGAAGTCAGACAAGCCCTGAAGCCCAACACCAAAGCGGTGTATATGGAGACCCCGTCCAATCCGACTTTGAAAATTACGGATATTGAGGCGGTCACGAGCTGGGCCCGTGAGCATGAGCTCATCACCCTGCTGGACAATACGTTTATGACTCCTTATTATCAGCGTCCCATCGAACTGGGAGTGGATATCGTGCTGCACAGCGCCACCAAGTTTCTCGGCGGTCACAGCGACGTGCTGGCAGGTTTGGCCGTTGCCCGCACGGAAGCACTTGCTGCACAGTTGAAGCAGCTGCAGAACGGGCTGGGCACCGTATTGGGTGTGCAGGAATCCTGGCTGCTGATGCGGGGAATGAAGACCCTGCAAGCCCGCATGGCGCACAGCGAGCAAAGTGCACGCCTGCTGGCCGAATGGCTGCAAGCCAGGGAGGATATCAAGGCCGTCTACTATCCGGGCCTTGCTGATCATCCGGGACGCGAAATTCATGAGAAGCAGTCCAGCGGTTACGGTGCCGTGGTCTCCTTTGATGTCGGCTCAGGCGAACGCGCCAAGGCGCTGCTGAACCGTGTCCGGCTTCCGATCGTTGCTGTCAGCCTCGGCGCGGTTGAAAGCATTCTTTCCTACCCTGCCATGATGTCCCATGCGGCCATGCCGCACAGCGTCCGGCTTGAACGCGGCATTACGGACGGATTGCTGCGCTTCTCGGTAGGTTTGGAGGATATCGGCGACCTCATTTCCGATCTTGAACAGGCTCTGGAATTTGAATAAGAATGACCTCGCAAAAACAGTACCTTTGGAATAGGTGCTGTTTTTCACATTGCACCTGTGTTACGATGGTAATATAGTGGTTTCATATATCATTATTTTCATAAGGATCTTTTACAGAATGAAGGATGGGAGGACACGTACGATGAGCGGAATAGACCGTATCTTGGATAAGGCCTTGCGCGGTGAACGAATGAACCTGGAGGATACCATTGCCCTGTTTGAATCCAATGAGGTTGAGAAGATGGGGGATGCGGCGAATGTGATTATGAACCGCATGCATCCGGATCCGATCAAGACATTTGTCATCGGGCGAAATATAAATTATACGAATGTATGCGACGTGTACTGCCGTTTTTGCGCTTTTTACCGCAGACCCGGCTCGGATGAAGGTTACGTGCTTCCCGATGAAGTCATATTCCAGAAGATTCAGGAAACACAGGACGTCGGCGGCACGGAAATTCTTATGCAGGGCGGAACAAACCCTAACCTGCCTTTCAGCTATTACACGGATTTGTTAAAAGCGATCAAGGAGCGTTTCCCGAATATTACAATGCACTCCTTCTCGCCGGCTGAAATTCAGAAGATGAAGGTCGTGTCAGATGGTCTGTCGCTGGAAGAGGTGATCCGGCAGATTCATGAAGCTGGCCTTGATTCCCTGCCTGGCGGCGGAGCGGAAATTCTCGATGACCGCACACGCCGTAAAATTAGCCGCCTGAAGGGTTCCTGGACGGACTGGATGGATGTGATGAAGACAGCCCACAAAATCGGCATGAACACCACCGCAACGATGGTGATCGGGCTGGGCGAGTCGATGGAAGAACGGGCGCTGCATCTGATGCGGGTGCGGGATGCCCAGGATGAATGCATTGCCAACAAATACGATTCGGAAGGCTTTCTTGCGTTCATTCCCTGGACGTTCCAGCCTGACAACACCAATCTGAAGCTGGAAAGACAAACGCCGGACGAGTACCTGAAGACGGTGGCCATCAGCCGGATCGTGCTGGATAATATCAAGCATATCCAGTCTTCGTGGGTAACAATGGGGCCGGAAATCGGCAAGAAGTCTCTGTATTACGGCTGCGATGATTTTGGCAGCACTATGATTGAAGAAAATGTAGTGTCGGCAGCCGGGGCTACATATAAAGTCAACATTGAGTCAATCCTGCAGCTGATTCGCGAGACAGGGCATACACCTGCCCAGCGCAACACCAGATATGACATTCTGCGTGTATTTGACGAGCACAGCAGCGTTGAGCACGATTTTGTAATGCAAAACTAATTCTGCGTGGATGTCTGATATATGTAAAAAAGCTTGCCGCGTGCTTGATGCGCGGCAAGCTTTTTTTCAACCCGTACCGGTGCTTTTTTCTTTCTGTACACGATGATCCTTAAACTTGAATACCTTATTCAGTGCCATAAATACCGGCTTGGACTGCTTGGTCAGCACCGGACCGAGAATGGCCAGAATGAGGACGTAAATGGCAGCGAAAGGCTGCAGTATCTCCATCAGGCCGCCTTCCCGTCCGAGGTTTGCCATAATGATGGAAAACTCGCCGCGGGATACAATCGTCAATCCGATATTGGCGGAGGCTTTTGGGGATAGGGATGCCGTACGTCCGGCAAGCATGCCTGCCGTAAAGTTCCCGAACAGCGTGACCAACACCGCCGCAAGGGCGATCCAGACAGCGGTGCCGCCAAGGGACAGCGGATCGATGGACAGTCCGAAGCTGAAGAAGAACATGGCTCCGAAAAAGTCGCGGAACGGCACAATCAGATGCTCGATCCGCTTCGCATGATCCGTTTCCGCCAGCACCAGCCCCACCAGCAGCGCCCCAATGGCTTCGGCTACATGAATCGTCTCCGAAAAACCGGCTACCAGGAAAAGTGTGCTAAATATCACAAGCAAAAACAGCTCATTGGAGCGGATATTCAGTGCTTTATTCAGAAGAGGAACAGCTTTTCGACCGATAAGAATGACCGCGAGCATAAAGCCCAGGGCGATCAGAGCAGACATCACTACTCCGCCGATAGAGGATGAGTCGCTGAGTACAAGCCCCGACAGGATGGAGATGTACACGGCAAGAAAGACATCTTCAAACATGATAATGCCAAGGATCATTTCGGTTTCCGGGTTTGCGGTCCGTTTCAAATCCACCAACACCTTGGCTACGATGGCACTGGACGAAATGGTGGTAATACCTGCGATGACTAGCGTTTCAGCAATGGGGAAGCCCGAGACGAAGCCCAGGGCAAGCCCCAAAGTGAAATTGATGAGGATATAAATGGTTCCCCCGACAGCAATGGACCGTCCTGATTTGATCAGCCTGCCGACAGAGAACTCCAGACCAAGATAAAACAGCAGGAACAAAACGCCGATTCTGCCCATGAAATCGATAAAGGGCGCACTTTCGATAAAGCGGAAGTCAAAGTGCCATATCTCCATGGCATGAGGGCCGACGGCCATGCCAACCAAGATATAAAAGGGAATGACCGAAAACCGCAGCTTGGCGGAGATCAGGCCTGACAAAGCGATGAGAGCAATGGCCAATCCAACTTCAAATACGATATGGTCCATCCAATCACCCGCTTCCGCTTATCAGGATTTGTTTAAAGCGTTTCTGCTGTTCTCGCTCTCCGACGGCAAGCACAGTTGCTTCCGCTTTGAGAACAACATCAGGACCGGGGTTGATATGCTTTGTTTTTTTGTCTTCCATGACAACGATGATGGATGCGCCTGAGTTTTGGCGGACATCCAGTTCACCGATAGTTTTGCCTGCACAGGCATACTGCGGTTCAATCTTATACCATTCAATGATGAGGTCATTAAACGCCATGTCTACACTTTCCAGGTTCTTTGGCCTGTAGGCCATGCCGCCGATGATGGAGGCAATCTGTCTGGCCTCCTGATCCTCAAGGGTAATCATGGATATGCTTTGTTCCAAATCCTCGTAGTCAAAATGATACAGCTCACGTCTGCCGTCATCGTGGATAATGACAACGAGCCGGTCTCCGCTGGCGGTATCCATTTGATATTTCATCCCGATTCCGGGCAATGCAGTTTCACGTATTTCCATTGTGGTTAGCCTCCTGAATTCTAATGTGCTTCAGTTCTGATCAATTTATGACATGATCAGGCACACACCACGAATCTGGAGGTAAATTTAAGCGGCTTCAAATAGATGCGCTTGTAAATAATATTAATGATGGGCAAAAAGGGCAGAGAGGGCCGGGGACAAGACCATAACATCAAAATGGGCAAAACGGCAAAGAAAGGCAATGCTTTGGCTGCCGCAATCATTTTGACCAGTCCGTGGGATTGAGCCCGGATGGCGGGCTTCTGGTGTGTTTCTTTGGGGTGGCTCAGGCTGAAGGATTCCGCCAAGACGTCGGCACCTGCGGATATTTCACGAGTTTCATCAAAGAAAGGAGCAGGGAAGGAGAACAGCATAATGATGCTAAGCAGCATGACGATCCATATACGTACCGCTGAAATAATTGAGTTCATTACGCATCTCCCTCCTGCCTGAATGTAAGCTTAAATAGCGTATCAAATTTACTCTATCATAAAATCTTGTCCTTATTCAAATCCTTCAACAAAAAAAGCGTCTGTCATGCCGGAAAGAAATTCACCTTTTGACCGGAAGCGCCGCTTATTTTTAACATATTAAATTTCTAGTCCGAGTGAAGCACGGTCTTGTTTTTACCGGTTCGTTTGGCGGTGTAAAGAGCTGTATCCGCTCCCTGAAAGAAATTTTCTTTTCCTTTGCTTTGCTGATACTTATTGATTCCCGTACTGATGGTTACCGCCGAGTTATTCAACCGTTCATACATATGGGCGGAGATTTCACGGCGGATCGATTCAACCGTAGCGAACACTGCGGCGGTTTTCTTTTCCGTAAAAATAACCGCAAATTCCTCTCCGCCGTATCTGGCGACAAAATCATTCGGCCCCGCATGCTTCTGTATAATCGTTGATACATTCTTCAGCACGATATCTCCTGCGCGGTGTCCGTAGGTGTCGTTGACGCATTTGAAATCATCGACATCAATCAAGGCGAGGTGAATTCGGAAGGGATTGGATTCACTGTGTCCAATGAGCTTGTCCAAATACTCCTGGAAGGTCATATGATTATAAAGTCCGGTCAGCGGATCGGTTTTGTTCAAATATTCCATCATGACATTTTGAATCATAAGCTGTTCATTATTTTTAAGCGATTTTTCCAGATGGTTCATCAAAAGTCGGTTATATTGCACGATAATGCACATCAGCAGCGTCAAAAAAAAGTGAAAGTTCATCAGCAAGAGAAGATCCCTTGCCTGAAGGCTCTGTAAGCTGTCTACATAACCATAACTGACGATCAAGGTAATCATGCTGCAGACATAACCGAAAGCGATTTTTTTATACTCAAAGCTGAACGCGGAAAGCAATATCGGGGATACCAATGTCAAAACCAGCGTGCTGCTTTCCGGGTGAGCAAGTACAGGAATGATCGAGATGATTGCAGTCCCCGCTATTCCTATGAAATATTTCAGAGGGGAGGGGAAATTGTCGACAACCGTTTTCGTAATAAGCAGCACCAGAAGCTGCATCCATACCGGAACAGTAAGAAGCAAATTCTGCGTCCAGTTATAATGTAAATTCAAATCAAAGATGATGGTAAAAACCAGATCGATTACAATAAAAAACAACATGCATTCCAGCGCTCTGCTGGATGGCTCTCTAAGCCTTTTGACATATTGCCTGAACAAGTTGCGATCACTCTCCGAATCGTCGTAGGCCTGTCGTCCGATAGAACAACAATCAAACTATAACACGTGTAACCGCTCATTGAAATAGAGGAAGCGAAAAAATAAATGTGCCTGGGCTTCCAGCAGTTCACCTCGTATAACCCTGAACATGGCGCCATATACTTAGAGCAGTCAGTGAAAGGGGTGGGCCAATGGAACTGTTCACGGTATGGACTGAGACTAAAGATCCAATGGAAGCAGAATGTTTTTACCAAGCCTTGAAAGGCAAAGGCAGAGGTTTACATATGTCACGTTACGGATTAAATTTTGCCTTCAGCCAGTCCGAAAACAGGGTGGCCTGGACCTGTAAATACAAAGGGCGACAGGAAGCGGATCAAGCCCTGCTTATTCGTGTCAAGACTTTCATGGCTGACGCCTTTGCGGGATACATTCAGAACCAATGGGAACTGCACCTGTTACTTGAGGCTGTATCCGGGGAATGCAGGTACATGAGCGGCGAAGAGACGCAAAGAATTCGTGAAATCAGCACCGGGCTGCTTCTGAAGGATATGAACAGCAGCCGTAAAAAAAGAAGGAGCATGATTGTCTCCTCACTTATGCAGTGCCTTGAGGAACTGCATATCGTAAATCTGGAGGGAGTTATCCGGTTTCGTCTGCCAGTGTATCAGCAGGAGCTTCGTGACCTGGTTGAATATGCTTTGGACGAGTTTTGGGGGGAACGGCAATACGAGGAATTTGTACAATTATTAAAGTATTTTGTTTACTTTCAGGAAAATCAGGTTCCGCTCGTGCATGTGATTCACAGGGGGGAACAGAACTTCACCATACTGGATACAGAGATGAAGCTTTTAAGTCCCGCACAGGCTGAACCCATCACGGTTGAACTCCCGGGTGTGGAAGTGGGGATGCCGGCTGAAGACATGATTGTCAGCAGCCTGATTTCCATTGCTCCGGCACGAATCATGCTGCATACGCAGGATCCGAGCGCCTTTGTTGTGCACACGTTGATGGATATATTTGAAAATAAGGTGGAGCTGTGCCGTTTCTGCCCCGATTGCGGGACCTGGCTAAAGGATTCGGATCGTCTTGACGGAAAAGAGGCGGAGAATTATAATAACTGTGAATCAGGGTCACTTAAAAAGGGTGAACCCGCATTTTCCAGAAAAAGCTGAGACAAAGACAAGAACCAAAGACAGGCCGTCCCAGAGATGAGGAAACATTAGTGCTGAAATTTCCTTACGTTACCGGCTTTGGTTTACCACTTTGTAGCTGCGCCTCCGAACCCCGGTTATCCAGGTATTAAGATGCGCCGGGCCGTTCCCGTTACAGGATGCCAATGAGGGCAGTCAGCGTGTATGGCGGCTGATTTGCCGAAATAGGGTGGAACCACGAGAGCATACACTCGTCCCTTTTGCGGGACGGGTGTTTTTTGCGTTTACAAAAAGGAGGAAAAGGAAATGGCAGTTCGTATTCAATTGCCCGACGGCTCTGTCCGTGAGTATGCGGACGGAAGCAGCATCGATGACGTGGCCGCTTCGATCAGCAGCGGCTTGCGCAAAAATGCCGTAGCAGGCAAATTAAACGGGGTCGTGGTGGATCTGTCCACTCCGCTGACAGAAGGCGCACAGATCGAAATCGTAACCCAGGACACCTCCGAAGGGCTCGAAGTTATCCGCCACAGTACCGCGCATTTGCTTGCACAGGCAGTGAAAAGGCTGTTTGGCAGCAAGGAGGTGCATCTTGGCGTAGGTCCCGTCATCGAGGACGGTTTCTATTATGATATGGATCTGGAGCATGCACTCAATCCTGAGGATCTGCTCAAGATCGAGAAGGAAATGGAAAGAATCGTCGGTGAAAATCTGCCGATTACCCGTAAAGAGGTAAGCCGCGAAGAAGCATTGTCCATTTTCACTGAAGTGGGTGATCCATATAAGCTGGAGCTGATTCGTGATCTGCCTGAAGACAGCGTAATCTCCATTTATGAGCAGGGAGAATTTTTCGACCTTTGCCGCGGACCGCACGTGCCTTCTACAGGCAAGCTGAAGGTGTTCAAATTGATGAATGTGGCCGGAGCCTACTGGCGCGGGGACAGCAAGAATAAAATGCTGCAGCGCGTATACGGCACCGCTTTTGTGAAGAAAGCCCAGCTTGATGAGCATCTGCATCTGCTGGAGGAAGCGAAGAAGCGTGATCATCGCAAGCTGGGCAAAGAGCTCGGCATGTTCACCTTCTCCCAACTTGTGGGACAGGGGCTTCCGATCTGGCTGCCGAACGGAGCCAAGCTGCGCCGCACCTTGGAGCGGTATATCGTTGACCTTGAGGAAAAGCTGGGCTACCAGCATGTATACACGCCGGTGCTGGGAAATGTGGAGCTGTACAAGACGTCTGGACACTGGGAGCATTACCAGGAAGACATGTTTCCAAAGATGGAGATGGATAACGAGGAGCTTGTGCTTCGTCCGATGAACTGCCCGCACCATATGATGGTATACAAAAGCGAAATGCGCAGCTACCGTGACCTTCCTATCCGAATCGCTGAGCTTGGCATGATGCACCGTTATGAGATGTCCGGCGCGCTGACCGGACTTCATCGCGTACGGGCGATGACACTGAATGATGCGCACTTGTTTGTGCGTCTGGATCAGATTAAAGACGAGTTTAAACGTGTCATTGAGCTGATTATGATCGCCTACAAGGATTTCGGTATTCATGATTACCGTTTCCGTCTTTCTTACCGTGATCCGCAGGACACCGAGAAATACTTCCAAAATGACGAGATGTGGAATACGGCGCAAAGCATGTTGCGTCAGGTCGTTGAAGAGATGGGTCTACCCTTCTACGAAGCTGAAGGCGAGGCAGCATTCTACGGCCCTAAACTGGACGTACAGGTGAAAACGGCACTCGGCAAGGAAGAAACGCTGTCCACCGTGCAAATTGACTTCTTGCTGCCTGAACGCTTTGAGCTGGAATATGTGGGCGAAGACGGGCAGAAACATCGTCCGGTTGTTCTCCACAGAGGCATTCTGGGCACCATGGAGCGTTTTACGGCTTTCCTGCTGGAGAACTTTGCGGGCAATCTGCCGCTCTGGCTGTCACCGGTTCAGGTCAAGGTCATTCCGGTATCCGGGAACTACGAGGACTATGCGCGTGAGGTGGAAGACCAGCTGCGCCGTGCCGGAGTCACTGTGGAAGCGGATCTGCGCAATGAGAAGCTGGGCTACAAAATCCGTGAAGCACAGCTGGAAAAAATACCTTATATGCTTGTTGTTGGTGAAAATGAGAAAAATGAAGGCAGCGTTTCGGTGCGCAAACGCGGACAGGGAGACCTGGGCGCCAAGTCGCTGGACGAGGCTGTATCCATGCTGAAGGAAGAGATTGCTTCCCGCAGCATTTCATAAGAAAAACGAAACAAATATTTTTCGTCCTCTGTTGTATAACGGAAGAGAACTCTGGAAAACCTTTCATTAGGGGAGGTTTGTCGGATGATTTCACTTTCGCAAAGGCAGAGGATTTTTTTATGGGTCATTATCTGTGCATTGCTTCTGCCGATCGCGCCTGACCCGGCTTTCATGGCACATGCAGCGCCGAAGCCGTCCCGGAACAATGAATCCGTTTCCGTGCTTGCTCCGCGTGACGAGCAGGTTCTGACAACGATTACGGTCATGGCTACCGGGTATACTGCAGGCTATGAATCAACGGGAAAAAGGCCCAATCACCCGCTGTATGGCATTACTTTTTCGGGAGTAAAGGTCCGTAGGGATAAAAACTCGCTTTCGACGATTGCCGCTGACCCTGAAATTTTTCCTTTGGGCAGCATACTGTATATTCCGGGTTACGGTTATGGAATCGTAGCGGATACCGGCTCGGCGATCAAAGGCAAGAAAATAGATTTATATTTTTCCACAATTAAACAAGTCTATAAGGAATGGGGCAAAAAGGAAGTGGAAGTGCAGATCATCAAGCTCGGCAACGGAAAATGTACCGAAAAGATGGTCGCCCAATTCCGGAAAGCCATTGAGGTTCATAAAACCATACCGCCTGAAATACTGGATGAAACGGTAAATATGTAGGCTCTTCTTGAGGTCAAGGACTGCATAATGTGATTCCCGGCTCCCCATACTACTTGAGGGATAAGACATCCCACAAATCGAGTCAGGGAGGAATTTCACTGTGAACAATTTCGGTAATTTTGGCAGTCAGCAGCCCGGCGGACGTCAACGGGGAAGTAAAATTCCTACAGGTCAGAAAGTTGTACAGCAGCTGGGAGGACAATTCTCTGCAGAGTTTGCACAGGACAGCGATGTGCCTCTCGTAGCTAAACGTGTGCAGCAATCGGCGCAGAACAAAATCCAGGACAACTATAAAACACCAAACGAACAATTTACTTCCGAGTTTGCTGCAGAAACCCAGGGCACACTTCGCCAAAAAGTGCAGCACTCCGAGCAAAGTAAAATCCAGGACAACTATAGAACGCCGAACGAACAGTTTACTTCTGAGTTTGCTGCTGAAACTCAAGGTACGCTTCATCAAAAAGTACAGAATTCGGAACGCAGCAAAATCCAGGACAACTACAAAACGCCGAATGAAAAATTTGACGAGCGTTTTGACAGCAAGTAATCTGACTTGATGAATCCTTATTTCAGGCGGCCCCCGGTGATTGAATCGGGGGCTTGCATTTTATGTAGAATTGTTGTACATAAACGGCTGTATCCCGCGCAGTACAAGGTTTTATCTGCTTTTATATTGATTTTAAGGTGAGATTAAGGTTTAAAGTACAAAATAAAGACAGTTGATTACGAGTTATTTGCCAAGCGAAAGTTTAGGAGGAGATACATGATGGATGAGTTCAACAAAAACAATAAT
The DNA here is from genome assembly GCF_046098255.1 of Paenibacillus jiangxiensis. Taxonomy (NCBI): domain Bacteria; kingdom Bacillati; phylum Bacillota; class Bacilli; order Caryophanales; family Paenibacillaceae; genus Paenibacillus; species Paenibacillus jiangxiensis. The sequence continues at coordinate 346,391 of NZ_JBJURI010000002.1, forward strand.
ACCGGACGCCGTGAAGAGGATGACCCTGAACGGAATAATGAAGCCGCCCGGCAGCCGGAAGGCAATGATTCTTCCTATTATTATTCTTACGGTCCGTTTTCATCCATGAACGCTGAAGATAAACGCACAAATAACGGCATGCAGGATCGCACCGAGGTCGATGTGACGGAGCCGGCCCCGGTCAAGCCCGTGCCGAAGCTGTACAGCAGTGCTTCACAGGATTATTCAAACCGAAACCGTCAGGAAGGAAATTGGCAGTTCAAACAGAAGAAGCCCAAATCCGTTTTTAAAACAGCATTCCTGTCGTTTGTGGCAGGCATGCTGGTCATTACGGTGCTGATGTATACGGCTGACCGTATGAATCTGTTCACCGGCGGTGCGGCTGAACCCGCGTCTGTCAACACCAGTTCGCAGAGCGCCTCAAGTTCAAGCAGCAGTGGCTCAAACGCCATTCCCGCAGTTATGCCTGCAGGTACGGCTGACGTTCAGTCTGTTGTAAAAACCGCAAGCCCCGCAGTCGTCAAAATCGAGACGCTGGCCCGCCAATCGAGCAGCAGCAGACGGAACAGCCAGTTCGACGATCCGCTGTTCCAATATTTCTTCGGGGACTCCTTCGGGAACAGAAGCTCGAACAACAGCGGCAGCCAAAGCGGACAGCTGCAGCCGCTCGGCATTGGCTCAGGCTTCATTTTTGACAAATCCGGTTACATCCTGACCAACAATCATGTTATTGAGGGAGCGGATGTCGTACAGGTTACCGTCGAAGGTACGAACAAGCCTTATGAGGCCAAGGTGCTTGGCAAAAGCGCCGATCTTGACCTGGCCGTCGTCAAAATTGAAGGGGACAACTTGCCTACCGTTTCCCTGGGGGATTCCAATCAGGCCCAGGTAGGGGAATGGATGGTAGCGATCGGCAACCCGGAAGGCTTTGAACATACAGTTACTGCCGGCGTATTGAGTGCGAAGGACCGTACCATTACGATCAATGATGAAAGCACAGGGCAGCCTAACGAGTATAAAAATCTGATCCAGACGGACGCCTCCATCAATCCCGGCAACTCCGGCGGCCCGCTGCTTAATCTCAACGGCCAGGTGATCGGCATGAACGTGGCGGTGAGTGCGGATGCCCAAGGTATCGGCTTTGCAATTCCGTCCAATACGATCAAAAACGTACTGGATCAGCTGAAAAATAATCAGGAAATTCCGAAAGAGCCTGTGCCGTTCATAGGTGCCAGCCTGATTGATCTGACGCCGCAGGTGGCAAGTCAGATGGGAACTTCACTCAAAGAAGGCTCTGTCGTTGGCGAGGTCGTATACAAATCTCCGGCTTATGACGCAGATCTCCGCCCTTACGATATTATCATTGGTGCAAATGGCAAGAACTATGCGACAGCACAGGAATTGATCGATTTTATCCAGACTCAGAAGGTTGGAAGCAGCATTACTTTGAACATTGAACGTAATGGACAAAAAACGGATTTGACTGTGAAAATTGGCAACAAAAACGATTTTCAATCACAGCTGGATCAAAACAGCGGCCAGTAATAAGGCAAACAGCGGAGCGGAAGGATTTCCTTTCGCTCCATTTTTTCTTGCAGAGGCCTGTTGGATTTAGGTAATATGCTCCTGTTAGAATAAGATGAATAGATGATAAAGGAGTAGATCAGGCAATGCGTTCCAAAGTACTCATCATAGATGATGATGAAAAAATTGTATCGATGCTGCGCAGAGGTCTGGCGTTTGAAGGATATGAAGTAACAACTGCCACCAACGGTGCGGAAGGGCTGAATCAGATGCTGATCGACGAGCCCGATCTCGTGGTGCTTGATGTCATGATGCCTCAGGTTGACGGGTTCGAGGTATGCCGCAGGTTGAGAGCCGCGGGAAGCACCGTGCCCATACTGATGCTGACTGCCAAGGATGAGGTGGAGAATCGCGTCAAGGGGCTGGATATTGGCGCTGATGATTACCTGGTTAAACCCTTTGCCCTTGAAGAGCTGCTGGCCCGGGTACGGGCGCTGCTGCGGCGGAAGACTGAACAGCATGAAGGGGGCGGGCAGAAACTGATGTTCGAGGACCTTATGCTGGACAATGATTCGCGGGAAGTGATTCGCGGAGGACACCGGCTGGAATTGACGGCCAAGGAATTTGAGCTTCTGAACCTGTTTATGCAAAACCCAAAAAGGGTACTCTCCCGAGATCTCATTATGGATAAGATTTGGGGTTATGATTACAGCGGCGAATCCAATGTGCTGGAGGTTTACATTGCGATGCTGCGGCAGAAGACAGAGGAGCATGGAGGTAAACGATTGATTCAGACCATACGGGGGGCCGGTTACATCTTGAGAGGTGACTCATAGTATGTCCATACGATGGCGGCTGACAGCCTGGTATTCAAGTATATTGGCCATCGTGCTTGTTATATTCGGTGTTGCCATTTACGGGCTTGTATATTATTCAACCTACAGTGAATTGAAAAGCTCGGTGCAGCAGGAGGCGCTGCGTATACGGCAGCAATTGAAGGTGACGATTAACGGTGATTTTTTCGGAGGCACCGAGCCAAAACTCGACTTTAATCTGGACAGAAGGCTGGACGATTCGGAGGTCTATGTTCAGATTTACAACTATACCTTGGGCGTGCTAAAGTCGTCCGACAATCTTCAAGGCATTCGGCTGCCCGTCCCTTCGACACCAGAGGGGGCGTATGGCAGTAAGGGCTTTAAGAAAGTAAGAGAAAGCGGGAACTCATTTCTGGTTTTTTACCAGCCTTTGATCCTGGAGGACAACAATCAGGTGGTCGGGCTGCTGCAGGTTGCGCAGCTGACCAACTCCCAGGACAAACTGTTGCATAGGCTGGAGAATGTGATGGTGTACGGCTCGCTGGTTGCCTTGATTGCGGCGGCGACCTCCGGGCTGTTCCTGGCCCGCAAGTCCATGAGCCCGCTGGTCAAGGTCATAGAGGGCGCCAATCAGATTCAGTCCGGGGACGATCTGAGTGTCCGGATTGAATACGATGGCCCGCCTGACGAGATTGGACAGCTGATCGCTACGGTGAACAAGATGCTGGGGCGGACGGAGGTATTTTACAAGGAGCTTGAGGATGCCTATGCCGCCCAGCGCCGCTTCGTAGCGGATGCTTCCCATGAGCTGCGCACGCCGCTGACCACGCTGCGTGGCAATGTGGATTTCCTGCAAAAACTGTGGACCGCCCATCCGGAAGAAAGGCCGGATATGGACGAACGGACAATCCGCAAGCTGTCTATAGAGGCCATTGAGGATATGGCGGACGAGGGAAAACGCATGAGCAGGCTGGTCAGTGACATGCTGTCGCTGGCTAGAGCTGATACGGGCCAGACCTTCGAAAAGATGCCAACCGCCCTGCAGCCGCTAGTGACGGAAGTGGCGCGGCGCGCGCAGTTTTTGGAGAGAAACGCAGATTGGATTGTGGGGGATTTTTCATTCCTGAACGGGATTTACATGGAAGGAAACAAGGATTATCTGCAGCAAATGCTGTTTATTTTTATCGAAAATGCCTTTAAGTACACTCCTGAAGGCAATGTGCGCTTTGATGCGATTTTATATCAGGGTCAGGTCGGGCTGCGGGTCAGCGACACGGGGATCGGCATGGATAAAGATGAAGTGCCACACATCTTCGAACGCTTCTACCGGGCTGACGAGTCCCGCGGAGTAACGGAGGGAATCGGACTTGGGCTGTCTATCGCCAAATGGATCATTGACGAGCATCATGGCTCGGTCGAGGTTGTTACCCGCCGCGGCGAAGGAACGACCTTTGTCATCTGGCTGCCTGTGAGCTTTTCCGCGCCCCTTGAATAAGGTATAATAAGGGATGGCCCTATTTATAACAAGAGCTGCATGTAAAAATGCGGCACATCCCGGCTTACAGAAAGCAGGTGCTAAATTTGGAAGTACTGAAAATTTCGCCGCGCGGCTACTGCTACGGAGTGGTGGACGCCATGGTGATGGCCCGGCAGGCGGCCAAGAACCTGGATCTCCCGCGGCCTATTTATATACTCGGCATGATTGTGCACAACAGCCATGTCACCCAATCGTTTGAAGAGGAAGGCATCATTACGCTGGACGGACCCAACCGGATGGAGATTCTGCAGAAGGTGGACAGCGGTACCGTGATATTCACGGCTCATGGCGTTTCTCCCGAGGTAAGGAAGCTTGCAAGGGATAAGGGGCTAACCACGGTGGACGCTACCTGTCCTGATGTGACCAAGACCCATGACCTGATCAGGGACAAGACAACCGATGGATACGAGATCATTTATATCGGCAAAAAAGGGCATCCCGAGCCCGAAGGCGCGATCGGAATTGCTCCCGACCATGTGCACTTAATTGAGCGTGAAGAGGAAATCGCCAGCCTGAACGTGAAGTCTGAGCGCATTATTATAACGAACCAGACGACGATGAGCCAATGGGACATCAAGCATATTATGAAAAAGCTGCTGGAGAAGTTTCCTGGGGCCGAAGTTCATAATGAAATCTGCCTGGCCACCCAGGTGCGCCAGGAGGCTGTAGCAGAGCAGGCGGGACAGACGGATCTCGTCATTGTGGTCGGTGATCCGCGCAGCAACAACTCGAACCGGCTTGCACAGGTCGCCGAGGAAATTGCCGGGGTTAAGGCTTACCGCATAGCAGATATAACGGAGCTAAAGCGCGAATGGCTTGAAGGGGTGTCCAAGGTAGGTGTTACGTCAGGCGCCTCAACCCCTACCCTGATCACGAAGGAAGTTATCCAGTACATCGAGCAATATGACCCGGAAAAACCGGAGACATGGGAAATCAAACGCACGATCGATAAACGCAAAATTTTGCCGCCTGTAAGGGAGAAGAGCAAGAGCTCTTCCTGACGGAGCACGGTAAACAAAGCGGAGGAACAGCACAGACTGTTCTTCCGCTTTTTCGTGCTTGTAGAGGTTGTTCAAAAAGTCATCTTTTGATCACGAAGGAAGTCAGGAAGCGAACTCGACATCGAATCTTGAATTCAGCCGGGACTAAGCGGATGCTTCCGAAGCATGTTTCCTGCGGAAACATTTCAGGTACTCACGTACCCCACGTACGCTCCGTTCCTCAGTCCCTAGCTTCATTCAACTCAAGCGTTTTGAAAAAACGCACTTCGGAAGCGTAGGCTTCGGTGCTGAAAACCTGACTTTTTGAACTAGCACTTGTAGTGTCCTAGAAAGAAATTGACGAAGAAGGGGAAAATCTGATATGATTGCTTTAATGGATAAAAGCTTAAAAGCGAACAAGCGTTTAAGTGTAAAAACATATAAATTACCCAACTTTGAAGGGACGGGATCATATGATCGTTATCGCAGGCAAGAATACTCCGGCTGAGCAGATTCAGGACATCGTGGAAGTGATTGAAAAGGAAGGATTGCAGACTCATGTGTCCCGTGGCGCTGACCGGACCGTCATCGGCTTGATCGGCAGCGTGGCGCCGAAGCTGGCTGAGCATCTGAGACAGATGAAGGGTGTCGAAAATGTCGTAAAAATTTCGAAATCCTACAAGCTGGCAAGCCGTGACTTCCATCCTGACGATACAGTGATCTCCATCAAGGGCGTAAACATTGGCGGCGGCAATCTGGTGGTCATGGGCGGACCGTGTGCCGTGGAGTCGGCGGAACAGATTGATGAGATTGCCGGGCTGGTCAAGGCGGCGGGAGGACAGGTGCTGCGTGGTGGAGCGTTCAAGCCGCGTACCGGTCCCTACAGCTTCCAAGGCATCGGTGTAGAGGGACTGATTATGATGGCTGAGGCAGGCGAGAAGCACGGCCTGCTGACCATTACGGAGGTTATGACTCCGGAGTACGTCGATATCTGTGCGGAATACGCCGATATTCTGCAGGTCGGTACCCGCAACATGCAGAATTTTGACCTGCTGCGCAAGCTCGGCACATGCGGCAAACCGGTGCTGCTCAAACGCGGCTTCAGCGCCACCTACGATGAGTTTCTGAATGCAGCCGAATATATTCTTGCCGGCGGTAATCCGAACGTCATGCTGTGCGAGCGCGGAATCCGAACCTTTGAAACCTACACCCGCAACACTTTGGATCTGTCGGCTATTCCGGTGCTGCAGCAGCTCAGCCATCTGCCAGTCATCTCTGACCCGAGCCACGGCACGGGCCGCAGGGAGCTGGTCGAGCCGATGGCCAAGGCATCGGTGGCGGCAGGGGCGGACGGTTTGATCGTTGAAATGCACACCGATCCGGATAATTCCATGACAGGAGACGGTGTTCAGTCGTTGTTCCCTGACCAGTTCGCGGGACTGCTGCGGGATCTGGAGAAGCTTGCACCTATCGTAGGCAAAACATTTTCAACGGACAAAAAACCATTGGAGTTATTTCCTTCCAGCGTTAATGCATAAAAGTGTTGCTGTGAAAAAGTGAAATACGCCCGAATACGCCTGAATACGGTGTATTTTGGGCGTTTTTCGCATCCGGAAGCTGTGTCAAAAGCGTGAGCATAGCTGACATGCTTTTAAAAAATACCTGACATAGCTCTTGACCCATGTCACATTTGAGTTTTATAATGACGACAGAAAAAATAATTAGTTCATGAACATTGCTTGCGTGGAATTCGTTTAATGTTCGGGAAAATTGGGAGGAAGAAGACATGTCCGTTGAAAATGTTTTAAAAACGATCCAGGAAAACAATATTGAGTGGGTGGACTTCCGTTTTGTTGACCTCTCCGGTCGCACGCATCATATTTCGCTTCCGGCTTCCGCAGTAGATGAAGAGACCTTTGTAAATGGTGTGGCTTTCGACGGATCTTCCATTCCCGGCTACCGCGGTATCGAAGAATCCGACATGGTTATGATGCCTGATACGGAAGCTTGCTACGTAGACCCATTCACACAACATCCGACATTAAACGTGATGTGTAATATCGTTACGCCTGACGGCGAAAAATACGATCGCGACCCTCGCGGCATCGCGGTTAAAGCTGAAGAATACCTGCAGCAAAGCGGCGTGGGAACGGCTGCGTTCTTCGCACCTGAATCGGAGTTCTTCATTTTCGACGACGTGCGTTATGAGAGCGGCATGAACACCTCTTCCTATGTAGTAGATTCCGAAGAAGCCGCATGGAACACAAACCGTAAAGAAGAAGGCGGCAACCTTGGCTTCAAGATAGGCGTTAAAGGCGGTTACGTTCCCGTTGCGCCGGTTGATACGCAGCAGGATATCCGCAGTGAAATGTGCCGTCTGCTTGAAGAAGCCGGCCTCGTGATCGAGCGTCATCACCATGAGGTTGCAACGGCTGGCCAGGCGGAAATCAATTTCCGTTTTGACACATTGAAGAAAACAGCGGACAATCTGCTGGTCTACAAATACATCGTTCACAACACTGCCCGCCAATACGGCAAAGTGGCAACGTTTATGCCAAAACCGCTGTTTGGAGACAACGGAAGCGGGATGCACGTTCACCAATCCATTTTCAACGGCGACAGTCCTTTGTTCTATGAAAAGGGCGCATACGCTAACCTGAGCGAAATGGCATTGCACTACATCGGCGGTATCCTGTACCACGCTCCGGCACTGATCGCTCTGACCAATCCAAGCACTAACTCTTTCAAACGCCTGGTGCCTGGTTATGAAGCACCGGTGAACCTGGTGTTCTCCAAAGGTAACCGTTCCGCCGCGGTACGTATTCCGGTTGCTGCGGTAACACCTAAAGGCTGTCGTATCGAGTTCCGTACACCGGACTCCACAGCCAACCCTTACCTGGCATTCGCGGCCATGCTGATGGCTGGTCTGGACGGTATCAAGCGCAAGCTGAACCCGATTGAATTGGGCTACGGTCCTCTGGATACAAATATCTATGAGCTGTCCGATGCCGAAAAAGCGAAAATCCGCAGTGTTCCTGGAACGCTGGATGAAGCTCTGGATGCTCTGGAAGCTGATTGCGAGTTCCTTACAGAAGGCGGAGTATTCACAAAAGACTTTATCGACAACTACATCCAGTTCAAGCGTAGCGAAGCCAAGGATGTTGCGATTCGCGTTCATCCGCACGAATTCAGCCTTTACTTCGACTGCTAAAATTGCACTTATACGCTGGTCCCCCGCTTATCGGGGGGCCTTTTTAGTTGAGGTGCCAAGAGCTCAAAAAAATATAGTGAACAGTTTCACAAAAAAGTGACTTCTTGCTCTTGAACAGCCTGTTGAATGCTGATATTATAGGCGTTAATATTTGCACTGCTTTACCGCAGCAAACAGGTCCATAAAACCGAAAGTTTACACGGAATGTGATGTTTAAGTGCCTTATGCAGACGAAAGGACGGGGGAAGGTTTGAACAAGAGAGCCTATAATTTTAACGCAGGTCCTGCTGCGCTGCCCTTGAAGGTGTTGGAGCGGGCCCAGGCCGAGTTTGTCGATTTCCGCGAAACGGGAATGTCCATTATGGAAATGTCGCACAGAGGGGCCGTGTACGAATCGGTACACAATGAAGCCCAGGAACGACTGCTTCGCCTGCTGGGCAACCCGGAAGGATATAAAGTGCTTTTCCTGCAGGGAGGAGCAAGCACTCAGTTCGCCATGATTCCAATGAACTTCCTGAAGCAGGGGACGGTGGGCAGCTATGTGATGACAGGCAGCTGGGCCGATAAAGCTCTGAAAGAAGCCAAGCTGATTGGTGAGACGCATATTGCGGCTTCCTCCAAGGAAGATCAATATATGAAGATTCCGGATCTGGATAACCTTGAGATTCCCGAACATACGGCATACCTTCATGTTACTTCAAACGAAACCATTGAAGGCGTGCAATATCAGAAATACCCGGAAACGGGCCGGGTGCCGCTCATTGCCGATATGTCGAGTGATATTCTTTGCCGTCCGGTCGATATCGATAGATTCGATATGATTTACGCCGGCGCTCAGAAGAATCTCGGTCCATCGGGCGTTACGGTCGTCATTGCCAAGGAAGAGATGCTGGCTGAGCAGGCGGAGAATATCCCAACAATGCTCCGTTACAGCACATTTTTAAAGAATAACTCCCTTTACAACACCCCACCGTCCTTTTCCGTTTATATGGTGAATGAGGTGCTGCGCTGGATTGAAGAGCAAGGCGGGCTGAATGCGATCGGGCAAATAAACCGCGACAAGGCAGCACTCCTGTATGATCATATAGATCAAAGCGGAGGCTTTTACAGAGGCTGTGCAGAGCCTAAGGACCGCTCTTTGATGAACGTTACGTTCAGGCTGGCCTCCGAAGAGCTGGAGAAATTGTTCGTGAAGGAATCCGAGAAGGAGGGCTTTGTCGGACTGAAGGGTCACCGCAGCGTGGGAGGACTCAGAGCATCCATCTACAATGCGGTTCCTTACGAGAGCTGCAAAGCGCTGGCTGATTTTATGGACACCTTCCAGAAGCAGCACGGTTAATGATCTGTTCAGCTTAAAAGAGGGAATAATACGAAGGGGAACCCTGGTCAAACGGACCTTTTGGGACCCCTTTTTACATGCACACGGAGGTGTATTTATATGCCATTACACATCGTACTGGTAGAGCCGGAGATCCCGGCCAATACGGGCAATATAGCGAGAACCTGTGCGGCGACAGGCACGCATTTGCACCTGGTCAGACCGCTTGGCTTCAGAACGGATGACGCTACCTTAAAACGTGCCGGATTGGATTACTGGCATGCGGTGAATATTCATTATCATGATTCATTTGCGGAGGTTCAGCAGTTGTATCCTGACAGCCGTTTTTTCTATGCAACTACAAAAGCAGACAAAAAATATTCCGATTTTTTCTTTCGTGATCATGATTTTTTAGTGTTCGGGAAAGAGACTAAAGGCCTACCTGAAGAGTTAATCAATGCCAATAAAAATACATGTATGCGTATGCCTATGACTGGCGATGTACGGTCACTTAACCTGTCCAATTCTGCAGCGATCATCGTGTACGAAGCATTGAGGCAGCTGGATTTTCCGGGATTGAAATGAAATGAAAAACGATTGAAAATATAATTTTTGTTTAGGTCTAATGATACAGGCTTTTGCGGACGATAAAATATGTAGGACACATAAATTCTTTCGTAATTATGCTTTTGATAAGCTTATGAAAGAACATAACAAAATCCGCTATGTACAGCAGGATTCGACACAAAAATGGCGAATGTAACAATTGTGTGGAAACCATATACATAGTATTTCAGAAACAGAGAGGTGTATCAAACATATGAAACCTGCTGGCGTTGTCCGAAAAGTGGATCAGCTGGGGAGAATCGTTTTACCCAAATCGTTGAGAAAAAGATACCAGATGAATGAAGGGGATCCTGTCGAAATTTTGGTGCAGGGCGACCATATCATTCTGGAACGTTACCGTCCGAAGTGCGTGTTTTGCGGTTCAATGGAGGATGTGGCTGAGTTTAAGGAGCGCTACATCTGCGGTCAGTGCATGTCTGAAATGACCCAACTGCCAAGACACGCCTGACACCATGACAAAGAGCATCGCGATGTGGTCCACACGTGATGCTCTTTTCATAAAATTTTTAAGGCTTGAATTCAAAACATATCCATTAACCGTTACTTGAAGAACAGAAAATGGGTGGGTACTGGCCGAAGATTTCCGTCCGACGGATTATTGATAACCCGGCCGCCCACTACGAGTGATGAGGAGCCGCCTCCGTCAAGATTGTAGGCGTTCTGGATGCCGAGAGCGTACATTTTGTTCTGCAGTTCCTGCAGTGTAGCGCCGGAGCTTCCGTTCTCGTTGTAGCCCTCAACCACGATAATAAGCAGCTGGTCGTCCTTGTAATTGCCGATAACGGTACGCGGTGCCCTTGCGGGGGATACCTGCCACTTGCTCGGAATGGCAACCTTCTGACCATTTTGGAGAAGGACGGGGACAAATGTGGCTCCAAACACGGGCTTGAGCTTGTCCAATGCACTTTTGCTGAAAAATTTGCCACCGATCAGCTTCCCGTTCTCATTCAGTCCGACAAAGGCCAGATCCTTGTAGCTGGCTTGAAAGCCATTGATGTATTTGCCATCCAGAACCGTCGTGCTCAAGGGGTAGCGTCTGCCCCCGCTGTCGGCGAAACCGCCGGCATTGATACCGGCTGCGGCGCCTGTTCTCTGCACGGCCCTCATCGTGGTCTCCGCAGACCCGGGTTGTCCGCTGCCAAGAGACATTTGCATAGCCGATGGATCCTTAAGCCTGACCTTCATGGCATACCCGTGGTAAACGCCTGGATTTACTTTGTACAGCTCAATGGTGATCCGGTCACTGTTCATGGTTTGGAATGGCGCTCCCAGCTTGGCTGTAATGCGGCGGTTATAAATGATGGCGGGTCTTGCAGACTGGGCGGCGGCGGTCTTCTCGATATCGCTCATCACGCTGGTCGTTTGCTTGTACAGCGCGGCAGTTTTTTGGATCTTGGATATGGTGCTTTCAGCTAACAGCTCCGCTTCACCCAACTTCTGCAGCACCGATTTGCTCTCGGCAGTCAAGCTGCGCTCCGGTGCATAATCCGCAGTCGGAGAAGTGTTGGGAACGGGACGGTTGAACAGCAGCAGTCCCAGCAGCAGCCCGATAAAAGGGGCAAGAGCCATCATAAAGAAACGGTTGATCTGTTTGACTTCAAGATTACTCATTTTAACAAGTCCATCTGCTTCTCCAGCTTGTCGAGCTGCTTTTGCACCTCGCTAAGCTGGGTGTAGAGCTTGTTGCTGTTATCCGTTTTGCTGCTGGCGTTGTCCTTCGTGAAGGTAAGAAGCTCGTTAAACGAATCTACCTTGCTCTGCAGTTCGGCCATCTCTTTGGACATCACGTCAAGCTTTTGTTCATAATCGGCCTTTAACGACGCCATTTGGCTGTCGGTATGACTTTGAACCTGGAGTACCACTTGCTGCTTCAGATGGTTGCTGTACAGGTAGGTTGCAGTAATGCCTAAGGCAATAACGAGCAACCAGAGTATGAGAAAAGCTTTGACGGAAGGACCCTTCGTTCGAGTGGCGCGCCGCTCTGACGGTTCGACAGCCGATTCGATATTAGGTTGCAATTGAATCACTCCCGCAGTTTGTTCATTTTTCCAAACCCATTCTATCATGGGCCTATAATTTACGCAAAAGTGTAATAGTTTCCACTTTTAAATGCGAAAAATGAATTGCAAGCAGGGGAAGGACTACGTTATTATTTCCTTAAAAAGGTTCTGAAACCGGGATAAAACTTATCGCAAAATTTACTAGAATAGCCTGCAACGCGTGAGAAAAACTGGTTTATTTGTGGAAAAATACACAATTATTGTTTAAAACTTCACCTAAAATACAGCTAGCGCACGGCAGGCAGATTTAAAGGGGAAGGATGTCGTTTTTTGTGAAAATAACGGGAGGTTCGGAAATGAGGAAAGTATGGCAGGTTGTGCTTGTTGATATTCATCCGACGAGTATGCTGGGGACCAAGCTGATTCTTGAGGATCAGCAGGACCTGCTTGTAAGAGGGATGTCTTCCACCGGTACGGAAGCGCTCGGGCTGGTTCGCTCGATTCAGCCGGATCTGGTTTTGATAGATTATAAATTGCCGGAGGGAACGGTCGAGCCGTTTCTGACAGAAATGAAGAACATTTCTCTGAATAGCCATATCGTAGTAATGACCGATGAAGACAGCGTGGCTCTGTTTCAGCAGGTAACTTCCCTGGGAGCCAGCGGCATGTTGTCGAAGCAGGCCTCAACGAGTCAGCTTATTCATTTAATTAACGGTTTAAGGGAAGGAATTGTGTCCGTGCCCCTCGACTGGGTACGCAACGGAAGCTGGCCTAATATGCCTCTAGTGCCGCATGAGCCATTTGACGAGCTTACGGAAACAGAAGTATTTATTATGGAACGGATTGTTCAGGGGATTACATACGACAAAATCGCGCTTGAAATTGAAGTGAGCCGGCGCTCAATTGACAATTATCTGCGCAAAATTTACGCGAAGCTCGGCGTATCCAGCCGTGCGCAGGCGATTGAGCATTATGCGCTTTATGCGCGTCAGAACAAGCAGTTATACGCTTAAGCACCGGGTATACTCGGTGAATGAACCGAATATGCTGTAGCAGTTCCTTCCGGCTTCGTCCATGGGAGTAGGGTCCGGATGGGGGAAGCGACGGATGAAGGCGAGGAGGTTCTGTATGCGTTATTCCTTTGCATCACGCACGGTATCACTTTTATCGTCTCCCCTGCGCCAGATCAGGGAGAATGCGCGTTTGAACTCGTTCATATCTCTTGCGGAAGAGCTTCCTGCGCAGGAGCTTTTTCCCGTCAAGCTGCTTGAGGAGGCCGCTCAGGACGTGCTGGCGTCTGGGCCCGACGTGCTCCAATATGGTGAGCCTGAGGGCTTCAGGCCCTTGCGGGAGTGGCTTGCAGCCGAGTGGGAAGATAGAAAGAACGCTGGTGTAGATCCTTCGCAGGTGCTGTTGACGACGGGAACCCAGCAGGCCATCGATTTAGTGGCACGGCTCATGGTGGATGAAGGTGATTCGGTGCTGGTGGAAAATCCTACATCTCCCGGCTGTCTGCAGGTGTTATCGATGCAGGGAGCCAGGGTGATTCCGGCTGTCTCCGATGGAAGCGGACTGCTCGTTCATGAGCTGGAGCAGCAGATGAAGCTTCATCGTCCGAAGCTGCTGTTTGCAGCACCCACCTTTTCCAATCCCACAGGAGGCGTCTGGGATTTGGGACGCCGACAGGATGTGCTTGAGCTGTGCCGGCGTTACAGCGTGCTCTTTGTGGAGGACGATTCCTATGGAGAACTGGATTTGAATCTTAAGAGAGGGGAAGCGCCCCCCCCCTCTTTATTTGCGTTGGACGATGGAGGACGAGGGGGGCAGGTACTCTATATCGGCTCATTCAGCAAAACGATAGCGCCTGCGTTAAGAACAGGCTGGGCCGCGGGAGCGGCTCCTGTCATTGAAGGAATGACGGCGCTGAAGCAGCTGGCTGACACGCAGTCCAGCACGATGAATCAAAGGCTGCTGCATCGTCTGCTTACAGGTCCTCCCTTTAGCTGGCACGATCATCTTGCCTTGCTGAACAAGGAGTATGCGACCAGGCTGAAGCTGATGCTGGAGCTGCTCAAGCGGCCGCTATGGAAAGAGGTGACCTGGCGTGTGCCGGAGGGAGGCATGTATGTGTGGGCCCGGCTGCCCGAAGGGCTGGACAGCGCCATGCTGCTGAAAGCGGCGCTGCCGAAGGGAGTGGCTTTTATGCCGGGGGGGTTATGTACAGCCGGCAAAGAGGGGGCGTCGTATATCCGCCTGAATTTCAGCCATCCCGGGCGCGATGAGCTCTTCCTGGGCATGAATCTGATCGGGGAGACAATTGCGGAGTTCACTGCACGCAGTTAACCGGGTAGGCGGATGACCGCTTAATTAATCCGTTTGATCCGGGGGTTCTCCGGACATCTCCGCAGCGGGTTCCGCGATCCGGTCAGCGGTCTGCCAGTCCGCCGCCGCAGCATGCTCCTTGAGGACAGTGGTGTACTCGGTAAGCGCCGCTTCCCCGAAAGGCGTCAATGCATATCTCCCGCGCACGATGCGCTGGAACCAGCCATAATAATTCTGCTGCAAAATCGACGCGGCGCTGCTGACGGCGGAGGCCCGGGCAAGCTGCGCTGGAGAGGCTTCCCCCAGCGCAGCCAGCGCGGCCGCGACACGCAGCGCCTTTTCACGGTAAGCGGTGACCAGCTTCTGCCGGCTGCTGCCGCCCACATTATAGTCCCCGCTGCGCGCGTTGAACTCCCGCAGCAATCGATCCCGGCGGGAACCGATTCTGGGGGCGGGCTTCACAACAGCTGTATTGGGGACACACAGCACCTCCACCAACGGGGGTTTTGTTTTATAGTGCGTTACCGTAATCAGCCCGATGCCGAGCCTGCGGCACAAATCTACAAGCTCATTCCAGCGCTGGTTCACCGCCCCTTTTTTGCTGCGGTTCCGCTCCACGGCAACATATACTTCGCTGCTCAGCTTCAATCGCTGAATTCCCTGCAGCAGCAGGGCAAGGTTAAACGTTTTTTTCATCTCTACGATCAGCGGCTCCTGCTGGCCTTCCTTTACTCCTACCAGATCGCAGTTTCTTACCTCGCCCTTGATTTCATATCCCCTGGCTTCAAAAAAAGCTTTAACCGGCGCATACAATTCCGTTTCCAGCCTGACTGCCATTTCTGTCCGCTCCTTTGATACTGTCTACTAATGCGTGATCAAAAAGTCAGGTTTTCAGCACCGAGAAGATTGGATGAAGCCAGGGACTGAGGAGCGGAGCGTACTTGGGGTACGTGAGCACCGGAAGGCCCGGCTGAATTCAAGATTCGATGTCGAGTCCGCTTCCTGACTTACTTCGTGATCAAAAGATGACTTTTTGAACAACCTCTACTAATGGTCCATTATAGCACAGGAGCCTATGTTCCTATCGCAGCCGTTTTATATTCGGTTGTGCCCAGCAAAAAAAAGGTCAACATTCCTGTCCGGGTGCATACGTATGTATTACACTTTTGCCTTAAAAACAGGTCGAACTGTTACAGTTCGGTTGTCGGGAACATGATTAAGGAACCCACGGGAGGTACGACATGAAGATTTTTGAGCGAGTTGCGCAATATCAGGCGGAGAGCGAACGGCTCGCCTGGACCGGTACTTTTCGGGATTATATCGAAATTCTCAGCAAGGACCCCACCCCTGCGATGACCGCCCATGCCCGGGTATATGAAATGATCAAATCCTATGGGGTGGATAGTTCCGGGCCTTACAAGCGATACAAGTTTTTTGAACAGGAGCTGTTCGGGCTGGACAGAGCCGTCGAAAAGCTGGTGGAGGAATATTTTCATTCCGCGGCCAAGCGGCTGGATGTGCGCAAGCGTATTTTGCTGCTCATGGGACCGGTCAGCGGCGGCAAATCAACACTTGTTACACTGCTGAAACGCGGGCTTGAACAGTTTTCCCGTACCGATAAAGGAGCTGTCTACGCCATAGACGGCTGCCCTATGCATGAAGAGCCGCTGCATCTGATTCCGAATGAGCTGCGCCCCGAAGTGGAGAAAGAATTAGGAGTCCGTATCGAGGGAAATCTGTGCCCCTCCTGCCAAATGAGGCTGCGGACTGAGTATGACGGCAACATTGAAAACGTAAAGGTCAGCAGAGTGCTTATTTCCGAGGACAGCCGCGTAGGCATCGGAACGTTCAGCCCTTCAGATCCGAAATCCCAGGACATTGCGGATCTTACGGGCAGCATCGACTTTTCCACCATTACAGAGTACGGCTCGGAATCCGACCCGCGCGCCTATCGTTTTGACGGGGAATTGAATAAAGCGAACCGAGGACTGATGGAGTTCCAGGAGATGCTTAAATGTGACGAGAAATTTCTGTGGAACCTGCTGTCCCTGACGCAGGAGGGCAACTTCAAGGCAGGACGGTTCGCGCTGATCAGCGCCGATGAGCTCATCATTGCGCACACGAATGAGGCGGAGTATAAATCATTCATCGCAAACAAGAAAAATGAGGCCCTGCAGTCCCGGATGATCGTCATGCCTGTTCCGTACAATCTGAAGGTCTCGGAGGAGGAAAAAATTTACCATAAGCTCATTCAGCAAAGCGATATGAAGCATGTGCACATCGCACCGCATGCGCTCAGAGCGGCTGCGATCTTTTCCATATTGACACGCCTTAAAGAGAGCAAAAAGCAGGGCATGGATCTGGTCAAAAAAATGCGTATGTATGACGGCCAGGAAGTCGAGGGCTACAAGGATGCCGACCTGAAGGAGATGCAGAACGAATTTCTGGAGGAGGGCATGTCCGGTGTCGATCCGCGCTATGTCATTAACCGGATATCCAGCGCCCTGATCAAGCAGGATCTGGAATGCATCAATGCGCTCGATATTTTGCGGGCCATTAAGGATGGGCTGGATCAGCACGCCTCCATTACGAAGGAGGAGAGAGAGCGTTACCTGAACTTCATCTCCATTGCGCGCAAGGAATACGATGAGCTGGCCAAAAAAGAAGTGCAGAAGGCCTTTGTTTATTCTTTCGAGGAATCGGCTAGAACCTTGTTTGAGAACTATCTGGATAATATCGAGGCCTTCTGCAACTGGACGAAAATCCGTGATCCGCTCACGGATGAGGAGATGGACCCGGATGAGCGCTTAATGCGCTCCATTGAGGAGCAGATCGGTGTATCTGAAAACGCCAAAAAAGCGTTCCGTGAGGAAATTCTGATCCGGATCTCGGCGTATTCGCGGAAAGGGAAAAAATTCGAGTATCATAATCATGACAGGCTGCGCGAAGCGATTGAGAAAAAGCTGTTTGCGGATTTGAAAGATATTGTGAAGATCACAACCTCTACCAAGACGCCTGATGCAGACCAGTTAAAGCGCATGAATGAAGTCATCAACAGACTCGTGGAGGAGCATGGCTATACAGCAACCAGCGCCAACGATCTTTTGCGTTATGTGGGAAGCTTGCTTAACCGGTGAACGAGCACTGTGAGACGCTCCGAGAACGAAGCATTCCTCCCATCGCTGTTGACCCTCCGGGCCAAAGGCGAGCGCTGCCGCTTTTCCGGAATTGCTTCGTTCTCTAAGCTGCTCCGTGCATTCCCCTACTTAACGGCATGTATGGAAAAAAGAGCGAGTATTGGTGGAAATCCGACCACCAATACTCGCTCTTTTTAGAAGCTTGAAGTGATGTAGAACAGCCCGAATCAGGTGCGATAACCTGACATGCCCAATAAGCTTTGAAGCCTTCAAGCGTCATGGAGTATAATGTTCGAAAATGAGGCAGGCAGAGCTTGGAGTGATTGAACCGATGGAAGTCATTTTGGTGGTGGAGGACGAGCTATCCATTTCACGGGTTTTAAAGGCATATCTTGAAAAGGCGGGCTATCGTGCCGAGCAGGCATTTACAGGCAGAGAAGCGTTAAATAAGGCGCAAATGCTCAAACCGGACCTAATATTGCTGGATGTCATGCTTCCGGATCATGACGGGTGGGCTTTGCTTGAGGAAATCCGCAGGCACAGCCAATGCCCGGTCATCATGCTTACGGCGCTGGGACAGACGAATCACAAGCTGAAGGGCTTGGATCTTGGGGCGGACGATTATATAACGAAGCCTTTTGTCGGTGAAGAGGTCGTTGCGAGAGTCCGGACCGTGCTGAGACGCAGCAGTGGCGTACAAAATCAGGGCCAGCGAAGCTTTGGGAGCTTAAGGGTGAGCTTTATGGCACATTCGGTGCATCTGGGGGACGAAGAACTGCATTTTACACCAAGAGATCTGGCGCTGCTGTTATTTCTGGCCAAGCATCCGAATCAGACCTTCACCCGCAACCATCTGCTGGACCAGGTATGGAGCATGGACTATGAGGGAAGCGACCGGGCCGTGGATTTGGCGGTGAAGCGGATTCGGAAAACGCTGGAGGGGTGGCCCGCGGAAGAGGGCGAAATCCGCACATTACGGGGATTGGGGTATCAGTTCTGTGTTCAGGAGTCGTAAAGAGAGAACTTCGCTGCTTCGTTACTGGACCACTCGTTATCTGCTGACTTTATGTATTGGTCTCCTCTCTATCGGTATTTTATCTTTTGGCGTTATACGTTATTACGAGAAACAAAAACAGGTTGATTTTATGGAGCTGCTGGCTGCCGAGACGGCGGACCGGATTGTCGGAGATAACGGAAAGCTGCAGCTTGGACCGGATCTATTCAGGGACGTGGAGCGGAGGAGAAGAATGATTCCGTTTAACGAGGCCCCGAGATTTCTCATTCTGGATAAGGACAAGCAGATCCTGTCCGGCAGCTTTCCCGAGCTGCCTCACGAATTGCTGGAGAAGGTGGAGAGTATTACCGGAACCAGCAACAGGGTGGAGATAATCGCCGCCGGTCCCCGGCAGGGAATGAAATTTTATGCTGTGCAAAAAGAGATCCAGTATAACGGCAGTACTCTGGGCTGGGTGATCGTCCTGCAGCCGGAAAAAGTTTTGGTCGGCGATCCGTGGCAGCTGCGGATGCTGGCCATCCTGCTGCTCAGTCTGGGGCTGCTGGGTTGGGTTGTCATTTATCTGCTGACCCGCAAGCTGTCCCATCCGATCGGCGTGCTGGCCGAAGCGGCCGAACAAATCGTCGCGGGCAATTATGACGTAAATTTGCAAAAAGACGTCAGGGAACGCGAATTTTACGAGCTGATGATCTCGTTTGAAGAAATGGCGGACCGCTTAAAGCATCTGGAACATATGAGAACAGAGCTGCTGGCAGGTGTCACCCATGAGCTGAAAACGCCCGTCACTTCCATCAGCGGATTGATTCAGGCTGTACAGGAGGACATTGTTACAGGCGACGAAGCCAAGGAGTTTCTGGCCATCTGCCGTAAAGAAACAAACAGGCTGCAAAGTATGGTGGAGGACCTGCTCGATTTCAACTCATTTGCCACAGGAGACGTTAAGGTTCACAAGGAACAGACCCACATGAATGAGCTGCTGAGCGAGCTCGTCCGGCAATGGCAGATGATCCAGGATGCTGGCGAGGTGGACGTTCAACTGCGCTTGCCTTCCAAGGACATACTGCTCGAGACGGATCCTTTGCGGGTCCAGCAAATTTTGTACAACCTGCTGAACAATGCCAAGCAGGCATCCGTCCGGAAGCCCGCAAGAATTGAAGTTGCCCTGTCTGAAGAAAGCGGGAAGGCGCAAATAGATGTTACAGACTGGGGAGCCGGTATTCCGCCGACAGAACAGGCGCTTATTTTTGAAAGATTTTATCGTGGGGAAGACAAGAAGCATCTCGTGCGGGGGCTGGGCATTGGTCTGCCGTTCAGCCGCATGATGGCCCGTTCTCTCGGCGGCGATCTGGTGCTGCAGCAAAGCGGCAGCGGGATGACCGTTTTTCGAGTATCCCTGAACGACACCAATAAAATAGAAGAGTAACAGGCAGGATGTCTCAACCGAACAGGTTGTGGCATCCTTTTTTGTTAAGTTGGACATCTGTTTGACACATTCCATTTCTAAAATGGCTAGGGAAAGAGCAGTACAAAGGAGATGATGAGGTTATGAAAAAGCAGGCAGCCGCAGCAGTGCTGCTGTGCACTTTGTCGGCTTATACCCTTCCTGCCCATGCGGAGACGGCTGTGGCAGGCGATTCGAGTGAAGCTCTGGCTTCAGTCACCTCGGCCACCTCGGCCTCTGTTGCCGATGCGTCTTCAGCCGTGTCGGCGGCAGAGGCGACCTACACGGGCGGTTCGATCTTGACGCTTGAGGAGGCGATTGAGCTCGGGATTGAAAACAGCTACAGCTTGCAGCAAGCGTTAAATACATATAAACGCAACGGCATTTCCCTCGAAAATGCAGCCGACAAACTGGAGTATATTCCTGCAGACGGATCCGGCAACTCCGAGGCTGTTTCGGCATGGAAAAGCTATACCCAGTCCAATATGTCGTATATCGCGGCATCCAAAAACATCAATACGGTAAAGCAGCAGATCGCATACAGCACGGTGCAGACTTATTACAAGGTGCTGTCGGCGGAAAGCAGCGTGGAAGAAGCGGAGGAGTCGCTTGAAATTGCCCTTTCGGAAGAGCAGGCGGCGGCTGCCAAGGCAGAGAAAGGCAAAATCTCAGTCTCTGACCACAAGTCTGCGATTCAGACCCGTGTTGAGGCGGAGCAAGCGCTGGCAACAGCGCAATCGGCACTGGCACAGGAACGCGAGTCCCTGAATCATGCCATTGGTGCTGGGAAGGATACGGTTTATAACCTGAAAGACCACCCTATGTACACGCCTCTGCAGAAGCTCGAGCTAGAGGCATACACACAAAAAATAATTAGTGAGGATCCGACCATATGGGAGAAGGAGCAGAATGTGGAGTCCTCTAAACTGGATCTTAAGTTTTTCTCCTATAACAGTGATGGAGATTTGGAATTGACCGAGATGAGTGTGGATGAAGCTAATCAGGCGCTGACACAAAGCAAAAAGGAGCTCGCGGAATCCATCAGCAGCACTTATTACAATCTGCAAAATTTGCATGATCAGTATGAGCAGCAGCAGACTACCCTGGCGACAGCACAGGACGCGCTGAAGCTGGCCGAGAAAAAATACGCGCGCGGCCTGATCACCAAGCTGGAGGTTAAAAAGGCGGAGCAGAGTGTAAACCAGGCACAGCGGAAGCTGGAAGATATGGTATTGCAAATCGACGAGGCACAGCGGGTATTGGATCAGCCTTGGATTTCATAACGGAATAAAAACAAGCCGTTTTTAAATAATGGAGGGAAAGTCGGATGGCAGAATCGGCAGTGGCGGACCCGCTAAGCGGGTTAAGAAGAAGACGCAGAAAAAAAACGCTTATCATTTCGGGAATTGTGGTGATCGCTGCTGCGGCAGGAGTATACGGCTATTTGAAAATGAATGAACAGCCGGCCATGACCCCTGTGAACCAGACCGTTCAGGTACAGCGCGGGGACGTAAGCAAGACTCTGGAGGTTACCGGTACGGTGGAGGCCTCCAAGGAGATCAATCTGAACTTCACTTCTTCGGATGATAGCAAGCTGACGGCGGTCAATGTTAAAGTCGGCGACGTAGTCAAAGCCGGACAGGTGCTTGCCCGGCTGGACGGCACCGATGCCGAGCAGGCGGTGCGTGAAGCCGAAGCCAACCTCAAAGTCGCCAAGGCGAATCTGACAGAAGCACAGGAAACGGCGACGGCCGCGGAAATCGACCAGCAGCAGGCCAGTGTGGACAAGGCGGAGCTGGCGCTTGATTCGGCGAAAAATTCCACAGATGTGCAATCCGCCAAGATGAGCCTGGATAAGGCCAAGAAGGCGCTGGCGTCCGCCCAGCAGGAGCTGGAGGATCAGCAGTATTTGTATAATGCGGACGCCATCTCGGCCTCCGAGCTTAAAACAGCCCAGGATGCGGTAGACAGTGCGCAGGATGAATATGACAGCACGCAGCTGCAGTACAACAATGCGGTAAAGTCCGATGAGCAGGCGATAAAGGAAGCCCAGATATCTTATAACTCGACGGTGGCCCAAATGGAGGAGCTGATGTCTCCGCCTAAGGAGACGTCACTTGTGCAGGCCAAATCTTCTGTTCAGCAAGCCGAGACGAAGCTTGCACAAAGTAAAAGCGACCTCGAGAAGCTGGTGCTGACAGCACCGTGGGATGGCGTGATTTTGCAGGTCAACGGCGATGTCGGCACGGCTCCCGAATCACCGTTTATTGTAATGAACAACTCCAATGCAACCACGCTCAATGTCAGCGCGGCTGTGAGTGAAAGCGACATTGGCTCCATTGAGGTCGGACAGACTGCGACATTCGTAACGGATACGTATCCGGATGAAACCTTTGCGGGCAAGGTAACCTCCATTTCGCCGGAAGCAACGACAGATTCGGGGGTAACGACCTATGAGGTGAATTTATCGATTACGAACAAGGACGGCAGGCTGAAAACCGGCATGACCATGGATGTAACCATCAATCAGGGCACACATGAAAATGTGCTCTACATTCCTGCAACGGCTCTGATCTCCCGTGGAGAACAGGACGGGGTTATGCTAGTCACTGGCGGACAGTCCAATTCCACATCCGGCGCAAATGAAGAAGAAGGCGCATCCGAGAAGCAAACCGGAGCTTCCAGCGGCCGTCAGTCGGCTCAAAGAGGCGGCGGAGGCATTCAGTTTACGCCTGTAAAGGTTGGGTATTATACGGCCGACAAGGTTGAAATCAATTCGGGCCTGAGCGAGAACGATACAATCACCATACCGGCTCAGACCAACATTTCGTCCACTTCCAGCAATAGTCAGCAGCAGCGCGGCTTCATGGGAGGCGGCGCGGGCGGTGGATTCCCTGGCGGTGGTGGTGGATTCTCAAGCGGCAGATCGGGAGGCCGACCATGATGAAACCAGTCATTCAAATCGAAGACCTTAGAAAAATATATACGATAGCGGATCAGGAAATTCATGCGCTGCGAGGGGTAAACCTGACCATCGAAGAGGGGGATTTCGTCACCATTATGGGCCCCTCCGGCTCAGGGAAATCCACGATGATGAACATGATCGGATGTCTGGATAAGCCGACATCAGGCCATTTTTTTCTCGACGGTTATTCCATTCTGGATGCCCATGACGATGAACTTGCTATTATCCGCAACCAGAAGATCGGCTTTGTATTCCAAAGCTTTAATCTGCTGCCACGCACGACAGCAATCTCCAATGTGGAGCTTCCCATGATGTATGGGGGCATCCCCGCACGGGAACGGCGCAAGCGGGCCATTGAGGCATTGAACAGCGTTGGTCTTGGTGAAAGGCTGTACAACAAGCCTAATGAGCTGTCCGGCGGTCAGCAGCAGCGTGTCTCTATTGCACGGGCCATCGTTAATGATCCGGTCATCATTCTGGCGGACGAACCGACCGGGGCGCTGGATACGAAGACGACTGCGGGTATCATGGGCATTTTCCAGAGGATGAACGATATGGGCAAGACGGTTATCATTGTCACCCATGAACCGGAAATTGCGGCTTATGCCAAGCGCAACATTCACTTCCGCGATGGTCAGGTTGTTTCGGACGCACAGGTGGAAAACCGGGTCATTGCCGGACAGGAGGAGTCGGTGCGATGAGCTTCCTGGAAATTATCCGCGTATCCATCCGCAGCATACAGTCCAACAAGCTGCGCTCATTTCTGACAATGCTGGGCATCATTATCGGGGTCGCTGCGGTGATCGCCATGGTTGCGATCGGCAAAGGCTCATCTTCGAGTGTGACTTCCTCGATCAGCGGGCTCGGCAGCAATCTGCTCATCATATCCCCGGGCCAGTCCAGCTCGGGAGGGATCAATATGGGCTTTGGTTCTTCAAATACCCTGAAGCAGAAGGATGTGGACGCCATTTCAGAGGAGGATAGTGTGGCTGGCGCTGTACCGAGCGCTTCCTCCAACTTGCAGATCGTCGCCGGATCAGAGAACTATAATACAAGCGTGGAAGGTACAGGCATGTCTTTCCTTGAAGTGCGCAGCACCTCCGTGCAATCTGGACGGTTCTTTAACAACTACGAATATAACAATCATGAAAATGTCGCCGTCATTGGCAGTGAGGTGGTGACTAACCTGTTCCCTTCGAATCCGAACCCGATCGGCGAAAGAATCGAAATTAATCAGGTTCCATTTTCCGTGATTGGTGTACTGAAATCGCAGGGAAGCTCTGGGATGACCAACAACGACGACCGGATCATCGTTCCCGTAACCACGGCGCAGGCCAGATTGGGCATTACCACGATCCGGAC
Organism: Paenibacillus jiangxiensis; assembly: GCF_046098255.1. NCBI lineage: Bacteria > Bacillati > Bacillota > Bacilli > Caryophanales > Paenibacillaceae > Paenibacillus > Paenibacillus jiangxiensis. Next base: position 370,645 of record NZ_JBJURI010000002.1, read on the forward strand.
CATCTATGCTTCCGCCGAATCGGCCGAAGCAATGACCCAGGCGCAAAATGAGATTACCACAGCACTGCGGACCTCACACGGGCTGATGTCCAGTGAAGAGGATGATTTCCAGATAACCAACCAATCGCAAATTCTGGAGACGGCTGAGAGCATAAGCAGCGTCATGACAACTTTGCTTTCAGGTATTGCCGCCATCTCACTCGTCGTCGGCGGGATCGGAATCATGAACATTATGCTCGTATCCGTTACGGAACGGACCAGAGAAATCGGCATACGCAAAGCAATTGGAGCGAAGCGCGGAGACATCATGCGCCAATTCCTGATTGAGGCGGTTATTCTGAGTCTTATGGGCGGGGTAGCAGGAGTGTTGTTTGGTCTTGGTACGGCCAAGCTGCTTGAGAAGGTGGCGAATCTATCCATCGAGCTGACACTTGAGCCGACGCTTTATTCCTTTCTTTCCTCCATGGCGGTCGGCATTATTTTCGGGGTGTATCCGGCACGAAAAGCGGCACAGCTGAAGCCGATTGATGCGTTGCGGTATGAATAATCTTGCTCTCATTTTTGCAGCTTTTGTTGTTCTGAGGCGCTCCAAGAACGAAGCATTCCTACAATCGCTGTTGGCCCCAAATTTCAATGAATTATTCTTGATGAGGTAGAAATTCGGGGCCAAAGGCGAACGCTGCCGCTTTTCCGGAATTGCTTCGTCCTTTCCGCTGCTTCGAGCATCCAGCTATCTAAAAAACAAAAAGAAATCGCCAATTCCTTCCGATTTCTTTTTGGTAAAAAGGTCGAGAACAGGATCAAGTTTTTTCCCCTGTTCCCGGCCTTTTGTGCTGTCTGCAGGACGTGCCAGAGTCAGTACCGAGAGAGCTGCGGACTTAGTTCATCAACCTGACCGCGACTCTCAGTACGCATGTAGTGATTACGAGAATTGGCTGGCGGCCTGCTTTATGACAGGAAGCAAGATCCGTAAAGCTAACCTACGATAATGTGTGTATTGAGTTGTGCGCAAACCATCGGAAGAGGTTGAAAAAGCTCCTTCATGTTATGTTTCCTAAATTGACAGAAGTGCAGGCATGGGCATCAGAAGATAGAGGTCGAGATCAGAGGAAAACATACTCTGTTCTCGACCTATTTTTGTGCCGTCGAAGGAGAAATCGCAGAAGATTAGCGATTTCTCTTTGTTGTTTTTTAGTATGGGGATGCACGGAGCAGCGGAGAGGACGAAGCAATTCCGGAAAAGCGGAGCGTTCGCCTTTGGCCCGGAGGGTCAACAGCGATTGTAGGAATGCTTCGTTCTCGGAGCGCCTCATAACATGTGAAAGAAATGCTCCAGTCGGCAGAATGATTCTCGTATTTTTACATAACAATTCAGTTCACATAATGCTGCGTAAATAATAGAGAATTATAGTTGAAACGTGAAAGCCACAACAATCAGATAATAATCCACAACAAACAACAAAAATTGGAGGGAGAGAAATGATGAAACATTCATTCAGGAAGTATTTGTCTGTTGGCATGATGCTCTGTTTATGTGTGATGCTGCTTGCCGCTTGTGGCGGGGCGCAAGATCAGTCGTCCGGTGCTGAAGTGGCTGCGGAGACGGAGCAGCTTACTCTTGAGGAGATTGAGGCGAACGCGAAAAAAGAAGGCACGGTCGTCAGCGTCGGCATGCCGGATACCTGGGCGAACTGGAAGGATACCTGGGATCAACTGAATACAAAATATGGAATTTCTCACACAGATACGGATATGTCCAGTGCCGAGGAAATTGCCAAATTCGAAGCTGAGAAGGACAAGCCAACCGCGGATATCGGTGATGTGGGCAGCGCATTTGCTCCGGTAGCCGTTGAACAGGGAGTCACTCAGCCGTACAAAACATCTTACTGGGACGAGATTCCTGACTGGGCCAAGGATAAGGATGGTCATTGGATCATTGGCTACACAGGATCGATTTCTTTTCTGACTAATAAAAACAAGGTGCAAAACCCTCCGCAAAGCTGGGAGGATATGAAAAACGGTAATTATAAAATCATTGTTGGCGACGTAACGAAAGCGGCTCAGGCGCAAATGACCGTATTGGCGGCAGCGATTGCTTACGGCGGCGATGAGTCGAATATTGAACCGGGTATCGCCTATTTTGAAGAGCTTGCCAAGCAGGGACGCCTGTCCAACGCTGAGGGCTCCCGCGCCAATATCGAAAAAGGCGAAGTGGAAGTGATGATTGCCTGGGACTTTAACAACCTGAACGACCGGGACGCGATTAACAAGGATCAATTTGACGTTGTAATCCCTGAGGAAGGCAGCGTAATGAGCGGTTATGCGACCATCATCAATAAATGGGCTCCGCATCCGAATGCGGCCAAGCTGGCCCGCGAATATATTCTGAGCGATGAAGGGCAGATCAATTTGGCGAAAGGTTATGCCAGACCGATCCGCGACAATGTTCAACTGCCTGAAGATGTGGCTGCCAAGCTGCTGCCTGTCGATGAATACAAAAATGTTAAGCCAGTAAATGACTACAAAGTATGGGAAGAGACCGCGAAGACGCTTCCTCAGCTGTGGCAGGAGCGTGTACTGGTACACATGAACTGATCCGGGGACAAGCCGTCATTTTTTAGGAACGTCTTCTTAATACCTTAGAAGGCGTTCCGCTTATTTTCAAGGTAAGGAGAGTGGAGGCGTGAAACAGAAAATCCGCTGGCTTGCCCTCGGATTGCTGCCTTTTGCGTTGATGATAGCGGCGTTTCAGCTTGTACCGTTATTGTCGATGGTGACAGGAAGCTTGCGGGAAAAAGGCCAGCCAGGCTTTACGTTGATCCAGTACTTTACTATTTTTAAAAGCTCCTATTATTTGCAGGCCATTAAAAATAGCATCCTGATTTCCGTATATTCTACCCTTGCCGGCATTGTCATCGGATTAATCAGCGCGTACTCGGTAACGCGCTTTGCTCCTGCCATTCGGGATAGGCTGCTTATGATTTCCAACATGACATCCAACTTTTCCGGCATTCCGCTGGCCTTCGCCTATATTATTTTGCTCGGGAATAACGGAATATTTACGCTGTTATTCCAGCAATGGGGCTGGAGCGTATTTGATGATTTCAACCTGTACAGCTGGACAGGGCTTGCCCTTGTCTATGTGTACTTTCAAGTGCCGCTTTCATTGCTGCTCCTGTATCCAGCGTTCTATGGAATCCGCGATCAGTGGCAGGAGGCGGCTTCCCTGCTGGGAGCAAGCCCGTGGCAGTTCTGGAGAACGATCGGCCTGCCAGTGCTGGCGCCGGCGATTTTCGGGACGATGGGCATTCTGTTCGCAAACTCAATGGGCGCTTACGCCACCGCCTATGCGCTTGTCGGGGGCAACTACAATTTGCTGGCAACCCGCATCAGCTCCCTGATTGCCGGGGATGTGGTCAATCAGCCGGAACTGGGAAGCGCACTGGCCGTTGTGCTTGCTTTGACTACATTCCTGGCCGTTTTCCTGAATTCGAGAATGGCTAAACGCACGGAAGCTTTCAGCTCCGCAAAGGCGGAGAGGCCGCTGCGAAAGCCCGGAAGCCCGCGAATGCTGTTCTGGAAAAATACAAAGGGGGAGGCTCGATCATGACGGGTTCCAAAACGGGATGGATCAACCGGCTGCTCATGCTTCTCCTGATGATTTATTTGCTGCTGCCCTTGGCGGTAACCGGACTGTACGCCTTGGCCATGAATTGGCAGGACAGTCTGCTTCCCGAGCAGTGGACGCTGGCATGGTTTGGCGAGATGTTCAAGGATTTGCGGTTCCTTGAGTCTTTATGGACCTCCCTGTATTTATGTCTGATCAGTGTAGCTTTAAGTCTTGTCATTATGCTGCCGGCGGTTTTTATCATTACAATCTATTTTCCGAAATGGGAAGTGCTGATGAAAGGTATTGTCGTACTGCCTTATGCAGTTCCCGGCGTTGTGGCGGCGGTCGGCTTGATTCGTGCTTACTCCAGCGGACCGTTTAATATTTCAGGTACCGTCTATCTGCTCATCGGAGCGTATTTTATTGCCATTCTTCCTTATATGTATCAGGGCATCCGCAACAGCCTGCTTACCGTATCGGCGGTGGAGCTGCTGAATGCGGCGGAATTGCTGGGAGCAAGCACGATCAAAGCGTTCCGCAGTGTGATCGTGCCCAATATATGGCCGGGTGTGCTTGTTTCCACACTTTTATCGTTTTCAGTATTGTTCGGAGAATTTGTGCTGACCAATATGCTGGTGGGCGGACATATCAAGACCGTTCAGATTTATCTGGTTGAACGAATGAATACGAGCGGGCATTTGGCGAGCGCGATTGCAATTTCGTATTTTATTTTCATTTTCATCTTGTCCACGGTATTTATGAAGCTGGGCAAGCGTATGAATGGAGGGCAACAGGGGTGAATGCATATCTGGAAATGCGTGAGATCCGCAAAACGTTCGGAGAAACCCAGGTGCTGGATCAGGTGAATCTGCAAATACACGAAGGCGAGCTGGTGACGCTGCTTGGTCCGTCAGGCTGCGGGAAGAGCACCCTGCTGCGGTGTGTTGCGGGTCTTACCGAGATCGATGAAGGAAGTATTATTCTGGATAACAAAAATATCGGCAAGCTGCCTCCACGGAACCGGGAGGTGGGGATGGTGTTCCAATCCTATGCGCTGTTTCCGAACCTGACGGTAAGGGAAAATATTGAGTATGGCATGAAAATGCGGGGGGCTGCAAAGGAAGCACGGCGCCAGCGCTCCAATGAACTGTTGGCGGTTGTCGATCTGGAAGAGAAACGGGATTCGTATCCCCAGCAGTTGTCCGGAGGACAGCAGCAGCGTGTAGCCCTGGCGCGTTCCCTGGCCGTTCAGCCCAAAGTATTGCTGCTTGATGAACCGCTCAGCGCTTTGGATGCCAAAATCCGCAAAAGCTTGCGTACGGAAATTCGAGACATTCAGAAGCGTTTTAACATGACGACGATTTTCGTTACACATGATCAGGAAGAAGCGCTGATTATGTCGGATCGGGTATGTGTGATGAATCAAGGCCGCATTGTGCAGGAAGGAACACCGGAAACCCTGTATACCCGGCCCAGAACGGAATTTGTTGCACGCTTCATGGGCAGCTACAACCTGCTTACCCGCGCAGAGGCCATCCGTCTCTTCGGCGGGGTGGAAGCTGCGGGAGACAGCTTCGCTATCCGTCCTGAAGCGATCACATTACTGCCGGCAGACCGGGAGACGGGAACAGAGAAGAAGGTTGTTGAAGGCAGGGTAAACAACGTAGCTATTCTGGGGAATATTTTGCGCTATACGGTAGACGCAGCGGAAGTCCGTTTGACGATTGACCTGTTAAACGACGGTCGTTCACAGAGGCCCGGGGAAGGAGAGCAAATTCGCATCAGCCTCGACCCTGCAAACTTATTGGAGCTGGAGAAAGAAGGTGCCTGATGAATGTCTATTTTGTCGGAGGAGCGAAAAAAATTCATCCTGGAGCAGCTAAAACTGGAAGGCCAGGTAAAAGTGGCGGAGCTGTCAGCGCAGTGTGAGGTTTCAGAGGAAACGGTACGGCGCGATTTGCTTCTGCTTGAAAGGGAAGGTCTTGTGAAGCGGGTGTATGGCGGGGCGATAACTGTCAAGCCAAGCGCCTATGAGCCTCCTTATTTGCAGCGTCAAACGGTAAAAGCAGAGGAAAAAGAGAGAATAGGCCGCAAGGCTGCCGAATTGATTGCATCCGGCGATACGATTGTCATTGACGTTGGAACGACTGCGCTGGAGCTGGCCAAGGCTATTGCCGACCGGGAGCGGCTCACGGTGCTGACCAATTCCATCGCGGTGGCTTATTACTTAATGGAATCTTTAAACTCCGGACGTTTCTCAGGAAAAATCATCGTGATTGGTGGAGATTTGAATCCTGAGCAACAATCCATGTCGGGTTCTGTAGCCGAGCATACCTTGTCCCGATTTCGTGTGGATAAAGCGTTTATTTCAATCGGTGGAATTTCTGTGAAGCGGGGAATTAGCGACTACGATATCGAGGAAACAAGCATGTCCCGTCTGATGATAGAAAATGCCGGGCAAACCATTGTACTAGCGGATGACTCGAAAATCGGCCGGGAGGCATTTGTGGAAATTGCGCCGATCCGCGAGGTGCATACTGTGGTGAGCAATGTGGCCCCGCCGAAAGAATGGCTTCCTCTGGTCAAGTCCCGTCATTTGCAATGGATTGAAGCGAAATGAGAGGTGGAGAAAGTGATGCATTCAGAAAATAAATGTATCGTCGTTGTGCTCGATGGCTTGCGATACGACGCAGCCAGAAAGTATATGGGCTTCATGGAGCATTTGGTCGAACAGGGCGAGCTGGCCTGCCGTCAGGTGTGGTCCGAATTGCCGAGTCTGTCCCGGCCGTTGTATGAAGTGCTGCTGACAGGAGTCCCGGCTCATCAAAACGGGATAACTACGAATTCGGTGGTCCGGCTGAGCAAGGAGAAAAGTGTCTTCCATTTGGCAGCAGAGGCGAATTTGATCACGGCTGCGGCCTCCTATCATTGGGTAAGCGAGCTGTATAACTCCGCTCCGTTCAATCCGCTGACGGATCGTCAGCAGCACGATGCGGGCAAGCCGATTCAGCATGGCATTTTCTATTTCGAGGATCATTATCCGGACAGCCATTTGTTTGCGGATGCGGAGCATTTGCGTGTCCACCATAGCCCTGACTTTTTGTATATACACTCGATGAATATTGATGATGCGGGGCATCAGTACGGCGGTGACAGCAAGGAATATGAGGCTGCCGTCAGAACGGCTGATGGATTGCTGGCAGTTCTGGTTCCCGTATGGCTGTCGCAGGGTTATCGGGTCGTTGTCACAGCAGATCACGGGATGAACACAAGCGGCCAGCATGGGGGAACAGCAGTGGAGGAGCGGCTTGTCCCGCTCTATATGAACATCGATATTCCCGTCCAACTGGAGGATAGTCAGCCGCTGCCTCAGCTTGCCATCGCACCGCTAATTTGCCAATGCCTAGGCCTGGAACCATCACCAGCTATGCGCTCTATGGACAGTTTCCGAGCGGCTGTAACTTTAAAAGCGGGGAGTGCAGCGCATTGAAGGTAGATTTGCATTTTCATCTGGAAGAAGGACCTTATTCACATCGCTGGCTGTCACGAACACTGGAAGCGCTGAGGAATACGAACTGCTCGTCCGGCAAAGAAGAGCATCATTCTCTTGAATGGGCTGGGCAATTGACCGGACAGTTGAGTCACAGGATGCGCCAGGGCTGCTTCAGCAGTGATTGGCTGGACCGCTACCTGACTGCAGGACGAGCCAAAGGTATTTCTGTATTTGGCGTGGTTGATCATCTCTACCGTTTTCGCGAATGCAGAGCCTATTATGAGAAGCATTTGCTGCTGGACGACAGCCCGGTCGGTCTTATTCAGAGGCAATGGCTGGACCAAGTGTGTGTCGCGTCTCTCGATGAATTTGTTTCATTTGTGATAGAAGCTAAAAAAGATCGTCCTGATCTGCTGCTTGGAGTAGAAGCTGATTATTTCGCCGGCGCGGAGGCTGAACTTGAACGTTTGCTGTCAGGCTATGACTGGGATTATGTCATTGGCTCTGTCCATTATATGGATGGATGGGGGTTTGACAATCCGGATACTCAGGACCGGTTCGCGCAAATGGATGTGCTGGAGACGTATGGCCGTTATTTTGAGCTTCTTAAAGGAGCCTGCAGATCAGGAATATTTGAATTTATCGCTCATCCCGACAATCTCAAAGTATTCAATTTCCGCCCGGCTGATGAAGCTGTTCTGCTTCCATATTATCGCGAGGTGGCCGAGGAGATGATCCGCAGCGGTGTAGGGACCGAGATCAATACAGGATTGGCCTATCGGTACCCGGTTGCGGAAAGCTGTCCAAGTCCGTTATTTTTATCCGTTCTTGCTGAACAAGGCGTACCCATTACCTTATCCTCGGACTCCCACTTTCCCGATGATATCGGAAGGCTGCTGGATGAAGCCTTACAAGCCGCCCTTGAGGCAGGTTACAAGGAATTAACGATTTATCGTGAGCGGAAGCCCTATACTTTGCCGATTGACAGTTTGTAAAATATTACATTTGCAATTGAATTCCGGAAGCTTCTTTGGGTAATATTTGAAGTGAATAAGGAAAAGGAGGGTGAAGTATGACAGAACGAGTATTCATCAGTCCGGGAAAGTATGTTCAAGGCAAAAATGTGGTTGATAAAACAGGAGAGTATGTAAAAGGACTCGGCAGCATTGCATTGGTGATTGCGGACGACGTTGTCTGGGATATTGCGGGCAGCCGGGTTGCCAACAGTCTCGAACAGTCCGGTATTGCGGCAGTGAAAGCCGAGTTCGGCGGGGAAGCCTCGCGCAGCGAAATCGAGCGTTTGGCGGAACAGGGCAAGGGCAGCAATGTGGATATTGTGATCGGCGTTGGCGGCGGCAAAACACTGGACACGGCCAAGGCGGTAAATGATCGGCTAAACGCCGTATGTGTCATTGTTCCGACCACGGCTTCGACAGACGCTCCCACCAGTGCCCTGTCCGTTATTTATTCCGACACGGGAGAATTTGAATCCTATTCCTTCTACCGCAAAAATCCGGATCTTATCCTGGTGGATACGAAGGTCATTGCTGGTGCTCCTCCGCTTTTCCTGGCATCCGGAATTGCCGATGCGCTTGCAACATGGATCGAAGCCCGCGCGGTCATCGAAGCGAGAGCGACCACTATGGCCGGAGGGCTTCCTACACTTGCCGCTGAGGCCATCGCTAAGAAATGTGAGGAAGTGCTGTTTGATTACGGGGTGCTGGCTTACGAATCGGTCAAGCGAAAAGTGGTTACCCCCGCCCTGGAAGCTGTTGTGGAAGCCAACACGCTGCTTAGCGGCCTGGGTTTTGAAAGCGGCGGCCTGGCAGGCGCTCACGCGGTCCACAACGGGTTTACGGTGCTTGAAGGCGAGATTCACCATATGACGCACGGACAGAAGGTAGCCTTCGGAACGCTCGTGCAGCTTGCGCTTGAGCAGCGGCCGCTGCATGAAATCGAGCGGTATATCGATTTTTATCTGCAGCTGGACCTGCCGGTTACGCTTGAGAATCTGAAGTTAAAGGATACCCCGGTCGAGGACCTGTATCGGGTTGCACAAGCGGCCACCAAAGAAGGGGAGACGGCTGCCAATCTCCCGTTCAAGGTGACGGCGGACGACGTGCTTGACGCCATTTTGGCTGCCGATCAATACTCAAAAGCTTACAAGGCCAAGCTGTCTTTATAGCGTTCATGAGTGAATTTTATGCTGCCAATCGAACGCGATAGCCTCGCTGGTTGAGCAAGCTCACTCATTGCTATAGAGGCTGTCTCCTTAGTGGTTTTCAAATGCCCGCAACCAGCATGATGTGCGGGGAGAAAGTACAAAAGGTCAAGAACAGGGGGAATTTGAGCATCCTGTTCTTGACCTTTTTTAATCAGAAATAGCAAGAACCTAGCGATTTCTTTTCGGTATAATTAGCAGGACTGCACGGAGCAGCGGAGAGGACGAAGCAATTCCGGAAAAGCGCAGCGTTCGCCTTTGGCCCGGAGGGTCAACAGCGATTGTAGGAATGGTTCGTTCTCGGAGCGTCTTGCAAAATACGAAAGAATGCCCAGGCTGTTATAAAAACTTCCGGTAGTGCTTGCTGCCGTCATAGGAGAACATGGCCTTCTTGTCTTCCACAATGGTTTCCAGATGCACGGTTCTTCCCCATAGAGAATGAAGGTAAGGGAGGGTGCGCTCCAAATATTTAAGGTCAAGCTCAACACCCTCATAGTGGTGCTTTAAAACGAGCTCGCCGGTCCGCATATAATCGCCATCCTGCACAACTAGGTATGGAACTCCGCCGTTAATACGGGAAAAAACGAGCTGATCGCGGATATTTTCCCAGGATTTATCCGTGATTTTCCAATCCGGCCCCCGTTTTTCGAATACATATAAGTCAAGATCCTCCACCAGCTGCTTGGTCATGTAGTTGCGGATAAATGAGGTGTCGGAATCGAACTCCCGCACTTCAAATATTTTGTCGCGCCCCTGGTTGGGGACCCGGCCTCCGCGTTCCTGTTCCTCCTGTGTCGGATTGTCCCAGCGCCGTTCAATATCTTCAAAAATTTTCAGCCCGAGATAATAGGGGTTAAGGCTTTGCCGCGAGGGCTGCACCACGGAGGCATTCAGCATCGCAAACTCAATCGTCTCGTCGCTGGTAAGGTCCATTTCGCGAATGATACGTTGATGCCAGTAGGAGGCCCAGCCTTCATTCATAATTTTCGTTTCCATTTGCGGCCAGAAGTACAGCATTTCGTCGCGCAGCATGGTCATAATGTCCCGCTGCCAGTCCTCAAGCACCTCGGAGAATTCCTGAATGAACCAGACCACATCCTTTTCAGGCTCGGGCGGAAAAGGAAATACCTGTGCCTCTTTAGTTTTAGGAGCGGAGTCGTTCAGGTCATCCAAATCCCAGAGATCATCATATTGGCCTGGAGGGCGGTATTCCTTGGCCGCCTGTTTCTGCTCCTGCATTTTCAGCTCAAGATAGCGCTGTTTATCCAGCTGGCGCGGCTTGATCAGCTGCGGGTCGACATGCTCCTGAATCGCCAGCACGGCATCGATGAACGATTCTACAGCCTCGGTGCCGTGTTCAAGCTCATAGCCGCTGATCCGTTCGGCTGTAGCCGACATGCTTTCCACCATATTGCGGTTGGATGTCGAAAAGCGTGCGTTATTTTTGAAAAAGTCGCAGTGGGCCAGCACATGCGCCACGATCAGCTTGTTTTGAATCAGGGAGTTGCCTTCCAGCAGAAAGGCATAGCAGGGGTTGGAGTTGATCACAAGCTCATAGATTTTACTGAGTCCGAAGTCATATTGCATTTTCATTTTCTGAAAGTTTTTCCCGAAGCTCCAGTGATTGAAACGGGTCGGCATTCCGTAAGCCCCGAACGTATATATAATGTCAGCCGGGCAAATTTCGTAACGCATCGGATAAAAATCAAGGCCGAAGCCTGCTGCAATCTCGGTGATTTCTGCGATCGCCCGTTCCAGCAGAACCATTTCATCTTGGGTCATAGCAATCCCTCCGTTTGTCGAAGTACGATTCTTCCCATTGTATGTGGGGACAACCGATTTATGAGGAAGATGAATAATTTCCGTGTGCAGGTGAATCAAAGAGGCAGCTGCCGATAAGCAGCTGCCTTTTTCGCGTTAGGTTTTAGGCCGGACTTTCTTCCCTTTTCCGGAAAAAGGCTTTCAGAGCCTGATATACCTCGCCTTTTTCCTTGATGACGTAATACATGAACTGATCCACTTTAATATGACGGTAGGCGGACATCAGGGTGCTGCTGCGGTTATATTGGTTGACCTCTCCGTATCCGAACAGATTGCTGCGTTTCATCAACTCGCCGATGAGTTTGACGCAGCGTTCATTATCCGAGGTCAAGTTATCTCCGTCTGAGAAGTGGAAGGGGTAGATATTATAGCTCGATGGAGGGTAGCGTTTGTCGATGATTTCCAACGCTTTGATATAGGCTGAGGAACAGATTGTGCCGCCGCTTTCGCCGCGGGTAAAAAATTCTTCTTCAGTAACCTCTTTGGCCTCAGTATGATGGGCGAGAAATACAATTTCCACCTTTTCATACTGGCGCCGCAGAAACCGGGTCATCCAGAAAAAGAAGCTGCGCGCACAGTATTTCTCGAATGAGCCCATGGAGCCTGATGTGTCCATCATGGCAATGATGACGGCGCTGGACTGATGTACGATTTTATCCTCCCAGGTTTTGTAGCGGAGGTCGTCGGGGGTGATATGATGGATTCCAGGGCTTCCCTGCCGCGCATTGCGCCGCAGATTTTCCAAGATGGTCCGCTTTTTGTCGATGTTGGACTGCATGCCCTTTTTGCGGATATCGTTAAAAACGATGGATTTAACTTCAATTTCGTCTTTATCTTTACGCTTCAGATTCGGGAGCTCCATTTCCTGAAAAAGAATATCCTCGAGCTCCTCCAGACTGACTTCGGCTTCCGTAATATCATGACCCGGCTGGTCGCCGGCTTTCTCACCTTTACCCGGCTGCTTGGCAGCGGGATCGCGGGCGATGACGTCGCCGACCTGGCTGTCACCGTCGCCTTGCCCTACATGCTTCTGCTTCTGAAAGTTGTAGATGATATGGTATTCGTCTAGACTGCGTATCGGCACTTTGATGATTTGTTTTCCGTCGGACATGATGATATTTTCTTCCGTGATCAGATCGGGCAGATTCTGTTTGATGACTTCCTTCACCTTCTGATGATGGCGCTGTTGATCCTGGTACCCTTTGCGATGCAGCGACCAATCTTCGCGGGACACAACAAACGACGGCTGGCGTAATTCTGACATGTCAGGCACCCCCTTATGGATTTCACTGCATTCAACCAGATTGTTTTGGTTATTAAGTATATTCAGGGAGCGGTCTGATATGTGATAGGGTGAGATATAAAATTAACGGTTGAGGCTCAAAAATACATACTTAGCGGGAGGATTTTATACCGGCTTGATGGAGAAATGGTATGCTCTTGGGTACGGCAAACCTTGCCGGGATAGAAGCAAGGTCGGCTTTTTTGTTAAAATCAGGTATATACAAAGGAGAAGGGGAGGGATCGGATGAACCGGAAAGCGGTGCGGGCCTGGGTTCTGTACGACTGGGCCAATTCGGGTTATGCCACGACCGTTCTGGCGGCGGTTCTGCCTGTTTTTTACGCTACGGTGGCGGCTTCAACGCTGGATGCGACGACAGCTTCCTCTTATTTGGGGTATACTCATGCCATCGGCATGCTGTGTGTCGCACTGTTGTCTCCGCTGCTCGGTGCACTGGCCGATCTGTCAGGCAGCAAAGGCGGTTTCCTGCAAATATTTACGGGAATCGGTATCATCTCGACGCTCGGCTTCAGCCTGGTTGGCGAGGGAGACTGGCTGCTGGCCTCCATATTGCTGGTGTTTTCCACCATCGGTTTTGCCGGGGGCAATACGTTTTATGATGCGATGCTGCCCGATCTCGTTCCTTCCGGGCAGAGGGAAGCGGTATCGGCAAGAGGCTACGCTTACGGTTATGTCGGAGGTGGACTTCTGCTGGCCGTTAATATGGTCATGATCCAGAAGCCGGCCTGGTTTGGATTGGAAAGCTCGCTGCAGGCGACGCAATGGACCTTTGTGACGGTGGCGTTTTGGTGGCTTGTTTTCTCTTTGCCGCTTTTTCGTGCCAGCGGAAGGCTGGGACGGAGTAAACTGCCCGGCTCAGTTCAAGCAGGTATAATTAGCTGGTCGGCTGGGTTCAGCAGGATAGGCCAAACGCTGCGAAACATCAGACGTTTGCCGGAACTGCTTAAGCTGCTGCTGTCTTTCTGGTTTTTTAATGACGGTATCAACACGATTATTCTAATGGCCACGATCTACGGCAGCGGGATTGGGATCGGCACCTCTCATTTAATTACAGCTCTGCTGATCACGCAGTTTATCGGATTTCCCTTTACGATACTGCTCGGCAGAATCGCCGTGGCATGGGGGGCCAAGCGAACACTCACGCTTTCGTTAACGGTATATTTGGGAATTGTTGTCCTGGGTTATTTTATGACAAATGCGCTGCATTTTTATATGCTTGCGGCATTGGTCGGCATGGTGCAGGGAGGGAGCCAGGCCATTGCCAGATCGCTGTTCAGTGAATTGATCCCGGCGAAGCGTACGGGCGAATATTTCGGTTTTATTAATATAACCGGCAAATTTTCGTCCATTTTCGGACCCTTTGTGTTTGGTCTTGTAGGCCAGCTCACAGGCTCGTCCCGCTGGGGGATTTTGTCGCTTATTGCCTTTTTTGCGGCAGGAATTGTGCTTCTGCGCTTGGTGGACGTTGCGAAGGGCCAAGCTGACGCTCTGGCAGCCGATCAGGGGGATTTATTTCCGCATAAGAGCATGGGGTCAGACCCGGCTGAACAATCGGGCAGCATTCACCGTTAGCTTTTTGAATGTCTGCTTAGCAGTGTCTTTTTCAATGAAAGGATGGTGATATTAATATGGAAGTCTTTGCGATGGATATATCCGTAGAGGCTATGGCTGCAAGCTATGAGCAAATGCTTGGCTGGGTGTCTGCAGAGAAAAGAAACCGCCTTCAAAGATTTCTTCGGAAAGAAGATGCTCTGCGAGGGCTTGGGGGCGAGGTGCTGGTGCGCTGGCTGGCATGCGGTCGGCTGCGTCTGGCGAACGATCAGCTTAGCTTTGCCCGATCACAGCATGGCAAGCCTTTCATTGAAGGTTATCCGCAGCTGCAGTTCAACGTCTCTCATGCAGGAAAATGGGTGCTGTGTGCGATGGATGCCGAACCGTTAGGCGTTGATATTGAAGAAATGCGGCCAATTGATTTGGAGGTGGCGCGTTTTTGCTTTTCGGAGCAGGAGCTTGCTGAGTTGATGCAGCGTCCTGAAAAGGAGCGCTTAAACCATTTTTATGAGCTGTGGACTTTAAAAGAAAGCTTTGCAAAGGCTGATGGCCGCGGACTTAACCTTCCATTGAAAAAAGTAACGTTCTCTGCCGGTCAGGCTGGCGGTGTTATACATACCGACGGGTGGGATTCACCTTTTCGATACTTTAAACAATACGGCATCGAAGCGGGTTATAAGGCAGCAGTAACTGCTTCGCATGATCGATTTCCTGACACAGTACATTATATTTCCTGTACAGATATTCAATTGAGTACGTTGGAAGCGGAGCGTGAGCAATTATGAGTTTGACCTTATTTCAAAACGGCAAGTTAGCACTCTCCCCGCTGACAGGGTTCAGCAAAGAAGCCGGAGTTATCGTTGAGAACGGCAAAATCATTGCGATAGGACAAACAGACGACCTGAAGCTGCAGCTCAGTGGCCGGAGTTATCGTACGGTTGATTGGGAAGGCGCCTATGTGCTGCCCGGGCTGGTTGATTCGCATATGCATCTCTCCATGCATGGCATGAAGTTGGGGATGCTTGATTTTACCGAAGCAAAATCCAAGGTGGAAATGCTGGAAATGCTGCGCAAGCGGGCGGAAATAACTCCGCCAGGAGAATGGATTCTGGGGCTGAATTGGAACGAAAATGCCTTCCGGCCCGCGGTTGCTCCCGACATCCATGAACTGGACGCGGTCACGGACAGACATCCAGTTTTTCTTACCCGTACCTGCTTCCATGCCTTTCTTGGTAATTCTGAAGCGTTCCGGAGAGCGGGGGTTGATGAGAATACACCTGACCCGGTGTCTGGAGCTTATGGCCGGGATGGGCAGGGGCAGCTGAATGGCTGGATATATGAAGAAGCGTCTCAGCCGTTTAACCAGGCTCAGCCGGTGCCCGAATATGCCGTCAAAAAAGCCTGCATTAAACGGGCATGTGAAGATGCGCTGCGTCTGGGCCTAACGGCATCTCATACCGAAGATCTTCGCTTTCTCGGCAATATTGAGACGATGCTTCGTATCTACAAGGAGCTGTATGAAGAAGGACTCGCTTTCAGAACACATCAATTGATTTATTATCCTTTCCTCGAGGAGGCCCAGAAACTGGGGCTTGGGACTGGTGCGATTGATGAATGGCTGGCAATCGGGGCGGTGAAACTATTTGCCGACGGAGCGATCGGGGGTCGAACCGCTCTGCTACGCGAGCCTTATTATGATGCGCCCGGAACGAGGGGGATGGCGATTTTAAGTCAGGAGCAGCTGGAGGATATCACTTTACGTGCTCGAAGCGCCGGATTTCCAATAGCAGTACATGCCATTGGAGACGGGGCGGCGGATATGGTTCTAACCTCTATTGAAAAATACAGACTGGATTCGGCTGCACGTTTGCCTGACCGATTTATCCATGCGCAGGTGTTGGATAAAAAACTTGTGGCAAGAATGGCTTGTCTTAGATTGGCCGCGGATATTCAGCCGAGGTTTGTGGCAAGTGACTTTCCATGGGTGCTGGAAAGAGTCGGCCCTGACAGAACCGGGTATCTATATGCATGGAGGAAGTTGCTTGATGCTGGTATTGCCTGTGCAGGGGGGAGCGATGCTCCCATTGAGCCGCTGGATCCGTTCCTTGGTATTCATGCGGCGGTTACCCGTCGTAAGCCTGAAGAAACCCATGGTGGTTATCTGCGTGCCGAAAAGCTTGATATAAGGGAAGCATTACATTTGTTTACAACCGGGAGTGCAGAAGCAGCGGGGGAAGCGGACCAGCGAGGGCAAATATCAGAAGGGTATGCCGCTGATTTTACAGTTATACAGCAGAACATTTTTGAAGTATCCCCGGACGAGCTGCTGGGGCAAAAGGTTCTTATGACGGTAGTAAACGGTACCGTGGGTTATCAAGCATAATATACCGGAGAGGGCCTTCTTGATGAAGGCTCTCCATTGATTGTAACGGGTGTATGTGGGATGGATGGTATGGGAAGTTAGATTTTTTAAAAATAGGGGTTGCTAAGTTGGATTAGGCGTGTTAAGATATAAAAGTTGCTGACGCGGTGAGCTGAAGCGACGACGAAGTTTGATCTTTGAAAACTGAACAGCGAGTGAGTAGGTTTTACATCGTAAAACCGATCCGCAATGTCATTTGGTTCGTGTCTATGACAGAATGAATGACATTGCGGAATTGAGATATGATATCTCGTCAGATTCAAATGAGCTTAATCGCTCTTTCGATAACGCTCACCGAATTTGATTCACTCAGTCGAGTGGAACCCAAATCCGGTGAGGTCGATGTTACTTCGTAACATCTTTATTGGAGAGTTTGATCCTGGCTCAGGACGAACGCTGGCGGCGTGCCTAATACATGCAAGTCGAGCGGACTTGATGAGGAGCTTGCTCCTCTGAGAGTTAGCGGCGGACGGGTGAGTAACACGTAGGCAACCTGCCCTGAAGACTGGGATAACTACCGGAAACGGTAGCTAATACCGGATAATTCATGCTGCTGCATGGCAGCATGATGAAAGACGGAGCAATCTGTCACTTGAGGATGGGCCTGCGGCGCATTAGCTAGTTGGTGGGGTAAAGGCCTACCAAGGCGACGATGCGTAGCCGACCTGAGAGGGTGATCGGCCACACTGGGACTGAGACACGGCCCAGACTC